>JAZUJM010000230.1:0-11870 GCA_045642785.1 Acutalibacteraceae bacterium | reverse complement strand
GATTTTGCCGATTTTGCCGAGTGCTTCCGTGAGCATCCGGCGCACGGGGGAAAACATATACATAATCGCCTCAACAAAAACACAGTTGTTTTTATCGGCAATTTCATTCAGCTTTTCAAGCTCGGCGGGGGTTACGGTAATCGGCTTTTCGCAGATAACGTGCTTGCCGGCTTCAAGCAGAATTTCCGCCTGCCTTGTGTGCAGGGCGTTGGGGCTTGCAACATAAACTGCGGGGATGTCGGAGGCTGCAAGCTCCGAAATATCGGTGAAAACCCTTTCACAGCCGTTTTCCGCGGCGAATTTTTCGCCCTTTTCCCTGCTTCTTGAAAGCACGGCGGAAAGGTTCATATTACCGTCAAGCTTTGCTCCGTCAATGAAAGAGGCGGTAATCCAGCCGGTGCCGATAACTGCATAATCAAGCATCATTTTCCCTCCCCGTCAAGCGGTTTGATATCATAGGCCATAATTGCCGCAGGGCCTATTTTAAGCACCATTTTAAATCCGTATTTTTTGTAAAAACTTATTCCCGCATCGTTGCCGGAACCTGCAATGAGCATAACAGAGGGAATGTTTTCTTCGCGGAGCTTATTTATCAGCGCATCAACAAGGCGGGAGCCGGCACCCATACGCTGAAAGCCGGGGTTAATGTCAATGTGCATATGTGCGGGGTAACGGTGCCCGAAAACCGCCACGGCAAATCTTTCGCCTATGCCCTCGGCATAGTGGTCAAAGCCGGAAAGCTTTGCCTGCTTAACATAGGGGCGAACCCGGCGAAGATAGCGCCTGTAATTGTGGGCGCAAAGAATATATCCCTGAGCCGTATCGTTTTCATCAACGGCGGCAAAGCAGAATGCACCGTCATCCTCAAGATAATAGTCACAGTAGGTGTTTAAAAGGTAATTTCTTTCAATCGGCTCGTGCGCCGAGGGGTAGGCCGTGTTAAGGCAAACCTCGCGCAGGTCGTTCTGATATTTCGGTTTGTAGGGAACTATCTTAAGCATTTTTATTCCTCCGTAAGCTCGCTGAGCCGTTCATTCCATTCTTCCCAGCTCTGCATAAGCTCCTCCTGCTTTGCGGAAAGCGCGTTTATTTTTTCGGTAAGCTCCAGCACCCGCTGAAAATCCGCCGACACTTCGGGTGTGGAAAGTGATTCGTTTATTTGGGTAATCTCGGTGTCAAGCTCGTCTATTGCCGCTTCGCCGCGCTTTATTTTGCCGCGAAGGCGGTTTATCTCGCTTTCGCGCTCCTTGCGAAGCTTATAGTCGTTAACCTTGGGCTCGGCCTTTGCCGGCGCCTTTGCTGCCTCGGCTTCGGAGGCAAGTGCCGCAATGTAGTCATCGTAACCGCCGTCGGTTTTAACAAGGCCGCTTTTTGCCATGCGGCAGATTCTTGTGGCAAGCTTGTTGATAAAATATCTGTCGTGCGACACGGCGATAACCGTGCCCTCAAACTCGGCAAGTGCATCTTCAAGCGCCTCACGCGAGGGGATGTCAAGGTGGTTGGTGGGCTCATCAAGCAAAAGCACATTTGCGCCGGAGAGCATAAGCTTAAGCAGGCAGAGCTTGGCCTTTTCACCGCCGCTTAAGGTGTCAACATTTTTATACACATCATCACCGCGGAAAAGGAAAAGGGCAAGGTAACTGCGCACCTTGGTTTCGTGAAAGCTGCGGTGCTCATCCCATATTTCATCAAGCACGGTTTTGCCGCCCGTAAGGTTTTCAAGGCTCTGGTCAAAATACCCGGTTTTAACATTGGCACCGAAGCTGAAAGAGCCGTAATCGGCGCTTATCTGTTTTGTCAGTATTCTTAAAAGGGTGGTTTTACCGCACCCGTTGGGGCCCAGAATGAAAACCCGGTCGCCCTTTCTTACATGAAGCTCCGCGTTTTCAAAAAGAGTTTTTGTGCCGAAGTATTTGGAAAGGCCGTTGATATTGAGCACCTCGTTGCCCGTTTCGGCAACGGGCTCGAATTTTATGCGAACGCCCGCAAGCTTTCCGTCGGGCACAACAAGCTGTTCCTTAATTCTGTCAATGGATTTCTGCTTGCTGGCAATGGTTATGTAGTTGCGCTCCTGACCGAACTCTATCTGCTTTTGAATCATCGCCTCAAGGCGCTTTATTTCGGCAATATCGTTTTCGTATTTTCTGCGCTCGGATTCAAGGCGCTCTTCTCTTATCTCCATATACCGGGTGTAGCCGCCCGGCGCGGAGTACATTTTGCCGTGGGATAATTCAAGAGTTTTGCCGGTTACCTTGTCAAGAAAATAACGGTCATGCGATATGACGATTATCGAACCCTTAAAGCCGAGCAAAAAGGCTTCAAGCCATTCGGTGGCGTTAATATCAAGGTGGTTTGTGGGCTCATCAAGCAAAAGCAAATCGGCATTGCTCAAAAGCAGCTTGCACATGGAAAGCTTTGAGCGCTGGCCGCCGCTCAGTTTTTCGCACGGCAGATAAAGGTCGCGCTCCTCAAAGCCGAGGCCGATAAGTGCCGAGCGGGTACGGCTGCGGAAGGTGAGGCCGCCGTTGTTCTGAAAGCTTTCGTTAAGCTCCTGCTGGCGCTCTATCAGCGCGGAGCGGTCACCGCTGCCGGAGTCGATTTTTGCGGCTATTTCTTCAAGCTCCGCCTCCGCTTCCATAAGCGGGCGAAAAACGGTCATAGCCTCATCAAGCACGCAAAGCCTGCTCCCGGCGCAGGCGTGCTGCTCCAGGTAGCCTATTTTTGCGCCGCGGGATGTAAAAATACCGCCGTCGGTGGGCTCAAGCTCGCCGGTGATAAGCTTGAAAAGGGTGGTTTTTCCCGTTCCGTTTGCACCTATCAGCCCGGCGTGCTCACCGGGATTAACATCAAAATTAATTCCGCTGAAAAGCACCTTGCCCGCAAAATCCATTGTTAAATTCTGTGCGCTGACTATTGCCATTTTATATTGTTCCTTTGCAGTTATACTGTTGTTTCAAGAATCTCAACTTTTCCGCTGACGGTAAAATCACCGTAGCCCGCAGGGATAAATACGCTTTCGCCTTTCTTTAAAGGCAGGGTGCCTGCGGCTGTTTCAAGGCTTCCGCTGCCCTCTAAAATGAGCAGGGAAACAAAGGATTCATTTGAAGCGGTTCCTCTGTATTCGCCGTTGACCTTAACCTCGCTCACGGTGAAAAGCTCACACTCGGCAAGCGGGTGCTTTGCACCCTCAAACGGCTCCTTGTCGCGGCAGCATCTGCTCGGCGAATAGGGCTCACACTTTGTTACCGCCACGGCATCTTCAATGTGAAGCTCGCGGGGCTTGCCGTCTTTGCCGGGCCGGTTGTAATCGAAAATACGGAAAGTGGTGTTTGAGCTTTCCTGCACCTCGGCAAGCAGAACACCGCTGCATATGGCGTGAAGAGTGCCGGATTCGATAAAGAAGAAATCGCCTTTTTTTACATTGTATCTTTTAACAACGTCGGTTACTCTGCCCTCTTCTATTGTTTTGCGAAAATCCTCGCTGCTTATTTTATCCTTAAAGCCCATAAGCAGGCTTGCACCGGGCGCGGTGTCAAGCACATACCAGCACTCGGTTTTGCTTTCGCCTTTGCCGGTTTTTCGGCAGTAATCCGCGGTGGGGTGCACCTGAACCGAAAGGTCGTCAAGAGCGTCAATGAATTTAATGAGAATCGGGAAATCCTTGAACTTTTTGCCGTTTTCGCCGATGATACCGGGGTTGTCAAGCCACACCTCGCGCAGCGACTTGCCGGCAAATTCGCCGTTTTCTATTGTACATAATCCGCTTTCGTGGCAGGAGAGCATCCAGCCCTCGGCGGCGTTATCCTTTTCGGTTTCGATTCCGTATTCCTCAATGAGCCTTTTGCCGCCCCATATGGTTTCGGAAACATAGGGCTTAAGCTTCATGGGGTAAAAGTTCATTTTGCATTCTCACCTTTCACAATAAATTAAATATACCGTATCATTTTATCATATTCGGGCAACAATTACCATAGAAATATTTGCAGGAGGATAAAAAAATGAGAATTAAAGAGAAATTTTCGCTTGCAATAGGCAAAAAAATACTGCTCCCCTCACGCAGAGAGGAGCACGAAGCAGACCTTGTTTATGAAATTCACCGCACGCGTGAGCTGCTTGAAGAGGCATATGACCGCTTCAATATGGAAAATGATGAAATGATGCTTGATTCGATTATTTATGAAATTCAGTCGCTCAGGGCAAAATACAGATTCCTTTTGAAGCTTGCAAGGGACAGCGGGGCCCAATGCGACGATATTGCGGTTTTCAGCTGAGAAAGGGGAAAATATGACAACCGGAACCAAAGTGCTGCTTGCCGTTTTTTTATGCACCGCTTCGCTTATTCTGCTTCGCTGTGTTCTCAGGAAGGGCGGGGGAAAAGCTTTTTTCCTTTCGGCTCTTCAGGGCATGGCGGCGGTTTTTGCCGTTAATGTTGCGGGTGCGGTAACGGGAATTACCGTTGCGGTTAACGGCTTCTCTCTTCTCACTTCGGCTGCCCTCGGATTGCCCGGGGTGGCGGGGCTGCTTTTTATGAACATACTGTTGGGTTAATTTATGCTCACAAAAAACTCCGCCTTTCGGATGAAAGACGGAGTTTTAAGTCATATATTAAAGGTCTGCCGGGGCGTCAATACCGAAGCTGTATTTCTTTGAGTAATCCATTCCGGCGCAAAGAAGCATTGTTTTCTGTGTGCAGTTATATACCGCGCTCCAGAGGCTTGTAATCATATAGCCTCTTTTGTGCTTGTAATTAAGCTTGCACTTTTCAAGAATCTGCATTGCTCTGTCTTCATCCATAATGTGATTGGTGGCATCAAATTCTTCATGAAGCCACTTTTCACGGGTGTAGCCGAAGCCCTTTTCAACCGGAGTGTTGGGGGTGGCGTAGAAGTTGACAAGGTAAAGGTATTTGTCTTCGGGGCGAAGAACAACCATTTTGTTGTCGATGTATTCGATAACGGCTGTTTTGCCGGAGGCGTCGGAAATCTGATAGTGATAGTTGCAGAAAAGGGAATCGTGCATATCATACTGTTTAAAGAGTTCAATCGCCTCTTCAACATTTGCACACTTGTCAAGCACCGCACGAATCATAACCGTGGTGGTTATGGGAGTTTTGCCGGTTTCCTGCTTGGTGGCCTTTGTTTTGATTTCAACAACTGCTATGCAAAGTCCCTTTTCGTTAATGCCGTCCATGCAGGCATAGGGGGCAAGCAGAAGGCGGTTTTTGTTATCCTTTTCGCCGAGCTTTTTGCCGTAAAGCATAACATTGGTGTCGGTCATGGCAATGCTCTTGTAGCCCTTTTCGGGTGCGGTCCACACAACAATGCTGGGGGCGTCTTTGTAATCAAAGTTGCGAGCCATAATATGGTCGCCGTTTTCTTTGAAAGCGTTAAATGTGGTGCAGGCGTAGCCGCCCTTGTTCATTTTGATTTCGCCCTTGTGAGCCTTGAAATATTTCTGCATAAATGTTGCAAGCTCACCAACGCTTTTTACGCCGTGGCTGAGAAGAGTGTCGAGGGCATAGTCATTCTCATACTTAAGAAGAAAGATGTTGTTGTCAAGCTTTTTGAAGCTGCCCTTTAAAAGATTATCCATGTTTTCCCTCCGTTTTTTATTTACCCGCTAATATTACAACATAACCTCCGATTTTTCAATAGCGTTTTTGCCGTTTTTCTTTTTACCGATAAAATAAATAGTGAGCAGAACGGCTAAAAGAAGCGCAAAGGCTGTCGGCAGGCAGATTGCCGCGCTTTGGGTGAGGCCTGCGATTATGTACACAACAAACGAAACCGAGAGCACCACAACCGCATAGGGAATCTGTGTGGAAACATGGGCAAGGTGGTCGCACTTTGCCGCGGTGGAGGACATGATGTTGGTATCCGAAATGGGGGAGATATGGTCGCCGCACACAGCGCCCGCAAGGCAGGCGGAGATTGAAATTATCATCATCTGCGGTTCAAGGCCGATGCCTGCAACTATCGGCAGAAGAATGCCCATGGTGCCCCAGGAGGAGCCTGTGGCAAAGGCAAGGCCAACCGAGATTGCGAATACTATCGCGGGCAGCAGGAAGAAGAGCTTTGCGGCGCTTCCCGCAAAGATGCCGGCAACAAAATCGTTTACGCCCAGAAGAACGGTTATTTCACTTAAGCTCCACGCAAAAATAAGAATGAGCAGGGCGGGCACCATTGATTTAAAGCCGGTGGCGATTGAATCCATAAGCTCGCCGAAGCTCATAAGCCCGCGCAGATAATAATAGCATATTGAAACGCCGAGGGTTACAAGCGAACCCATGCACAATCCGAGCGAAGCGCTGCAGTTTGCAAAGGCGGTAATAAGGTCAACGCCGGAGAAAAATCCGCCGGTGTAAAGCATGTAGGAAATGCAGGTGATTATGAGCAGGGCAACGGGAAAAACAAGGTCAATCACTCTGCCCTTTCCCGTTTCGGGGAGTGGCTCCTCCTCAAGGTTGTGATTTTTAACGGTGAAAAGGTCGCCCTTTTTTGCGTTTTCTTCGTGAATTTTCATGCTGCCGAATTCAAACTGAAGAACGGCGGTTATGACAACGGTGGCAAGGGTCAGTAGAGAATAGAAATTGAACGGAATGGCTTTTAAGAAAAGCTCAACTCCGTTTGCGCCCTCAATGTTGCTTGAAACGGCGGCTGCCCACGATGAAATGGGCATTATCATACACATCGGCGCGGCTGTGGCGTCAATGATATAGGCAAGCTTGGCGCGGGAAATATTGTTGCGGTCGGTAATCGGGCGCATAACATTGCCCACGGTGAGGGTGTTGAAGTAATCGTCAACGCTCAGCACCACGCCCATGGCAAAGGTGGAAAGCATTGCAACGCGGCGGGAGTGAATGTGCTTGCCCGCCCATCTGCCGTAGGCGGCTGTTCCGCCGGAGCGGCCGAGGAGCACAACAAGTATTCCGAGGGTAACAAGGAAAGTGAGAATGCCGATGTTGCCCGAGGATGAAAGGCCGGCGATTATACCCTTGGTGAAAACCGCTTCAAGGGTGTCAATCGTGTTAAACCTTGCATAGAGCAGAGCGCCCGCAACAAGGCCGAGGAAAAGCGAGGAATAAACCTCTTTGGTTATGAGGGCAAGAATTATGGCAACCACGGGCGGAACTATCGACCACGCAGTGCCGATAAACACGGTGTGGTCAAGCGCATTGCCGTAAAACACCACGCATATTCCGGCAACAATCAGCACAAGAAAAGCGGCAAAAGCAATTCTTTTTTTCATAAAAAACCTCCCGAAAAATAAAAAGAGTCAAAGGCCTGTTCGCCTTTGACCCTTAATCGGTTCGGGAAGCAAAAACGGAACAAACCAAATAAATTTGGCAGTGCTCCGTAAAAATTTACGACAGTGAAACGCATATTCTGCGCTCCCCCAGCGTGAGCTGCCCGGCACGGCAGGCACATACTTCGGCGGCGCCCCTCCCGTTTTGCAATGCTGTGCCGGCAAATCGAGCAATCGGGGTGAGAACCGCACCTCTGTCAACAGGGCTATTTTAACAAATTGCCGCAGAAAAGTCAATGCCGAGTTTGACGAAAAAGTTATTTGAGTTTTCCCGAATCTGCTTTTTCGTTCTTTTTTGAAAGCAGCTTTCTGCCGAAGATTATCCACAAGGAGCCGAGAAGCGGGAACACCGCGGCGCAAAGCATACCGAACTTAAGACCAATCTGCTCGGGTGCAAGTGAATACTCCGCGCTGAGCTTTTCGGCTATGGAGCCGGCGGCAACCTTGTCGATTACGACTCCCGTCAACTGCGGGGCAAAGGAAGCGCCGAGGTCGCCGCTTGCCGCCATGAGGGCATAGGCCGCAACTCCGGGGTGTGGAACCTTTTCTTCCATCATAATAAGTGAGCCCGGCCACAGCATTGAGGTGAAAAATCCGGTAAAAATGCAGGCGATAAACGCAAGCACGGCACTCGGCGATAAACCTGCCGCCAGATAGCACACAAAGGCGCAAAGCATACTTATAAGAAGAGTTTTAACAATGTTTTTGCCGAATTTGGAATACAGAAGCCTGCCCAAAGTAAGCAGCAGGGCGAATACCGCCATGCCGAAAATATCACCGACTGTTTTGGGCACAAGAAGAGCCTTTTCCATAAAGTTGGAAATCCAGCCCGTCATTATGTTTTCGCTGCTGCTGCCGAGGAAAATGCACCCGGCACAGAAAGCAAGCCCGGCTGCTCTGCCGCTCTGCCTGCCGCCTCCCTCATCCTGAGAAATCTCGGTTTCGGGCATGGGTGAAAGGAAAAACAGCAATGAAGAGATAACGGGGGGCACAGCCCAGAAAAGTGAAAGATATATCCAGTTATCTGTGCCGAAAAGTCTGAAAAATGCGGTGCAGATAAGCACCACGCCGAGAACTCCAAGGCCGTAGAGTGAGTGCAGAAAGCTCATATCCTTTTCCGGGTGGTCAGAGGGGATAGAGGCAACAATGGGGCTGATAAGCACCTCGCAAAGCCCTGCCGCAACGGAAAAGATAACCGTGCCCGCCGCAAGCCCGGCAAAGGCGTACTGCGGAAAAAACGCGGGCACAAGGGAATAAACAATAAGCCCCGCCGAGGTTATGAGCGGCATAACGCGAACGGTAAGCTTTATGTCAAAATGCTTTGAAAAGAATGTAAAAATAAGGTCGATTGCAAGCTGAGTGCAGAAATTAATAAGAATCAGCGTGCCGAGCAGGGTGTAGCTGATGCCGTACATTCCGTGAAAGGTTACGAAAAGCATGGGCGGCATACTGAAAACGGAAGCCATGGCGGGGTAGCAGAAAAAGCACGCCCGCCTTGTTTTTGAATAATCCGGCATAGGTTCCTCCGATAAGATTTGTGATTTAATGCGATGGCAGATTATTAAAAACGCGCCGTTTCACCTTTGACGGAGAAACGGCGCGCCGAAAGTGACAAAATCAGTTTGCCTTTTCCTCATTCTCGTGGCGCTTGCTGACAAGTGATTCAAGAATCTTCTTGTGCTCGCTGTTGAGAAGTGCATATTTCCATGTGGGTATTGCGGAAAGAATCATACCGACCATGGGAGGAACGGAAACAAGGAAGAACATTGCCGAAGCAAATTTTGAATAATCGGTGGCAAATGAAGCCGTACCGGCGGCAAGGGCGGAGTTGGCGTTCTCGATGATTCCGCCGCTCCAGTTAACAACATGGTAAACCGCACCGGAAATAATGGTGGCAATGCCCGCGGAAAGCTTTGTTATGAAGCTCTGGCCGGAGAAGAAAACGCCGTCGGGGCGGATGCCGTTGTGATATTCCTCATAGTCAACACAGTCGGCTATCATAATGGACTGAAGCACGTTAAGGCCGCCCTGAGCCCAGGATGCTGCAAAGAATACAACGCCCATAATTACCGACCAAAGAAGTGAGGTCTTTACGCCTGCGCCGGCAATCTTGTAGATAACGAAAACAAGGCCGAAGGGGATTGCACCGACAACCGAGTAGAAGTTATAAAGCGACTTTTTCTCAAATTTGGTGGCAAGTGAGGGAGTTATTGCAGAGGCGACAAGCATACCGCCGAAAATGCCGATTGCGATAATAAGAACCTGAATTATAAGGGTGATGTTGATTCCGCTCTCGGTAACAAGGGCTCTGCCGGGGTCGTTATCGAAGAAGAAATACATAACAAGGGTGAGTGCGACGGTGGAGAGAAGCTGAATGGGGCTTCTGAGCACGCCGGAGATAAGAAGCTGACGGAAGGGCTTGCAGCTCCACATTGTTTTGAAATTCTCTTTCATTGAGTGGTGCTCGTCGGTTTGCTGGTGAACCTTTTCTTTAACGCCGATTCCGGCAAACTGGAAAAGGATTGAGGAGAAAACCGTGACGATTACCGCAAGAAGAATGAATGAATACTGAAGCTGGTCGGCATCGTTTGTAACGCCCCTTGCTGCAAAGAAAGGCTTAAGGGAGGCTGCGCCGAACTGAACAAGCATACCCACAACACCTGCGGTGGCAACTATTCTTGCAAGGGCAAGGATGTTGGAGCGGTCTTTGGCATCCTCGGTCATAAGGGAGGTAACGCCCCAAAGGGGGATGTCACCGGCGGTGTAGCTCATTCCCCAAAGGATGTAGGAAATGCCGGCCCATGCGATTATGAGGATGTTCCTTGCCGACATAATAAGGCCGCCTGCCTCATCATATGTGCACCTGCCGTTAACAAAGCAGAGGCAGGTTATTACCATAATAATGGCGGGAACAAAGAGAAGATAGGGCTTGCATTTGCCCCATTTGGTGTTGGTTTTGTCAACAATGGTGCCCATCATCGGGTCGTTTATCGCATCCCACACACGGGCGATGGCAACGATTACCGAATAAATCATTGCGGGCAAAAAGATAACGCTCTGGAAATAGTACATAAGGCCGCTGCTTATGATGTTGTAAATCATATTCTGACCGGCCAGACCCACAAGGTACATATTCCGCTCTTTCTTTGAATATGTGTTCATTTAAACCCTCCATCAAGGCGCAATCACGCCCAAGTTTATTGCTGCTATTATACAAAATGATTAAGCAAATGTCAATTTGTTTTAAAAATTAGTGTAAAATCAGCAAAAAAGAAACAATGCGGTAGCGTATTGATTGAGCAAAAATAGTATGGTATAATACGGAATAAGAAAAGAAAAAAGGGAGAAGTAATTATGAAAAAAGCACTTTCTTTGGTAATGGCGCTCATTATGCTCTTCGCCTGTGCTCTGCCCGCTTTCGGTGCGGATGTTTCAAAAATAGAGGAGTACAAAGCACTTTTTAAGCAGGCAGTCGGCCCGGAGGTCAACGGCGTTGCAACCGATTATGTGTATTTTTGCCCGGAGCAGGGGGAAGAGAATGTTAAATATCCCCTTGTGGTTTATTTTCACGGTATGGGTCAGGGCGCAAAGCCCGGCGCTCAGATAGAGCAGAATAATCTGCCGCTTTGGGCAAGTGAGGAATTGCAGGCGCGGTTCACCAACGGCGGAGCCTTCCTTTTTGTTCCCCGTACCCATGAAGAAAACAAAAAATACTGGGAGAATGACAGCGTTGAATCGGTAAAGGCCGCACTTGATGAATTTATCGCCGCCAATGCCGACAGAATTGATTTAACAAGAATTTATGTGGGCGGCTTTTCAATGGGCGGCAAAATGACCCTTAAAATGGCAACAAGCTACCCCGATTTCTTCGCCGCCGCTTTCCCGATGTGCCCGGCCTACACTCCCACCCCCGAGCAGTATGAGGCTATTGCCGATATGCCCGTCTGGCTTATAGTCAGCCGCTTTGATGTTATTGCGGGCTATTACACCAACTCAAAAGAGATTTGGGAAAATCTGAGCGAAAAAACCAATATTCCGGGTGAGTGCAGGCTTTCGCTTTTCGGCAGGGTCTGCTACCCCGACGGCAAAAAAACTTCAAGCAATCACCATGTGTGGTATGCCGTTTCAAACGATTTGTTTATGTATGACGAATCGGCATATATCAACTCGGAAACCGTTGACGCAAACGGTGCCGAGGTTGATTTTGAAAGCCCGGAGGGAATTATAAGCTGGCTTTGCGCCCACACCTCGGATTATGACGGGCAGCCGGTTCAGAGCACCGGCCTTTGCGAAAAGAATAACGAGAACGCCGGCAAAATGGTGCTCAATATTCTTAAAGCGCTTTTCCTTTCCCTTGCCGACAGAATAAAGAGCCTGTTTGTAAAATAAAACAACCCTGAATGTGAAAACCGCCACCGCCTAATGCTACGGGTGGATAAGGATGTTTTTTGGTTTTGTACAGTAAAATCAGATATAAGAGATATTGACAAATCAGAATTTGAAAAACCGAAACACGGAAGCTGAATCCGATAATCCGTAGGGGCGAACTGTGTTCGCCCAAAAAT
>JAZUJM010000229.1:0-3154 GCA_045642785.1 Acutalibacteraceae bacterium | reverse complement strand
ATGGCAAAATGACGGTCATATCCGGGCACCGGGCAAAGAAATTTAATTTTGTCAAGCTTGCACCACGGTGTGCAGCCGGAGGCTCCGAAAAGCATACATTGAGAAATGTAGTCATACATAACATGAAGGCTTGAATTGCCGAAGATTATAAGGTCCCTTTTTTCAACCCCGAGCAGCTCGGAGAAAATGGATTTACATTCGTCAATTCCGTCAAGCAGGCCGTAGCTGCGGCAGTCGATTCCGCTTTTTGAAAGATAGTTGCCCATGTATCTTCTGTGCAGAATATCCTCTGAAAGCTTTAACTGCATTGCACCCGGCTTACCGCGTGACATATCAAGATTCAGCTTCATTGCGCGGAAGGTGTCAAACTCTTCCTCCAATTCATCAAGGTGCTGCTGTAACTGTGAAGCTGAAAGATTTTGCATTTTCATTAGTGGGATTCCTCCAAAAATTGCGCTGATTTTTCAGATATTGTACATTAAAAAGCAAAATCTTGCAAGTCTTTTTTAATAAACTTGCAAGATTTTCAAAAGTGCCTATCTTTTTTTTACTGCCGCCGTAAAATTTGGTTATTTTAACGGCAATTCAGACTGAAAAGTCAGTTGCTTTTTGAAATATCAGAAAAGAAAATACTTTTCACGCTGTTTTTTCATTCTGCCGTTAATGGCTTTGAGCACATCTGCCGCGTCTTTATCTCCGCAGGCGTAATCCTTCATAAGTCTGCCCTCTTCATAGCACAGGTCGTCATGAAGCGGGAAAAAATTCTGAAGCAGGAAGCTTGCATAGCGTGAAAGCCTTAAATCGCCGACAACACGGAATTCCTTGCTGATTCCGTCAATGGCAACAGAGTAGAACTTCTTAACCGAATCAACTATTTCCTCCCTTGTGTTTTCGCGGGCGAATACTATTGTGGAGGCAACATAGGCGTTTTCGTTGTTGATTGAGGAGTGGCTGTCGGTGCTGCCGACTATGGGATAATTTCTGCCCTTGGCTCTGTCTTCATAGTATTTCTGAGTCTGGAAGCCGTTCTGCTCATAGTTTCTTTCGCCGCCGAGAACCTCAAAGGCATCAAACGGATGCCTTTCAAGCAAAAGGTCGGTCAGGGTTTCGGGCACCTGCAAAACATTGGAAATCCAGTAAGGATGGGCAAAAATACCGAGGCCGCCGGCCTTTTTTATGTGATTGAAAATCCACACGCAGCAGGCATAGGGGAATTTTTCAACATCGGCGGGTATATCGAGCGTTTTTGCAAGGTCGTTTACCTCGCTGTCAAATTCCTCTTCGCTTAAGATATCGGGGCACTCGGCACCGTTATATGAGCGCAGCTCCTTTGCCGTGCCGACCTCTTTGTTGTGGGGGCAGGTATCAACAAGGGCGTTAACGCTGTAATTGCCGCCGAAATTGACAATGTGCACATCGTTAAAATCCTTGCCCACTCTCGGCAGATGAACCTCTTCGCCGGGGATAAGAGTATACTCTGTGGGCACATCCTTAAATGCCTTGATTGCCTCAAGTGAGGGATAATATCTTCTGTGGTCGGTGATGGCAAGAAAGTCATAGCCGTGCTTTCTGTAATTTGCGGCAACAACTGCGGGGGACTGCCTTCCGTCGGAGCGGAAGGTGTGCATATGAAGGTCGCCCATAAAGGGGTATCTGCCCACAAGGTCTTCGGCAACGGAGTAAACAGAAAGCTGAAGCAGTCTGCCGTCACGGTCATGTTCGCCGGTAAATACTCTTACAAAATGCTCCTGCTCACCGTTGAAGGTGTGCCTGAAATGAAGCACGCCGTTTTCGTCAAAAACGGGGGCGTATTCAAAATAGTTTGCCCTTTCGGGGTAGTGATCCGGAACACCCTCGTTGAAGGGGCGAACGCAAACTTTAATGCTGCCTTTTCCGGCGAAATCGGCGTGATCCCCGAGGGGCTTTATGCAGATTTCAACCTCTTTGCCCATGGGCACTACCTTGGGAAAAATGTCATAGTTGTGAAGGTCGGTTTTCATTTTTTATACTTCCTTTTTATTTGTTTTCGGCTTCTTTTCTTGCCGCTATTTCCGCTATCATACGGTCGTACTCGTCTTCGTCAATCTTATCCTTTTTGCGGGTGATGATAAATCCGAGGGTAAGAAGAATTATGGGTATAACCGTCATGCAAAGGGCGAGCTTAAGCGCCATTCCGTCGGGCGCGGCGCTGAGCACCTCGTTGATTCCCTTAAGCTTTGCTTCTTCTGTTATCTGCTTTAAATTCGCCTGCTGCTCATATTCGGAAACCTTGCTTGTTAAAGCGGTCATTCCGATTATAAGGTAAACAACGGTTACAATAACCTGCTGCAGGGCGCTTGACATCTTTGACATAAACGGGCGAAGTGAGAATATGAGTGCTTCATCCCTTGAACCCGTTTTGTATTCATTATATTCAATGGTGTTGGTGAAGATAACCATTACAACCATTGCAAACCAGTTCTGACCGAAGCCGGTAACAAGAGCCGCACCGCAAAGGAACGGAAATCGAACCGAATCGGGAATAACCGTGCCGCCGAGAATAAAGCAGGCGTAGCCGATAACCGAAACGATAAGCGAAACGGCAAGCGCGTTTTTGCGGCGGAATTTTTTGGAGAGCAGGGGGAAGAGCATAAGCAGGATTCCTGCGGCACCGGCATAAAATGCGGTGAACAGCGTAACATTTGTGCCGTTGTAACCGAATTTAAGGTAAATATAATATGCGGCAAAGGCGGTGAGCATTGCGCTGCTGAGGTTTGAAAGCAGGGTAACAAGGGTTGCCCACAGCAGCTGGTCGTTTTTGAAGATGACCGAGAACATCTTTTTAAGGCCGATTCTTTCTTCCTTTTCGGCCTTGACGGTTCTGTCTTCCTTAACACCTATGCAGCAGAACACCTGGCAAACGATAAAGGCGGAAACGGCGATAACCGAAACAACGGCGTAGGCGGTAATTGAATTGCCGCCGATTGCACTTTCACCGGCTGTGAGCATGGGCACAAGGCCTATTGTTGCAAGGTTGCCCAGGCCGCTGAAAAGGGTTGCAAGCGAAACGATTTTGTCGCGGCGGTCTGCCCGGCTGGTAAGCGAGGGCATCATTGACCAGTAGCCGATATCGTTCATGGTGTAGGTTATATCCCACACAAGAAAGTCGGAGGCC
>JAZUJM010000228.1:0-1553 GCA_045642785.1 Acutalibacteraceae bacterium | reverse complement strand
ACCGCCATTCAAAATAGGTTTTGCCGCCCGTTGAATAAAAGATATTGAGAATCGCCGTGAAAATAAGAATTATCACTATCGGCTTAAGGCTTTTTATTATCATTTTGAGCGGCACGCGCGAAAGAGCAGCCGCCAAAAGCGTGAACGCCGCCATAAGCGCAAGCGACAAAAAGCTTTTGCAAAGGAAAATCACAACCACAAGCGCAAAGGTGAGGCAGAGCTTCATTCTTGCGTCAAGCCTGTGGATAAGGGAATCGCCGGAATAATACTGGCCTATCGTAATATCGCTTATCATTACTCCGCGCCCCCTTTCAGAAGGGTGCCGAGTGCCTTTGCCGCCGCCTCAACCGTAAACACATCGCAGGGCACATCAAAGCCCTTTTTGCGCAGCATAAGCATTACCCTTGTTGCCTCCGGCACATTGAGCCCCATTGAGCAAAGCTCATCCCCGCGTGAGAAAACCTCGCTCACGGTGCCGAGCATTGCAATTTTTGCCTTGTTCATAACGCACACACGGTCGGCAACCGAGGCCATATCCTCCATTGAGTGCGAAACTATGATAACAGTGCACCCGGTAACCGCCCTGTAATTTCTTATCATTTCAAAAAGGCTTCTGCGCCCGCCGGGGTCAAGCCCCGCCGCCGGTTCATCAAGCACAAGCACCTCCGGCTCCATGGACATAACACCGGCTATTGCCGCCCTGCGCTTTTCGCCGCCGGACAAATCAAACGGAGAGCTTGAAAGGTGCTCTTTTTTTACCCCCGCCATTTCGGCGGCGCGAAGCACCCTTTCGTTAATCTCACCTTCGGACAGCTTCATATTTTTGGGCCCGAAGGCAATATCCTTGTAAACCGTTTCTTCAAAGAGCTGATATTCGGGGTACTGGAAGCAAAGCCCGACCTTAAACCTTGAATTACGCAGGGATTCTTTGCTTTCCCAGATATCTTTGCCGTTTAACAGCACCTTGCCGGAATCCGGCTTTAACAGGCCGTTAAAATGGGAGATAAGCGTGCTTTTTCCGCTGCCCGTGTGGCCGATTATGCCCAAAAGCTCGCCGCGCTCAACTGTTAAATCAATGTTTTCGATTGCCGCCAAACGGTTTTTGGCGCTGTTGCCGTAGTAATGGGTGAGTGAACGAACCTCGATTACCGCGCTCATACCTTTTCGCCCCCCATTCTTTCGGTTATGGCGTCAACAAGCTCCTGCGGGGTTAAAACAGTTTGCTTAAAGCCAAGAAGCGAAGCTATCTGCGCCGATTGAGGAACATCAAGGCCGAGCCTTTTGACCCTTTCGCTGTCGGCAAAAACCTCCCTCGGGGTGCCCTCAACGGCAATTCTGCCGGAATCCATAACTATTATTCTGTCGGCAAGCACGGCTTCATCCATAAAGTGGGTTATCATAACAACCGTTTTGCCGAGCTCATTTTTCATTCTGTTAACCGTTGCCATAACCTCGCGCCTGCCCATGGGGTCAAGCATGGCGGTGGGCTCATCAAGCACAATGCAATCCGTTTGCATTGCAAGCACGCCCGCAATGGCAACCCTCTGCTTCTG
>JAZUJM010000227.1:0-7042 GCA_045642785.1 Acutalibacteraceae bacterium | reverse complement strand
CTCAAATGTATCTCCGTCGTGTGAAATAAAGGCATTGCCGAAGGCTGCTTTTGCTCTTTTTTCGGCGTCCTCCGGGTCACGGATTATGTATCCGCCGTTGTGAACGAAAATCAGCCTGTCAACCGATTTGCCGCTCTCCTTTATTTTGGCACACACATCTTCAATCTGATGGTGGCCCGTTTCCACCATAAAAACATCTGCTTTTTCCGGCAGAATGTCGGGAACATCATCAAGCTTCATATCGCCCGAGAAAACAACGGTTTTCCCCTCACATTCAATGCGAAAAGCGAATGAAACGGGGGTGCCGTCTTCTCTTTTGGGCAGATGATTTGTTGCGGCGGCTGTTACCTTTATTTCACCGTTATCGTAAATAACTCCCTCTTTAACATCATAAACCGTGTGGGTGTGGGAACATTCAAAATTGCCCTCGGTGTTTCGCAGCACCTGCATAAACCCGTCAACCGTTTCACGGCAGGGGGTGAAAATGTCAACATTTCCGCTTTTGAGCGGTTCCTTGCGCACATAGGTCAGCTTTCGCAGGTACCACAGCAGATTTGCGAGCCCGCCCACATGGTCCATATGGGTGTGGGTGATAAATATGGCTTTTGTTTTCAAAAGGTCAATGCCTTTGATGTGCGCGGTGTAGGCTCCGCATTCGCCCGCGTCAAGAAAATAAAGGTTGTTTTCGGTTTCAACGGCAAGGCAGGTGTGGTGGCTGCCCGCAAGCGGCTGAGTTCCGGCACAGGTGCCGAGAGTATGAATAAGCATTACTGTATTTTCCCCCGTTAAAAATTCTTAATAAAAGCGGTAATGAATTTAATAACCGAATTTGCGGCGGTGACGGGAACGGTTTTTGAATAAGCTTCGGTGGTGTTGTAGCCGCCGAGAACAAGGTCAAGGTCCTCCGGCTCGCTTAAATCGGCGCTTAAGCCGTCGGTGAGGGTCATAAGCAGGGCGTGAACGGTTTTGACGATTCCTTTATTAGAGTAATTGAACTGTGAAAGCTTTTCAACGGAAAGAGCGTTGACCGCTTTAATCGGGCAGAAAATATCACTTGCCGCCTTTGCCAGCGCGGCACGCAGGCAGATGAAGAAAAGGTCAAGTTCGCCGTTGGCGGTTCTTTCGGTTTCCTTGCCGCAGAAAAAGCCGCCGTAAATTCTTGCCGCAAGCTGATAGGGCATAAGGTAATCGCTTTCGGGAACGGTGACCCCGGCAAGCGCCGCTATTTCCTCAACCGTGTCGGCAATTCCGGGGGTGGAGCCGTCATCATAGATTGGCATTGTGAGCGCTCTGCCCACATTGCGAAGAAGAGAATCAAGCGCGTTATAGGCAAATGAACCCTCTTTGAGCTTAAGGGTTTTGCCGAGCTTGCCGGCTGAGCCCACATATCTGTTGAGCCAGCGGCAGATTCCCGCTTCAAAAAATTCCTCTGCATAGGCGGCAAAATCGCTTTCAATCATCTGAAGCTGAACATCGGTAAAGCCGTTGGGCAAATCGGCACAATCAATGGATGTAATGTATTTTGCGGTGAAAGTAACCTCGTCACCGGCAAATTCAACCTCGCGGTAGGCGTTGGGGGAGGTTATGAGTGAGCCGGTCTGAACATCGTAAACAATGTTGCCGGCGGGGGTAACCGCACTTGAAATATCGTTGGCGTGGATGTGGCCGGTGAAAACATATTTAACGCCGCTGTCGGCAAGGAGCTTTGCAAAATCCTTGTATTTTTTAACCATCGGCTGAACATAAAAGTGAGGAAGCAGGCTGTGGTGCATCATTGCCACAAGGTATTTGCCGTCTGCCTCGGCGGCGCTGACCTGCTCTTTGACCCAACTTTTGAGTTCATCTGTGAACTGGCCGTCATCCTTGCCGTAGATGCAGGAATCAATGGCAAGCAGGCGGTAATCGGAGCTTAAATCGGCTGTGTAGGAGGCGGTGCCTTCAAGGGTGGAAAGTGCATCGCCAAAGCCGAAATCGGCATAAATCTGTTTGAATTCATCAATGCTTATGTGGTTTTCGTCGGATTCGGCGTAACAGTCGTGATTGCCGACTGTTACAAAAATCTTTTTGCCGCTTTCTTCCTCGGCGGCTTTGAGCATGGCGGCGGTGTCAAGGTGACTTTGGCGAAGGCCGTCGGTCAAATCGCCGGCGATAAGAAGATAATTGCTGTCGGATGCAGCAAATTCCTTAAGCATGCTTTTGAATATTGCAACGGATTCATAATTCATCTGCCCCTGAGTGGTGGCGTGAAAAAATACATCCTTGTTAAGCATACCATCGGTGTAGGTGAGTGAGCTTTCATCATAAACAAGGTCGCCTACGGTCTGAAGAGAATGAACATGGGTATCGGTGGTAACGGTGAGCTTAAGGTTTTCGCCTGCCTGCACTTCATCTGCCGCAAAAGCAGGGAAAGCGGCAAAAGCCATAATAATGCTCAGTGCGGCGCAAAGAAAACGAATCAATGTTTTTTTCATTTTGTTTTCTCCTTTGAATAAATATAAAAGTATATTATCAAATACATAATAAAAAGTCAATGAATAAGCTTGTTGACGAATCACGGCAGTTTTGGTACAATAATTTTTACTATTAAATATATGAGGTCTTATTAATGAAAACGGGAATTAACTGGAACGCCTTCGGAGCGGGAAAAATAAGTGATGAAAAACAGATTGAGCTTTTGCTGAAGAACGGCTTTGAGAGTACCTTTGCCGATTCGGAATGCGAGGAGCTTGCCGGGCTTGTTAAAAAGCTTAATGCAAACGGAATAACCTGCGAAAGCTGTCACGCTCCGTTTAAGGGGATAAATTTAATATGGCTCCCCGGTGAAGCGGGCGAAGCAATGGCGCAAACACTTATTAACAGCGCCGAAAAATGTGCACAAGCCGGGGTGCCTGTGCTTGTGTGCCACCTTTCATCCGGCGACAATGCGCCGAGAATCACCGACCTGGGCTATGAAAGATTCAAAAGGGTGGTGGATTCCGCCGCGGAAAAGGGAGTAACCGTTGCTTTTGAAAACCAAAGAAAGCTTGCCAACCTTGCCTTTGCAATGGAGGAATACCCCGAGGCGGGTTTCTGCTGGGATGTGGGGCACGAAAAGTGCTTTGCCTTTGGCAGGGAATATATGCCCCTTTTTGCTTCAAGGCTTAAGGCGGTTCACATTCACGACAATTACGCCGTTCATAACCGCGATGTGCACAAGCTTCCGTTTGATGCTTCGATTAATTACGAAAGAACAGCCGAGCTGCTTGCCGCCTCCGGCTACAGCGGAGCGGTTATGCTTGAGGTGTTTGCGAAAACAAGCGGCGATTATGATGATTTCACGGCAGAAGAATACTATGAAAGAGCCGGAAAGGCCGCCGCAAAGCTTCGCGATATGATTGCCGCGCGTGCTTGACAGGCGCTGTATAAAGAAATATAATAAATTTATATTTCCACAATCTGAACGGAGTGAATCAAATGATTTTTCCTGCTGCATTTTCCCTGCTCGGGCTCGGCTGTCTTGTGGTGTTTATCTATTACAGAATAAAAGAGTGCTCGGTTGAATCAATGTTCATCAAGGCCGTGGCCTCGTTCTTTTTCCTTGCCTCGGCGGCAAGCTCGGTGGTGAAATACAATGACGGAACAAACCGCCTTGTTTTCGGAATGTTCGTTTTGTGCGGGCTGTTTTTCGGCCTTCTCGGCGATATCTGGCTGGAGCTTAAATATGTTCACCGCAATTCGGATGTTGCCTACACCTATGCGGGCTTTACCGTTTTTGCAATAGGTCACATTTTCTATATCGGCGCATTGATAATGAAATATTATACCGCCGGCAGTCAGGCGTATATTGTGGTTCCTTTGCTTGCGGCGTTTGCGTTTACAATGATAGCGGTTTTCGGCGAGGATATGCTCAGGGTTAAATACGGCAGATTCAAGCCCGTGGTTGCGGTTTATTCATTTATTCTGATTTCATTCTGCCTTATTTCACTTTCGTTTGCCGTTAAATACAAGCTTAAATCCCCCACGCTTAATCTTATCAATATCGGCAGCGTGTTTTTCCTTATTTCCGACATCGTTCTTAACGGCATTTATTTCGGTACAGATAAAAACACCCCCGTACGCCTTGCGGTGAATTATTCAACATACTACCTTGCACAGTTCATTATTGCATTTTCACTTTGTTTATTAAACTGAAAAGGAGCATATATAATGAAAAAAAGAATTGCAAAAAGAATCCTTGCTTTTGCGCTTGCCCTTGCAATGCTCGTTTCTCTTGTGCCCGCCGCGTTTGCCGCGGAAGAGCCTGCGTATGACCACAACTGCCCTTATATCTTTGTGCCCGGCTTTATGGCAACCGACATTTTTGTTGACCCGGATGACCCGGATTCCGAGCTTGCGTGGCCGCCCTCGGGCGACGCCATATGGGGTGCGGTGAAGGCAAGCCTGCCCTCAATAATCAAAACACTTTTCACCCGCGATTACGATAAGCTGGCAAGGGAGATAACCCCCAATGTAAACGAAATATTTGCCCCCATTCTGAATGCGCCCGACGGCACGGTTCAGAATTCATCCGGCCCCAGATTCACCTATCCCGATGCCGAAACGGTTACGGCAGAATCAAACCTTTCTTTCAGGTATGACTGGCGAATTGACCCGATAGAGGTTGCCGCCCAGCTCAACGATTTTATTAACTTTGTGCTTGAGGCCTCCGGCTGTGATGAGGTTGTGCTTGAATGTCACAGCTACGGCGGAGTTATTACCACCACCTATGCAAAGCTTTACGGCACCGAAAAGGTGAGAAGCTTTTTCTATAATTCCACCGCGGTTTTCGGTGAAACCTATAACGGCGAGCTTATGACGGGCAACCTTTGCCTTGACTCCGATGCCATAACCGAATATCTTAAGAGCGCATTCAATTATAACGATAACGAAAAGCTTTTAAACGGCCTGTTCGCATTCCTTAAGATAACCGGAATAACCGGCGCCGTTTGCCGCCTGGGCAACAAGCTTGTTTCAAAAATGCTTGATTATGTGGCGGAAAACTGCGTTGTGCCCCTTTTCGGCGGCTGGCTCAGCATTTGGGCAATGGTTCCCGATGAATACATAGACGACGCAATGGACTATGTTTTCAACGAGCTTTATAAGGACAGCCCGATAGACAGAAGCGGCCTTAAGGCAAAAATCGACGACTACAACACAAGAATAAGACCGTATAAGGCCGAAACGCTCAGAACGATAAACGAAACCTCAAATCTTTATGTTTGTGCCCGCTACGGCTTCTGCTCGTTGTTTATGACTCCCTCGTGGCGCAATGCAAGCGACAACACCATTGATGTTAAATATGCCTCCTTCGGTGCCACAGCTGCCGATTACGGCAGCAAACTGCCGGATTCGGTTATCAACGGTGCAAAGGCGGAATATATTTCACCTGATAAAACCGTCAACGCCGAGGGTGCAATGTTCCCCGAGCAAACCTGGTATATCCGCAACCTCACCCACGCTTACTCCTGCCGCGGATATGATGAAATGATAAAGGCTCTGCTCTATTATGATGGTCAGGCAACAGTTGAAACCTTTGAGGAATATCCCCGCTTTATGTATTATGATGAGGCGGATGACGTTTTGCCCGATTCACAGCAGGCTTTAACCCTCACTTTTGCCGAAAAGGCATCAGAATTCTTCAGGGGATTGTTTAAATAATAATATATCACCGCCGCGGTTCCGGAAGCCGCGGCGGTGATTTTTTGTCGGGAAAAATCTATTAATAGTTCGTTCATATTTATTATACAATTATTAAAATCATATCAAGCAGAATCACAGAAAAACGAATGATTAAGCTTAATAATTAAAATAATGTTAAGCATAACGGCAACATTGTTAATATATTGTTAACATTATATTTACAATTCATTAACAATTCTACATTCTTGCCATAACAAGTGCCCTTTATATTAATAGTGTATCTTAAACGGCATATTATGCCGAATTAATATGGAGGTGCGAAAAAATGAGAAAACGCTCAACCAGAATCCTTGCGTTGGTTCTCTCGGTGGTTATGCTTCTTTCAAGCAGCTGTGTAACCGCTTTTGCAACCCGCATGGAGTACGATGACCCCATGGTCAGAGAAAAAACCGGTAAATTCTATTTCACCTACGCACAGGCGGGCACATGGTTAATGGATACCCTTGATGACCTGCTTTGCACAGTCAACAACGGTGAAAAAATCTTCTATTATAAGGTTCCGCTTATCGGTGCCATTGATATTGACCTTCACAGCTATGACGCCCTTTGCTCAAGCATAGGCGGCACTTGGGATAATGTTGACGGTATCGCAAACCTTATCGGTGACCTTGGCGACCTTAACGCAAATGCTCTTCAGAATCCCGTTAAAAGAGGCAACGGCTCAACAAAGTATGAGTATGAGTGCCTTTACACGGTTGTCAAGTTCCTCTATGACAACAGAGATATTCTTAAGAATATGGTAACCGGCAGCTTTAACTGGAGTGCCATTCTTAAAAACACAATTTATGACCTTGCCCCCAGAACCATAAACGGCGATGAGATAGGCGTGCTTGAAAACACAAGCCTCTGGCTTGAAAACTTCCTTTACTGCACCCTTGAAGACCTTATGGGCAAAGAGGAAACGGACTATAACACAAGCGGCACCGATGTTGACGGCGCCCTTCAGGAGCTTGTGGCATGGGCGGTTAACGACCTGCTCGGCATGAGCATTGAATCCTCACAGATTGATGTTAAGCAAACATCCACCTATGACACCATCGGCAACCTTATTCAGGCTGCGCTTGATCAGCTTGTTGTTCCTCTTCTTAAGGATGTTATTATGGATGCATGCGATATCGAAACATCCGACAGATATCCCGACGGCTCACCCGATGAGCTCAACAACTCCACCCTCGTTATTGTTTTCGGCGTCATCGAAGGCCTTATGAATGAGGCGGAGAACTTCCCCGATTATTCAAATTGCCAGTATCCCGGTGAAAAGGTTGAAACCCTTCTTTCATGGTTCTTCCTTGAGGGCGGTATGAAGCAGTACATCAAGATTGAT
>JAZUJM010000226.1:0-6765 GCA_045642785.1 Acutalibacteraceae bacterium | reverse complement strand
GCTACGCTCCACTCCGGTTCCTATCGCCTGTTCCTCTATCCAACTCCCTGCAAACATTATATCTCTTTGATTCTTTTATTTTTCATCAAAATGGTTCACATCTATTTACATCGCAGAAGCCGTTAAATTTTATGCCGCACTTTACAGTTGACAATTCTGATAATAAAGTGTATAATGACCTTGTTCGATTGGCATATCATTATTTTTATTATGGAGGAAAAACAAATGGATTGCTACAAAAAGGTAATTAAGGTTATTCTTATCGTTCTTGCGGTTGTTGCTGCCGCTGTCGGTATTTATTTTGCTGTTAAAAAGGTTCTTGACAAGAAAAAATGCGACGCTGACTGCGAAGAAAACTATGTTTCCTGCTCCTGCGTTGAGGCGTAAATAATCAAAACAATTTCACACGGGGTCTTTTGACCCCGTGCTTTTTTTATTTTCCGCAAAATTCACTTCTCTTTCGGCTTTGCAAAAAAGGAAGCAATAAGCCCGCAGAGCATTGCCGCCGTTATTCCCCCGGCAGAAGCAGTCAGCGGCCCCGTGAGAACGCCGAAAAGTCCGCTTTCCTTTACCGCCTGTTTAACGCCCTCAGCCATTGCGTAGCCGAAGCCCGTTAACGGAATCGTAGCCCCCGCACCCGCCCATTCGGCAAAAGGGCCGTAAACCCCCGCGGCGGTGAGCACCACGCCCAGGGTAACAAGTATAACAAGTATTCTGCCCGGGGTAAGCTTTGTTAAATCAACCGCAATCTGAACCGCCGCGCATATGGCGCCGCCGACCGCAAACGCCTTAATAAGGCTTATCCATAATTCCGTTTTAATCACACCTTTTGTTTTTTTCCGTGCGGTTATATTATTCGCTCCGATTCCGGCTTTATTCACGGTTTTTATTAAAAATAAAGCAATTTATATTAAGAATCAAATCTTACTATTGACAAACAGCCGATTTATTAATAATATAATATAGGCATTTTATCCGTGAGATAAATAACTATTCAATAAAAACAAAACAACATTTAAAGGAGTAATAAACAATGATACTTGACAAACTTAAAGAAATCATTTCGGAGCAGCTTGAAGTTGACGAAAGCATGATTACACCCGACGCATCCATCACCTCCGACCTCGGAGCCGACAGTCTTGACCTTGTTGATCTTGCAATGTCAATAGAGGACGAATTTGAAATCGAGCTTTCAGACGACGCTCTTGAAAAAATCAAAACCGTAGGCGATATGGTTCGCTACATCGAAGAAAACGCGTAATCAATCTTTTACATCGAAAGGAAGTTTTCGCTTTGGCAGATTCTAACAAGCTTGTTAAAGAAATAACCTCAATGGATGAGGATTTCACAAAATGGTACACCGATGTTGTTAAGAAGGCGGAGCTCGCCTCCTACTCCTCGGTTCGCGGCTGCATGGTGGTTCGCCCCTACGGCACCGCCCTTTGGGAGAATATACGCAATGACCTTGACGCCCGCTTCAAGGCCACGGGTCACGAAAATGTTATGATGCCTCTCTTCATCCCCGAAAGCCTTCTTCAAAAGGAAAAGGACCATGTTGAAGGCTTCGCCCCCGAAGTTGCGTGGGTTACATACGGCGGCTCAGAGGAGCTTCAGGAGCGCCTTTGCGTTCGCCCCACATCAGAAACCCTTTTCTGCGACCATTACCGTGAAGTCATCCATTCCTACAAGGATCTTCCGAAGCTTTACAATCAGTGGTGCTCCGTTGTTCGCTGGGAAAAGACCACCCGTCCCTTCCTGAGAACCATGGAATTTTTCTGGCAGGAGGGCCACACAATGCACGAAACCGCCGAGGAAGCGGTTGCCGAAACCGAGCGTATGCTCAATGTCTATGCCGATTTCTGCAAAGACAGCCTTGCAATCCCTGTTGTTAAGGGCAAAAAGACCGATAAAGAAAAGTTTGCGGGCGCTGAATCCACCTACACCATCGAGGCACTTATGCACGACGGCAAGGCTCTTCAGAGCGGCACCTCTCACTATTTCGGCGACGGCTTCGCCCGTGCGTTTGATATCACTTTCACCGGCAAAGAAAACACTCTTCAGTACCCGCACCAGACCTCATGGGGTATGTCAAGCCGTATAATCGGCGCCATCATTATGACTCACGGCGACGACAGCGGCCTTGTTCTTCCCCCCGCAATCGCTCCCATTCAGGTGGTTATCGTTCCCATCGCCACCCACAAGCCCGGCGTTACCGAAAAGGCTCAGGAGCTTTGCGACAGGCTTTCAAAATCCTTCCGTGTAAAGCTTGATTTAAGCGACAACTCGGCAGGCTGGAAGTTTGCGGAATACGAGATGAAGGGCGTTCCCCTTCGCCTTGAAATAGGCCCCAAGGATATCGAAAAGAACCAGTGTGTTCTTGTTCGCCGCGACAACAGAGAAAAATCCTTTGTTTCGCTTGACAACCTTGAGGAATCAATCTCCGCTCTTCTTAAGGAGCTCCACGATGCACTTTACGAAAAGGCTCTTGCCCGCAGGGAAGAGATGACCTATTCCGTTAAAGACCTTGACGATATGATTGAAAACGCGGCTAACCGCCCCGGCTTCATCAAGGCAATGTGGTGCGGCTCTCTTGAATGTGAAGAAAAACTTAAAGAGGTTGCCGGCGTAACCTCCCGCTGCATTCCCTTTGAGCAGGAAAAGATAACCGATGTTTGCGTTTGCTGCGGCAAGCCTGCCGACAAAATGCTCTACTGGGGCAAGGCATATTAATAGCTATTAAAGCCAAAGGCTTGTTACAGAATAAAATCTGCAACAAGCCTTTTTTGATAAGGGAGATAATATATAATGATTCTTAAAAACGCCGAAATATTTGATAAGGATTTTAACCGCGTAAAGGCTGATATTGCCTTTGACGGCGAAACAATAACCGAAATTGCGCCCTGCATTGAAGGCGAGGGAACCGATTTTTCAGACTGTGTTATTTTACCCGGCTTTATTGATATTCACACCCACGGCTGTGCAGGCTATGATGCCACCGACGGCAAAAGCGAATCCGTTCTTAAAATGTCGGAGGAGCTTGTGAAGCACGGCGTAACCTCCTTTTGCCCCACCACAATGACGGTGGAAAAGGAGCGGATAACCGATTCATTCCGTTTCATAAAAGCCGCCATGGGGCTCGAGGGCGGTGCGAGCATAAACGGAATAAATATGGAGGGGCCGTTTATTTCAAAGGCAAAGAAGGGCGCTCAGGCAGAAGAAAACATTATGGCGCCCGACATAGGCTTTTTCCGTGAGCTTACCGGAATTTGCCCCGTGAGCCTTGTTGATGTTGCGCCGGAAACTGAAAACGCCGAAAGCTTTATTAAAGAGGCGTCAGATTTAACCGTTGTTTCCGCCGCCCACACCACAGCGGATTACGCCCTTGCAAAAAAAGCGTTTGACCGGGGCGTTACCCACATTACCCACCTTTTCAATGCAATGCCCCCGTTCCTTTCGCGCGAGCCCGGCCTGCCCGGCGCGGCATTTGAGGATGAACGGGTTATGGCGGAGATGATATGCGACGGAATACACATTCACCCCTCCGTGCTCAGAACGGCCTTCCGCCTGCTCGGCAATGAAAGAAGCATTGTAATAAGCGATTCCATGATGGCCGCCGGACTGCCGGACGGTGAATATTCCCTCGGCGGGCAAACCGTGTTTGTTAACGGCGGCGCCGCCACCCTTGCCGACGGCACCCTTGCGGGCAGCACGGCAAATCTTTTTGATGAATTCAAAAACCTGCTTAAGTTCGGCATAGACGAAAAGCAGGCAGTTCGCTCCTGCACGGTGAACCCCGCAAAATCAATAGGCATTGACGATAAAACCGGAAGCCTTGCCCCCGGCAAAAATGCCGATATTCTTGTGCTTTCGGCTGATTACTCCGAAATCAAAGCGGTATTTGTTAAAGGAAAAAGAAAAATATAAGGGGCTGAATCGAATTGAGTGACAACGGCATAATAAAAACTCATAAAACAATAAGAATATTCGGCGCAAGGGCAAAACTGACACTCAGCTGCAATGACGATTGGTTTTTTGCCGATTCGGCAATCTACAACCACTCCCTTGCCCGTCTGTGCTCGGTTCTGGCCTATGCAGGTTACAGCCTGCCTGCAATGAATCAATGCTCCGCCTGCTGCGGTGCTTACACCGCGCTTGAAGGAATCGGAATGGACGGCTTTGACTGTCACTCCGAAACCGGAAGCGGAGAGGTTGATTATTGCCTTGCAAAAAAAGAGCTGAAAGACGGCTTCACTCTTATTTTATGCTGCTCGGACGGTTCCCGCTACGGGCAATGGTATTCAAACTTTGACTCCGGCACCGGCGAGGTTCACAAGGGCTTTGACAGCGCAAGAAACTTTGTTTTAAAAGGCCTCAGGGAATACTGTGCCGCAAACGCCGTAAAGAAAGAAAAACTCAAGCTGCTCTTCACCGGCCACAGCAGAGGCGGCGCAACGGCAAACCTGCTTGCCGCCGGGCTGATTGAAAGTGAAGAGCTCGCTTTAAAAGAAAATATCTTCGCCTACACCTTTGCAGCCCCGAACCCGGTAAAAGCCGCCGCAGCAAAGGGTGAAGAATACAACAGAATATTCAACTTTGTTAACACGGAGGATTTTGTTACAAGGTGTATGCCGCGCGAATGGGGCTACACACGCTTCGGCAAAACACTTGCCCTGCCCGGCACATTTTCAAAGGAAAACGCCGGTATGCTTTGCCGCGTTCGCAATTACTATGCTGATTTTTGCGGCGGCAAAAAGTATCTCGGCTTCCCCAATGGTTCAAAGAGCGTGGATTCACTTTTCTCCTCACTTACAAAAAGTGTTAAAACCGTTGAGGATTATTACGGCTTAAAATTCAACTCATTTGCCGACAAGCTTTCCGTTCACGATTTCTTTGAAAAGAGCCTTTGCGCTGTTGTGGGCACCGCCGCCGGAAGTGCCGAAAACACCGCGGGTACAAAGCTGCTCATTAAAACCTCCCTGGCAAGGCCGTGCAGTAATTCCGTTTTTAAAAAGATTGCCGACTTTTTTGTGTTTTATGAGGGGCTGGGGGGCGCAACAAACGGAAAAATCAGCGCCGCCTATTTCTCCTTTGCACACGATATGAGCACCTACTGCGCTTTTCTGCACGCCGCTGAAAGCGACGATTTGAAAGAAATATAAACGGGAGGGCTGAAAAATGCTACACACCGGTTACGGCAGTTATGCCGCGCTGGCGGCAGTAATTATTGTTTCTTTGCTTCATCTATTTTGGAAAAAGCACGGTAATTTAACCAAAGCACTGCTTCTTCCCTCAATACTTGTTTATTATCTTGTTTCCGCCGCAAAACCCTCGGTGATAATTATAATTGCAATTTGTGCAAGCTGGCTGGGCGATGTGCTTCTTGAAAAGAGCGGAATAAAATGGTTCACCGCGGGCGGTATAAGCTTTATGCTTTCTCACCTGATGTATACCGCTGCATACGCCCTGCGAACCGATTTCGGCGCCGTTAAAGCGGCGATTGTGATTCCCGCCGCGGCGGTCTATATTGCTGTCACGCTTTTAACAATAAAGGCGATAAAGCCCTCTGCGCCGAAAAATCTTATCTTCCCGCTGTGGCTCTATCTTTTTTTCAATGCCTCAATGAACACCTTTGCCCTTATGCTGCTCACCGCCCGCCCCTGCGCAGGAAGCGCCGTGATTTTTGCCGGCGCCGTGCTGTTCTTCATCTCTGACAACTGCCTTTTTATCGAGTGCTTCCACAGCAAAAAGCCGAATCTTTTTTACCCGGTAATGGGCACATATATTGTGGGCGAATTTATGATTGCACAGGGTTTGATTATGCTCGGATGACAACCGTGGCGGAAAACTTGCAAAAATAATATTCAGCCTGTTTGCATATGATTTTTTGCTTATTGTTCTATTTCGGAATCAATTCAGCAGGTAAAGCCCTTTTCTTTACGGTTTTTATTTCCCATCTGGAACAATGTCGGAGTTTTCCACATTTCCACACAGTTTTCCACAGGGGTAAAGTTTTTTGCTTTACGCATATTTTTTGAATTATTCAATACTCTTTTGAATACAAAAAAAGCTATAAAAAATGAGCCTGCAAGAAAGCTTGCAAGCTCATTTTTTCTTCTTGTTTTTATGCCGTGCCCTTTGCCTGCCTCGGTGAAACCTTCGGCGGCTCAACCGGCTTTTTGCGGTTGGGGTTTTTAACGATTACCGGCTCTGCGCCGCTGTTGACGCAGTCGGCGGTTATTGTTATTTTCTCTATTGTGGGGTCAGAGGGTGTTGCGTACATTATGTCAAGCAGCACGCTTTCCATAATCGAGCGAAGACCTCTGGCGCCCGTCTTCTTTTCAAGCGTTTTTTCGGCTATTGCCTCAAGCGCCTGCGGCTCAAAATCAAGCTCCACATCATCAATGGAGAAAAGCGCCTTGTACTGCTTTATAAGAGCGTTTTTGGGCTCGGACATTATCCTGATAAGTGAATCCTTGTCAAGCTCTGAAAGGGTCGTTATAACGGGCAGACGGCCAACAAGCTCGGGAATAATGCCGAACTTAACAAGGTCCTGATGAATGGTTTTGGAGATAAGGTTTTCTCTTGCGGAATCAGCCTTGGTGCGGATTGTTGTTTCAAAGCCGAGGGCAGAACCGCCTATTCTTTTCTCTATTATCTTCTCTATGCCGTCAAAGGCACCGCCGCAGATAAAGAGGATATTGGATGTGTTGACCTGAATAAACTCCTGCTGAGGGTGCTTTCTGCCGCCCTGAGGGGGAACATTTG
>JAZUJM010000225.1:0-12165 GCA_045642785.1 Acutalibacteraceae bacterium | reverse complement strand
TCCGTCCGGTTTTTGAGGCGGAGCATTATCACCGTCAGGTCTTTGCTGAAACGGTACATCTCCGTCAGAATTATCAGGAAGCTCAGGGGGACCGCTTCCGTTATCCTTTTCAAACGGATTCTGGCCGTTTTCGTTACCTTGATTAAAATCGCCTTTGTTACCCATATCGTTCTCGACTGTATTAGAAACGGTGATTTCTGTTTCGGTATCTGCGACTTTCAAGGTTACGGTATTACCGACGGCAACATCGGGAGAACTGATTAGAGCGGAAGAAAATGAACAGGGAATCTCTTTGTTGATGATTTCTTTTCCGTTTTCATCAAGCATACACAGTGTTTCGTTTTCTTTGCCCGAAACGGTTTGCATAATAAAGCCCTGTGCAGAATTACAGTCGGGACTTCCTGCCATCTGACTTGACCCGCAGGCAATAACCGTTCCACCCGAAATCGTGCATTTTCCGCCATTTTCACTGCCGTAATCAATAGCGTTATTTGTACCGCTTCCCGTAACGCTGATAAACACATTTCCGCCGGTAATATTGATGCTTCCGTTGGAATCAAAGCCGTCTGCATCTCTGCCGTTTTTGTTGATAACGGTTATATCTCCGCCCGAAACGGTAATCAGCGATGTTTTTCCGCTGCCGTTGGCATTGATTCCGTCATCCGTCGGCGTAATATACACGGTTCCTCCGGCTATGGTGATGTCATTTGTTTCAATGCCTTCATAGCATTCGGTAATGTTGATATTCCCCGATTCCAGATAGAATACGGCGGTTTCATCGTCATTTCCGGCGTGCAATCCGTCATCACCCGCCGAAACTGTTATTGCGGCATTGCAGATTTTGATGCCGTCGTGTGCATGAACAGCATCGTTTTTTGCCGTTATATTGATATTGCCGCCCGTAAATACAAGCGTGTCATTGCAGACGATACCGTGAAGACAGCTTGATGTTACCGTAAGGTTTCCTTTTCCGTTGACAGTCAGATCATCACGGGAAAAGATACAGCCATCAACTTCCGCTTCTTCATCTTCGTTTTCAAATGTCAGAGTGTTCTGACTTTCTTCTTTGAGTGTTAAAAAAACTTTGTCCGCCTGATTTATATAAAGCGGCGGCTCAGTCTTTGATGTAATATCCACCCCGTCAAACAACAGCCATATTTTATCGTCACCGTCGGCATCTATATGAACAGAGCCGTCAAGCGTTCCGCTTATTACATATTTGCCTGCATAAGCAATGTGCAAAATATTGTTGCTGTAATAAGCACCGTTACCCGTTATTTTTGCGGTATCGCCGTTTAAGATGATTTCGCAGGTGTCCTCCGTGCCCCACTCTGCATTCAGGTCGTTTGCGGTAAACATTCCGTTTGTGTTTTCATCTTCTTCACGGTGAATTACAGTAATACCGAGCTTTTCGCCGAACATAAACAGTATGGTAATAACAAGCGTCAGAGAGATGGCGGCAATACAAATCTTATCAACATATTTACTTGTTGACATTGCACATTCTCCTCATCCCATATAATCGCCGTTGTAGCTCACAAGCACCGCACTTGCAACGCCCGCCATATCGGAAAGAGTGTTAACAAAATCGGTGCTTTCATCCTTAAGGCGAACCTCCATATTCAGCTCAACCTGACCCTTCTGAACACTTTTGCTTTTTATAACGCAGCGCTCGGTCTGATTCTTTATATATTCGGTTGCCTTTGCCTCGGAAAGGCTGTCGGCACAGCTGAGCACAAGGATAAACGGATTTTTGTGGCTCTTTTTGTTGACAAATGCAAGCAGGATAACGCCGATAACCGCGCTGCCGATAACCGCAAGCGGAATAAGCCCCGCCGCAAGAATGATTCCGGCGGCAATGCACCAGAAAAGGAAGGCGATATCAAGCGGCTCCTTAATTGCCGTGCGGAAACGTACAATGGAAAGGGCACCGACCATACCGAGTGAAAGAACCACATTTGAGGTTACCGCCAAAATAACCTGCGAGGTTATCATGGTCAGCGCAATAAGCGTTACACCGAAAGAGGAGGAATACATTACCCCCTGATAAGTTTTTTTGTAGACAAAAAAAATAAACACTCCTATACCGAAAGCAAGAAGAAGGGTAAGGAGCATATCCAGCGGGCTTACCGCGGTTACATTGTCAAGAAAGCTCGATTTGAAAATATCATTAAAAGTCATTTTGTCATTCCTCCGTTTTATCAATCATAATTTCTGCACACGGCATATTTTGAAAACGCTTCGCTGAAGCGCGGCCCGATATTTACGGCGCTGCGTATAACATCGGGTAAAAATTCATCCCATTTAACCTCTAAAATGATTTTATCACCCGCTGCGGGAACGGTTACACAGAGCGGGTTAAGAAAATCGGTGCGGCGAAGCCCTGTGCGGATATTGTAATCAAGCGTTACCCGCACATTCCCCGCCGGAAAAATAAAAGGTTCTCTGGTATAATCGACTATGGTTTTCGGCTTAAGCGTGCCTCCGCTGATTTTTTGCCGCAGCTCCTCAAAAAGCGGCCTGCCTGCGGTTGATTCCCGCTTTATTTCGCCGCTTATGATTTGCTCCGCCTCCTCAGGCGTAATTTGTTCCGATTGCTTAAAGCACATCCCGTTTATTTTGCTCTTTTTTTCAAGCGCGATAAACGAGCTGTCGCCGTTGTAACAGCGCAGGCGGTATTTATCCCTGCGGTTGACCCCGTCAAGCTTTTCACGCAGGGCGGTATCAAATGCGTCATCAAAATAAAGGCTTCTTATTTCATACCTGCCGCCGACGGTGTGAGGGTCGGGCTTTGCCACAGCTCTGAGCCTGCTTCTGAGCACAAGCATATCACTCAAAGAAATTTCAAACTTGATTTCGTGCCTCGGCTTCATCATTCTCTCCTTTCACATTTTATGTTTCGGAGTATATCTTTCAAATCTGACTCCGGTATGAAAGAATTGTTAAAGAAATGTTAATTACACCATAAAAAAGGCGCCGCCGCAAGTTAAAGTGCGGCAGCGCCATGTTTAGTGTTATCTTATTTTTCAAATATCAATGCAAGCTTAATGAAAGCAGAAGCAAGCCACTCCGAAAAATGCAAAAAGGCGTTTGCCGCCCCGGGGCAGAGTGCTCTTTCGCCATTGCCCTCCACAAGATAAACTCCGTTATATGTGCAGGGAACAAAAGCCGTAAAGCCGTCAATTTCGGCCTTTGTGCCGGAAACAAGCCGCCTGCCGGTCATAAGGTCGGTGACGGTATAGGAATCAAAGCCGTTTATTTCACATTTTGAAAAAGGAATGTGAACCTTGCCGGTGAGCACCTGCGGCGAGCTGTTGGCAATAACGAGAACCGCTTTATTATCGGCATACCTTGCGTAGCTTTGAAGGGCGTTCATTCCGTCAACGCTCACCTCGCAGATGTTGCTGTTGCGGTGGGAGTTTGCCGGGGTTTCAAAAATCCGGGGCAGACTGCGGCGAACGGCAATCATCCTTTTAACATCCTCAAAAAAGAATTTGTTCGGTATTTTTTCGCAGTCGGAGTAATCAACCGGAATATCGTACTGAACGCCGGGGGCACAGTTCGCGTTAAATTCATCACCCATATACCACAGCGGAATAAACGGCGCAAGTATGGCGGAATAACCGATTTTAATGCGGCTGCCGCAGACATTCCTGCGCTGATAATCGTGATTGGTTATACAGTTGGTGTAATACCTTGACGTGCCGCGCTTAAGCTTTTTCCCCTCACGGTTATAGGAGCCTATTCCCTCACCGGTTTTAACCGAATCAACAATATCAAGAATACCGTCGGCAAAAAAGTTCACGGGGTTTGAATAAAGGGCAGCCCTGTCCATAGCCGCATAATCCAGCACCCCGTCCTGCTCAAAATCATAAACGGAGTTTCGGGTGCTTGTGTCCTCCGAAATTATAGCAATGTATTTTCCCTTTTCCGCAAGCCTTGAACGCACCTTGCCGAAAATATCGTAGCCGGTATAATTGGGCTCGCAGTCACAGCGGTAGCCGTCTGCCCCGGTAACAAGAATATTGTTGACAAGGGTTTCGACATACCATACCCTGAGCTCCTTCGATTCCCAGTTAAACGCGGCGTTGCCCCACGCCTCACCGCTGAACCAATCGGGGTGTTCGGCAAGCAGCGGGGCATTTTTAACTACGCCCCAGGTGATAACATCAAGAAAAACATATATCCCCTTTGAGTGGGCGTAATCCGTAAAATCGCCAAGCATCTGCCACGCGGTGTCATAATCCCGCGTGCCCGAAAAAACGGGGTCAATGGTGTGGGGGCCGAAGTTGCTGTAACCGTTGCCCTCGCTTCCGCGGTCGTAAACGGGGGTAAGCCATATGCCGTTTACGCCTGCGCGGGCATAAAAATCAATGAGCCCGCGGCTTTTTTCAAAGGTGCCGCCTATGGAAGCGGTGTCAAGCCTCACCTCGGTGAGGATAAGCGAATCAAGCCATTCGGGGGATTTCAGCAGACCGTTTGTGAAGGAATAAACAAGCTTGTTTTCATCGCCCTTGTAGCTCAGAAGCGAAGAATTATCAACCGAATCGTCGGCGGCATTAAAGGAGTATTCAACCGAATCGTCAACCGCAAGCCTGCCGTTTTTTCCGGCGGCACACGCAAAGGTGAGAAAGACTTCCGCCGCGCGGGTTAGCGCCTCGGCACTTCCTCCCGAAAGCGTTATTTTCTGCTTTTCGCGGTCAACACTCACCGAATAATCCGCACTCTCACCCGCCAAAATAAGCTCAATGCACCTGCTCCCGCTTTCTTCATTGCCGAGGGTTATTCCGCAGCCCTCATACATGGCTCTCTGAATAAGTTCCGTGGCCTCGCGGCATTTTTCCGGCTCCGAAGCCGAAACGGAAAATGAAGAATCAATTATTAATTCTTCGCCCCCCGTGCCCTGCACGCCCGCAGCGGAAAGAAAGATCACCGCCGCCGAAAGCAGAAAGGAAACATATATTTTTATTTTTCTCATTATTTATCTCCATAGCCGATTATGCGGGTATGATATCCGCTTTAATAAGGTTATACCTGACAAGATAAAATATGTTCTTAAATACATTTATGAATTTTGTAAAAAGGTCTTTTATAAAATGAACGGGAGAATTGCTCATAAACATTTTATATGATTTGTTCAGGTTGAATCTTGATTCATCTGCCATAAGGTTCTGAATTGTGCCGCTGCCGGAAACCGTACCTTTCAGCATGGTGTTGTCGGTATCATGGCGCAATGATACGGTAAGATTTGTAAACACGGAATCAAATTTTCCGTCTGATTGAATTACCGTGCATTTTTCACCCTGATTTGTCCACCACATACAAAAACAATTATCAAAGGTGTTTTTGCTGCCTACACGGTATGCCGTGCAGAACTGATCGGAGTAGCAGTAATTGAGAGTGTTGTTTGAACCCTCAACATAAAATCCGATGCTTGTATCAAACTCCGCAAAGTTTCCGTAAAACAGAGGGTGAATGTTATACAGGGAATTTCCGCCGGATTTAATATAAAAGCCTTTATATACTCCGCCTATACGCATATTGGTAAATGTGTTGTCGTGCCCCTCAACAAGAACTCCCACGGAATCGGGCTTTTCGGTGCCGGTGATGTCAACGTCCCTGATGTCGGAATCCGAGGAGCCGTTGTTTGCGCCCGGGCCTATGTAAATTCCGGTTACCGCGTTTTTGATTGAGGTATTCTGAATTTTGGTTTCACGCCCGCTTAATATGGCAACACCCGCCGCAATACCGGAGCAGTCAATGATACCGCCCGTGAGGGAATAATTACTGCCGGGGGTTTTGATGTCATTAAACGGGTCTTTGCCGCCCAGGGCTATAACCGCTTCGCCCGAAAAACCGGGAGCCGCTTTTATAACCGTATAGGTTGAAAGCTGCAAATCAACACTTTTTTTCGGGTCGGCGGGGGTATAAAGAGGCGAAGAAACAAGATATTCCCCGTCGGGGAAATACAAAGTTCTGTTCGGGTTTTCGTCAATCAGGCTCTGAAGCTCTGCCGACACATCTTTTCCCGAATCGGGAGCCACATAATCTGCAACATTCAGCGTTCCCTGCCCGGCAAAGGCTAAAATTCCCGTGCCGAAAACAAAGTTCAGGCAAAGAATAACAGATATAATGCTTTTAACCGTTCTTTTTTTCATAACGACCCTCCCCGAATTACAGTTAATCGGATTTTTTATTTTTCAGTATTGCCGCTGCGGCAATCACCGCGCCCGTGCCCGCAAGGCCTGCAACGCCCTTGCAAATCATCGGCTTTGCGGCATCAACGGAGCTCGGCGCCTTATTATAAATGTATTTTTTCAGCTCGTTGTGAACCTTGCTGCCGAGAATATCCTTGTAGAAAACCATCCTCGTTTCATACCCGGGCTTGTTTTCGTCAAAGTCAAAAATTCTTACCCCTCTGTTAACATCAGGGCCGTAAACATTGAAGCCTGCCCCCGGAGTGTAGCCGAGGTCAACGCCCCTTACATTGCCGGTGAAGCAGTTGTTGTGGTCGTGGCCGAAATAGGCGCCCATGATATTGCCCATTTTTACCCAGCGGTCAAACTGTTCGGAGGGTGTGCCGGGGCAGGCAACACTTTCGCCCATAAATTCTCCTCTTGCCTTCATTTCGTCGGTGGCTTTAAAGTAGTGACCGCGCTTTCTGCAGTTGCCCTCAACAGCGCCGTCGGTGCCCTTCGGAACCTCATCAAGCATTTCATACATCTCAAAAACCGGGATATGCTGAAAAACAAGGGACGGCACCTTTTGATTGCCGTTAAGGGCCGAAAGGGCGGCACTTGTTTCCTCCATCCAGCTCATCTGGCCGTCGTTAACGCCGTTGCCGCCGCCGGGCAGCTTGCCGCAGTTGTCAAGCATATATAATGCAAGCAGCGGCTTTTCGTCTTCGGAATAAACGGGAATACAAAGGCCGTCTGTTCTTTTACAGCGCGAAAATGCCTCATAATTAACGCAGCACGGCGAGCTTTCGTAAATATCGGTTTGAAAATCATAATCGCCCGTCTTTTTCGGCACATCGTGATTGCCGTAAACATAGGTGAAGGGAACATTCTTCTCTTCAAGCGGAGCAAGTATATTTTTTATGGTCTTTTTTATGTTTTCATTTTTTGAGCCGAGAACCATTGAAAAACCGTAGCTTTTAACCTGGTCGCCGGTGAAAACAACAAGGTCGGGCTTTTCTTTTTCAAGTGCAGCGCTGATAAAATCAATGGTGTCCTTTGAAGTGAACTGCGTGTCCTGAATATCGGTTATCTGCATCAGCCTGAATTTACCGTTGTTGAATTTTAACATAATCCCGCCCCTTTTTATTTTATCTGATTCAGTATAACATAAGCCGGGCATAATTGCCATATTATAAATGAGGAAATTTGACATCATTGTGCCGGTATGATAATATAAACAAAAACCAAACCGGAAAGGATGATTCTGTTGAAAAATCCCCTCGGCTTTCTTTTTTCAAAGGAGGAAAGTGAAGAACACGTTCCCAACCGTGAGCTGTTGACCTATGCGACAGGTGCCACGGGTCAGGCAATCTCCGGCGGATTTATTACCGGAAGAGTAAATTTCTTTTATGAAAACCATGTTGTAACCGGTAAAAACTCCCATTATGTCGGCAAGATAATGACACTCTCCATCATCTGGGATGCCATTAACGATATTCTTGTCGGCGGCTTTGTTGACAGAAGAGCTCACAAGCCCTATCAGAAAATGAAGCCCTATCTTTCCTTTGTTCCCCCGTTCATCGGCGGGCTCAGCGTTGCAATGTTCCTTGCGGGGTTTGAAAATGATATTTTCAATCTGATTTTCCTTATTGCAACCTATTTCTTCTGGGATTTGCTTTATTCCTTTGAGGAGGTCGGAATATGGGGAATGCTTGCACTTTCATCCCCTCACTCACACGAAAGAGCAAGGGTGACCCAATGGGTTTCAATCGGCGCAAGCCTCGGCGGATATATCCCGAAGCTTTTCCCCACCTTTTGGGATTTGCTCAAAAACACGGGGATGAAAGAAAGATATATTTTCGTTATGTTTGCCTTCATTTTCGGCCTCGGCGGTCAGGCTATGGCGCGCAGAGCCTCCAAATTCCGCGAAAGAGTTGAAGTGCCCGTTAAAAAGGATGAAAGCTTTATTAAGTCGCTCACCGTTTTAAGGCACAACCCCACTCTTATACTAATCGGGCTTGCCAAAACCATTCATGAGGCTTATCCGAGAATTGACAGAACATATTTTTACCGCTCTCAGTTTAACTCCAACCCCAAATTCAAGGGCGGCACGGCAGAAACGCTCTATGACACGCTTTCAAGCATTCCGGGCGCCTGCTCCGTTTTCTTTGCAAACAAGCTGATTGACAAACTCGGCGGAATGAAGCGTTATCTGCTCATTTCTCAGGTCGCAATTATTGCCGCAAGAATTGTCGCCTACTTTGTCGGTATCATTCCGGGCTGGGAGTATAATACCCTCAGGGGCTTTTTGATTATGTGCATAATCATCGGTGTCAGCAGCGGCTTCACAAGCTTTATGGATATTGCACATAAGTCGCTTGTTAACGATTCGATTGATGAGGTTGAGCTTAAAACCGGCCAGAGAACCGAAGGAATTTCATTTGCCATGCTCAGCTTTTTCCAGAAAATCACCAACAGCATTTCGGCGCTGATTAAAAACTTTACATTATATAATTTCCTCGGCTACAAGGCGCTCACCGACAATGCGGATTACAATGTATCTCACCAGTCGGCGAAATTCTATAAATGGCAATATCCGATTTTTATGCTTGCGCCCATTATCGGTGAAGCACTTTATATGGTTGTGATTGCGTTTGTCAATGATGACAAGGAGCGCAAGGCGGAGGTTGAACTGCTGCTTGCCGAAAGAAGAGCTAAAATAGCCGAAAAAAGCGAAGAAGCAGTTACCAAATAATATACCGATTAAAGGGGCTGCCGCAAATTACTGCGGCAGCCCCTCAATTTATATTATAGCGGACCCGGTTTTACAAAACCGTCATAACCAGAGTTCCGGCGGCAATCAGAATACAGCCGATAAGAGATTTTGCGTTAAACTCCTCATGCAGAAAAACGAAAGCCAGAACAAGCGTTATCACAACCGAAAGCTTATCTATCGGCACAACCTTTGAAGCCTCTCCGATTTGCAGCGCCTTATAATAGCACAGCCACGATGCACCCGTTGCCAGCCCCGACAGCACCAGGAATATCCAGCTTTTTTTGCTGATTTCCGATATTCCGCTTTGAGCGTGTGTAAGGAATACCATTCCCCACGACATGGCAACAACCACGACTGTCCGGATTGCGGTTGCAAGATTTGAGTTTACACCGTCAATTCCTATTTTTGCCAATATTGATGTCAACGCCGCAAACACAGCCGACAAAACCGCAAATATCAACCACATCCGTCTTCCTCCCGATAAAAACGATTTTTGAACCGTATGTTTTATTGCTGCCAGATTTTTACATAGTCAACTATCATCTGTGTTTTGTAATCGGTGCCGTATTGTGAAAGCTCGGCATCGGTAAACGGTATTTCAAGCGAAACAATCAGCTCCTCCGGCACGGTGGAAACACCTTTTCCGAATGTGCTTCTGGCAGTTTCGCGGCCATTGATATAAAAGATATATTCATCCTCGGTCCATTTGAGCCCGTAGGTGTTGTATTCATCAAAAATATCATTGCCGACCTTGAATTTTCCGACGCAGCAGGAATCTATATTCTCAACATCATCATCCGAGCCGTTGCAATGTATAGTCTGGCTTACGGAATTGCGTGCGCCCTTTGTTTTTGCATCGGCATTCATCGCCTCAAAGATATCAAGCTCGGCGCCGTTTATTCCGCCGTTTGAAAGATAGTGGTCATACGGGTCGGTGATAGACTGAATCCAGAACGCGCTCCAAAAGCCCTTATCCCTGTTGCATTTGCAGCGGATTTCAAAATAGCCCCGGCAAACGGGATTTCGGAGTGCAATCATTCCCGCATACCAGCCCTCGCCGTATTTTCCGTCTTTCAGATATTCACCGGTGAAAACGCAGTTGCCGTTTTCAAGCTTAACCTGCGAATCCGAATTATAGCCGCAGCGGCGTTCACCCTCGGCACGGTGACGCCACACATCAAGGTCAAGCTCATCCCCGTCAAAGTTATCCTCAAAAACAAGCTCATAGCCCGTCAGGTCAAGCTCGGGCCCAAAGTGAGTAAACGGTGTGTCAAAAAGAACGCTGCCGAACATTTCAATAATCGCTATAAAAACGGAAAAAATCTTTTTGATTGAAAAGCCGTCAAAGCAATTCTTTAGCGCTTCAATAGCGAAATAAACCGAGTTTTTCTGCCTTACGGCAAGCTTTAACAAGTCCATTATCTGTTCAAGCATTTTAGTCACTCCCGAAAAAAAGATTGTTATGGTTGAAGCTTAATAAACAGGTTTACAAAGCTCCGCCTTTTAATATACTGCTTTTTCCTTCTGTTTTCAAGCTCAATCCGCAGCGGCAGGCAATCATTTCTTGCCCCGGCCTGATTAAAAAGTTGACTCTGTCCCGTTTCTCTGCTATATTTGCGATATGGGAGATGATTACTTTGAAATACTGTTCAAAAGAAGATATAGAAAAAGCCGTAAGCATGCGCGACGCGATAGAAGCGGTTAAAAAAGCTTTTTCCATGGCGGAAAAAGGGCTGATAGATACTCCGCTGAGAACCGTAATAAAGGCCGTGAAGGGTTCGCTGCTGTTTATGCCGGCCTATTCGGCAGAGCTTGGCTTTGCGGTGCTTAAGAATGTTAATGTTTTCCCCGAAAATTCAGCCGCCGGGCTCTCAACCACTCCGGCGGAAATTTTGCTTATCGACGCCTCAAACGGTTATTCGCTTGCTTTGCTTGACGGCACCTATGTAACGCAGCTCAGAACCGGTGCGGCAAGCGGTGCCGCCTTTGATGTGCTGGCAAAGAAGCATTGCCGCAAGGGTGCGCTTATAGGAACGGGCGGTCAGGCGGAGGCCCAGCTTGAAGCCATGCTCACCGCAAGGGATTTGGAAGAGGTAAGTGTTTTCAGCCGCAGCCGTGAAAAATGCGGGGCGTTTGTTGACAGAATGAGCACAAAATTTGCATCACGCAGTGTTTCATTTATCTGCGCCGAAAGCGCCGACAAATGCGTTGAAGATGCCGACCTTATCATTACGGCAACCACCGCCGACAATCCGGTTTTTGACAGCAGAATCGTAAAGAGCGGCGCAACAATAAGCTGTGTGGGCACCTATGAGCCTGACAAGCACGAGGTAGATTCGCTCCTTATGGCCCGCGCCGATAAAATATTCTGCGATTTCAAGGATGCCGCCCTCAGTGAATCCGGCGATTTGCTGATACCGATAAGCGAAGGCATAATTTCCGAAAGCGACATTTGCGGCGGCCTCGGCGAGGTTATCAACGGCACTCTGCCGGGGCGCGAAAGCGATGATGAAATCATTGTATTTGAATCCGTCGGCATTGCGGCGCAGGATTTAACAACTTCTGTTATGATTTATGATAAAATGAAGGCAAACCCCTGACAGTTAAAACCATTAATGCTCGGGCGGAGCTTCGTAAATCGCATTACAAAGCTCCGCCCTTTCTGTTATTTTATCGCACCGGACTTACGCCGTTTTTTCTTTTACTGTTGACAAAATCATTTGTTTTTGATAGAATAACAACCGCTGTTCGGGAATACCCGAAAGAAACACGGAGAGTTGTCCGAGTGGTCGAAGGTGCAGCACTCGAAATGCTGTGTGCTTAACCGCACCTAGGGTTCGAATCCCTAACTCTCCGCCAAGAAAAACAGTTCGCCCGACAGGGTGAGCTGTTTTTCTTTTCCCTATGTTAGGGATTCGGACCCCGAGGGGGTGAGGAGCGTAAAAAAACAGCCCGGTGGGCTGTTTTCGGCGACGAAGTCTGAGGCGGGTACTGTTGCGAAGCAACGATCGCCGAGGACGCAGCCTGCACAGCAGGCGTATCCCTAACTCTCCGCCAAGAAAAACAGTACGCCCGACAGGGGTGCTTTTTTGTTTGGATATAAGAGGGATTCGAACGGGAGCGGAATTTCCGCAAAGCGGAAACAAACAGTACAGTGTACTGTTTGCGCGACCCGCAACGAGCAAAGCGAGGCGATAAAAATCCCTAACT
>JAZUJM010000224.1:0-2634 GCA_045642785.1 Acutalibacteraceae bacterium | reverse complement strand
GGAGAGGAATACGGACAATCTGCGATTATTCCCTTTACATTGGAAGGAAGCTCCAGATCCGAAGCCATAATTACCGTAGCGGCGCCCATGGAAATGCCTACAAGAAGTATTTCAACATCCTTGCCGAAGCGGTCAATGATGTAGTCAATCCAAAGGCGGATATCCTTGGAGTCAAGAGCGCCGAAGCCGATTACATTGCCCTCGCTCCTGCCGTGGCCGCGAAGGTCGGGCAGAAAATAATTGTAGCCTTTTTCAAGGTGGTAATATTTCAATATGTGGCTGAATTCATCGGGGCCGTTGCAGTTGTAGCCGTGAACGCAGATTACAAAGCGATTTGTCGGCTTTTCGGCAGGAACATACCACGCTTTAAGCTTCAAGCCGTCGGGTGAGGTTATCTTTATGTTTTCCGGGTCAAGGGAATAAAGATAATCGTTATTGACCTTTCTCCACTTTGCACGCTCGATTTTCCTCGGCTCGGTGGAGGGCTTTTTGTTGCGCTTGGGAACAATGCCAATCCAAAAAGCAGCAAAGCCGCCCGCCGCCGCAAGCACAAACACAGCAATAATTACCGCCAGAATAATTTTTAACACCGTCATAATAACAGCCCCTTACAGAAAATACCCCTCGGATTTTTCTTCCGAGGGGTAATTATACCACATCATATAACGGCGGTCAATTTTTTTCGCGCTTAATATGCTTATTTTTTCATTTTTCAGTTGCTGAGCTTTACCGCAAACACGGTATCGGGGCTGTCGGGAACGGGAGAGGCAGAATCAAAAAATTCATCGCAGGATGATGTTGCGCCGCAGATGATAACATCGGTGCCGTTACCGCAAACGGTGAATGTTCTGTCACACTCCGAACCGCTGAAAGAAACCACCCTTGAAACATTGCCGAGGGGGTCGCAGAAAGCTGCGAAGGCATCAAAATCACCGAGGTTGCCCACTTCGGCAAAGGTGCGGTTGTAGGATTTTGTGTAACCGCCGAAAACATAGCCGGTGCCGTTAAAGAACACATCAGTTATTCTGTCATCATCTATTCCGGCAATGGCGGTGCCGTTGATAATATTGCCGTTTGAATCAATGAAGAAGGCAAAGCCGTCCTCTCCGCCGAAGTTATAGTAATCGGCAAAGGTGCCGTCCATAACCCCGGAGTTGTGAAGGGTTTCATAATAGCCCGCAGCGCAGCAGCCGCCCTCTTCATTTGCCGCAATGCAGCTGAACTGGTCGTTGCCCGTTCCGGCTATTGCCCTGCCCCACTTTAAATTACCGAGGGAATCAAACTTGCACACAAGTGAATCATTGCCGCCCGCACCGAAGCCTTCAAACGCGGCTAAATCGCCGTCGGTTGAATTGCTGACAAGGCAGGTGAAAATATTGCCCTGCGAATCGGAATCCATGGAATTGAACTGAGCGCCCGTGCTGCTTTCAAAAGATTTGCTCCACACAACCGAATCTGCCGAATCAAAGGCGAACAATACGGCACCGGCTGAGGAAGATTTGAAGCTGAACATTCCGTTTGAGGAATCCGAGCAGCCGCCCACGGCATAACCGCCGCCGGGCAGAGCGGCAACGCAGTAAAAATAATCATAGCCGTTGCCGTCGGTGGAAAGTGAGCTTAAAAGAACACCGGAGGATGAATAGCGGAAGATAAAGCCGTTGACCGTGTTGGCAGCGGAGGCTGATTTGTTGACAACATTCGTTGCAAGCGTGTAGCCCACAACCACAATGCTGCCGTCGGCAAGCTCGGCGCAATCCTTTACAACGGTAAGCCCGTTGCCGCCTATTCCCCTGCTCCATAATATATCGCCGTTTGAGCTGTGCTTTGAAACAAAGCCGTAGGGCAGCTTCCAGCCCGTGGTGTAGCCCGAAAAATCGGAAATTGCCGAGGAGGAGTTGCCGCCGATAACAAAGCAGGAATCCCGGAGCATAGCCGAGCAGTTTACAATATCGCTGCCGACCCCGCCGAAGGTTCGGTTAAATATCGGCGCGTTTTCATCCCGCTCGGTTGTCTGTGAGGTTTTTGCGGTGGGGTATACAATATAGTTCCAGTCGTAGGTTCGGTCCTGCCACTCTAAATGTGTGGTTTTGACAACGGAGGGGATAGTGGCATCAATCTTTTCACGAATGCCGAGCTTAACCTGAAAAGCCTGAAAAAGCACCGTGAAAATGAAAATAATAATCGCGCCTATTCTTGTTGAAGGTGATTTCACTTCTGCCCCCTCCTTTCGATTCTGATTCAAGTTTATTATATCAACTTTTGTTCAAGTTTGCAAGCAAAGAAAAATTACTTAAAAGAATGTTATTATTTTGTTAAAAAACGGCCGCGTCGAATAAACGACGCGGCCGTGAGTTTAAAACAGATATAATTAAATCAGATTTCGGGGATGTCGATAACAACCTCGTGACCAAGCTCGGCAGAACGGGAAATACCGTCGATAATAGCCTGGTTGTAAAGAATCTGAGAGCAGGGAACGGGAGCTTCGCCGCCTTCTTTGACAGCGTCGATGAAGGAGCGAATCTTAACATCGAAGCAATCCTTGCTGTTTCTCTTCTCTTCGATTATGGTTTCAACCTGATTGCCGGCTATCTCGTGATAAATCACAAGCGGGCCGCCGATGCTGCCGTTCCAGCA
>JAZUJM010000223.1:0-3921 GCA_045642785.1 Acutalibacteraceae bacterium | reverse complement strand
TGGGCGCTTCAAAGCGTATGTGCGAGATGATAATTCAGACCCTTGCACAGTCGTCAAAAACGCGCTATGTCGCGGTTCGCTTCGGCAATGTGCTCGGCAGCAACGGCAGCGTTATTCCGCTTTTCCGCCGCCAGATTGCGGCGGGCGGCCCGGTAACCGTTACCCACAAGGATATTATCCGCTACTTTATGACTATTCCGGAGGCAGTTTCGCTTGTGCTTCAGGCGGGCGCCTACGCCAAGGGCGGCGAAATCTTTGTGCTTGATATGGGCAGGCCTGTTAAGATTTATGACCTTGCGCTCAACATGATAAAGCTCTCCGGCTTAAGGCCGTTTGAGGATATTGATGTTGAGATAACCGGCCTTCGCCCCGGTGAAAAGCTCTATGAGGAAATGCTTATGAGCGAAGAGGGGCTTGATAAAACCGACAACTCGCTTATCTACATCGGCCACCCGAACGATTTTGACCCGAAGCAGCTTCAGCGCTGGCTTGATATAATCAAGGTTGAGGTCAATTTCAACTGCGACAGCATAGTGGATATCATCGCGGCCATTGTGCCCACCTTCCACCCGGAGCGCGCCGGAATTAAAGACAGCGTTATGGCAAAGCTGCAAAGCAAAGAGCCCACCGAATTCACCGACGAAGATATTGCAAATGCTCCTGAAACGGCAACTGTGTGACGGTATAAAAATTACATCCCACTGCTATATGCAGAGGGATGTTTTTTATTGTTCCTTATTCCTTTTTTCAAAATAAACTCTTGCGATAATTCCGCCGGCAATCGCGCCGAGCAGGCCTGCGGCAAGGTCGGTCATTGAATCATAAAGCGGATACCTTGCCGGGTCGGTCGAAAAACTAATAATCGCTTATGGGATAATTAAGGAATGATAAAGATATAATAAAGGTTCAGTGATGATAATTTGAGTTTTGCCGCTCTATGCAGGCATCAATAATAAGCACGGCGCAAAGTGCGTTTATTTCATCAACTCCGTCGGCAATGCTTATTTCGTAGGTGTCGCCGAAGGTCATCCAGCGCTTGGAAACCGAAACAATATTTTTAGTGCCGTCGCTTATTGTGTATTCGTGCGCCAGAAAGTCGCCGTTAACAGTCCAGTTAAAGCCGTCAATAAAATACTCCTGCCTTAAAAAGGTGATTTTTTTCACCATTTCGGCAATTTGAATCCCGTTGCGGGATATATAAAATCTGGGCAAAAAGGATAAAAGCTTGCCCTCGATAAATGCAAGCTCATGCCCCTCCGGCGTGCAGACATGGAGCTTTTTTGTAAGGGTCAGAATTTCACCCTCAACCATATATTTTTCATTGCCGTTAAAATCATAAACCTTGAATTTATCGCCGATGGAAAACACCTTTTGTTTTAAATAAAGCAGCATTTCTTCACCCCGTTTTAATCTTTTTCTCCGCATTTACAAAATCTGCCCCCGTCAACGCCGGGGGCAGATTAAAAACAGTATTCTTATCAGTCGGCCATTACTCTGCCGAAGATTTCGTTGTAGGCATCTTCTACACCGCCCATATCGCGGCGGAAACGGTCCTTATCAAGCTTTTCGCCTGTTTTGCTGTCCCAGAAGCGGCAGGTATCGGGCGAGATTTCATCGGCAAGAACGATTGAACCGTCTGCAAGGCGGCCGAACTCAAGCTTGAAATCAACAAGGGTAACGCCGAGCTTAAGGAAATATGCCTTAAGGGTATCATTGATTTTGAAGGACATGGCCTTTATGAAATCAATATCCTCTTTGCTTGCAAGCTTAAGGGCAAGGGCATGATATTCGTTAAGAAGAGGATCGTGAAGATCGTCGTTTTTATAAGAAAATTCGATGGTGGGCTGCTCAAAAACAATGCCCTCCTCAACGCCGTAGCGCTGTGCAAAGTGGCCGGCGGAAATGTTGCGGATTATTACCTCAAGGGGAACGATGGAAACCTTTTTTACAACTGTATCTCTCTCATTGAGCTCCTTGACAAAATGAGTGGGAACGCCTTCCTTTTCAAGAATCTGCATAAGGAAATTGCTCATACGGTTGTTGATAACGCCTTTACCGGAAATTGTGCCTTTCTTAAGGCCGTCAAGAGCTGTTGCGTCATCCTTGTAGGAAACGATAACATAGTCCGCATCCTCTGTTGCGAAAACTTTCTTTGCCTTTCCTTCGTAAAGCTGAGCCTGCTTTGTAAGTTCCATTGTGTGCACTCCTTCTTCTATTTTTCGGGAATAACCCGGATTTTAAACATTGACAACCGCGTTGTAGCCGAGGAGGTCTTTTCTCTCCTCCAGCGCGGGGCGGACAAATTCGTTAAGATAATCCTCGGTTTGCCACTCGGCACAGCCGGTGAATTTGCGCGGGTCGATTATTTCGGCAAGCTCCTCTTCGGTTACACCGAAGCGCTCATCGGCAACGATTCTGGTGAGCAGGTCGTTGTCGGCGCCGTTGAGCTTGATATTTTTTGCAACGGCAACCGAGTGTTCACGGATTGCCTCGTGAATCTGCTGGCGGTCGCCGCCCTTTTTAACGCAGTACATAAGTATATTTTCGGTTGCCATAAACGGAAGCTCTTCGTTAAGGTGCTTTTCAACCACCTTGGGGTAGATGCTTCCGCCGGAGATAACATTGATATAAAGGCTGAGAACCGCATCAACCGCAAGGAAAGCCTCCGGCACGGAAATGCGCTTGTTTGCGGAATCGTCAAGAGTTCTTTCAAACCACTGGGTGCTTGCGGTGAGCGCCGGGTTGAGCAAATCAACCATAACATACCTTGAAAGGGAGGCTATTCTTTCGCTGCGCATAGGGTTGCGCTTGTAAGCCATTGCGGAAGAGCCGACCTGCTTTGATTCAAAGGGCTCGTCAAACTCCTTTAAGTGGGAGAGCAGACGGATATCGTTTGAAAACTTGGTTGCGCTCTGAGCAATGCCGCTGAGGACCGAGAGAATATCAAAATCCGTTTTGCGGGAATAGGTCTGGCCGGAAACGGGGAAAACCTTTGAAAAGCCCATTTTTTCGGCAATGAGCATTTCGAGCTTTTTCACCTTTTCTTTATCGCCCTCAAAAAGAGCAAGGAAGCTGGCACCGGTGCCCGTGGTGCCCTTGCAGCCGAGGAGCTTGATGTTTGCAAGCCTGAACTCAACGCTTTCGAGGTCAAGCATTAAATCCTGAAGCCAGAGGGTGGCTCTTTTGCCGACCGTGGTGGGCTGAGCGGCCTGAAAATGGGTGAAAGCAAGGGTGGGCTGAGCCTTGTATTTTTCGGCAAAAGCGGCAACCGCGGCAATGCAGTTGATAAGCTGCTTTCTGATAAGCTCAAGGCCGAGCTTCATCTGAATAATATCGGTATTGTCGCAAACATAGCAGGAGGTTGCGCCCAGATGAATAATGCCCGCCGCCTTGGGGCAGATGTCGCCGTAGGCGTGGATGTGAGCCATAACATCGTGGCGGAGCTGCTTTTCATAATCAGCCGCAAGCTCGTAGTCGATATTGTCAATATTGGCTTTAAGCTCGGCTATCTGTTCGTCAGTTATATCAAGCCCGAGCTCCTTTTCACTCTCGGCAAGGGCTATCCAAAGCCTGCGCCAGGTGGTAAACTTCATATCGTCCGAAAAAATGCGCTTCATCTCATCGCTGGCATAGCGAGAGCAGAGCGGACTCTGATAGGTGTTGTGCATTTTAAAAGGCTCCCTTCGGGCTTGTTTTTTGATGAATCCATTATATATTACCCGTGCGGCTTTGTCAATTTACCTTCAATATTTTGTAGGAATGTGCAAAAATCGGCAGGGCGTGCGGCGGGATTTCGTAAACCATTTTAACGCCCCCGACTTTCTCTATTTACTTTTTGCTGAATACAATTTATAATAAAGACAACCACGGCATATTTTGCCGAAATCAGGAGGTATAAAATGAGTAATTTCCCGTTAAGAC
>JAZUJM010000222.1:0-4411 GCA_045642785.1 Acutalibacteraceae bacterium | reverse complement strand
AGAACAAGAAAGACCCGTATGGTCAATACTTGATGTATGACCATACGGGTTTGACGCTGTTATTCGGCAAATATGCCGCAAAAACCACAAACCGGTTTATTGGTATGCGCCTAAAAGCACGGTTCTTAAAAAAGCAATTTTTCATTAAAGAGCGTCAACGATTGCCTTGGTATCCCTTGCGATAACAAGCTCTTCGTCGGTGGGGATAACAAACATTTTTACCTTTGAGCCGGGAACGGAAATTTCAACCTCTTCGCCTCTGATGTGGTTCTTTTCCTCATCAATATCGGTGCCGAGGAAGCGGATGCTGTCGGCGATTCTTGTTCTGTACTGGGGGTTGTTTTCGCCTATGCCGCCGGTGAAAACAACGGCGTCGATTCCGCCCATTGCCGCCGCAAAGCCGCCGATGTATTTGGCAAGCTGATGGCAGAGCATGGATTCAACAAGCTGTGCTCTTTCGTCGCCCTCTTTGGCTCTGTTTTCGATTGTGCGGTTGTCGCTTGTGCCCGCAAGGCCGAGCATACCGCTCTTTTTGTTCATAAGGTTGTCCATCTCATCGGGGGTGAGATTTCTTGATTTCATAATTGTGGTAACGATTGCGGGGTCGATTGAGCCGCAGCGTGTGCCCATAAGAATGCCCTCAAGAGGGGTAAGACCCATGGTGGTGTCAAGGCACTTGCCGTCCTTAACCGCGCTTATGGAGGAACCGTTGCCGAGGTGGCAGGTGACTATTTTTGTGCCCTCTGCCTTGCCGCCGAGAAGGTCAATGCATCTGCCGGAAACGTATCTGTGAGAGGTGCCGTGGAAGCCGTATTTGCGGATTCCGTCCTTCTCGTAAAATTCATAGGGAAGAGCATAAAGATAGGCATAATCGGGCATTGTCTGATGGAAGCCGGTGTCGAAAACAGCAACCTGAGGAACATCCATTATTTTTTCGCAGGCCTCTATGCCCTTTAAGTTGGCGGGGTTGTGAAGGGGACCGAATTTGAAGCACTCTTTGATTGCTTCCTTAACGGCATCGGTAACAAGCACGGAGGAGGAGAACTTTTCACCGCCGTGAAGCACGCGGTGACCGACTGCGCCGATTTCATCCATTGAAGCGATAACGCCGTTTTCTGCGCTTACAAGGGTGTCAAGTACAAGCTGAATGGCCTCGCTGTGGTCAGCCATAAGATGGTTTTCTTTGATGTTCTTTGAGGTGTCGGCGGGAACCTTGTGTGTGAATGTGGCGTTTGAATCGCCTATCTGCTCACAGATACCTTTTGCAAGCAGGGTATCGTTTTCCATATCAATAAGCTGATACTTAAGGGATGAACTTCCCGCGTTGATAACAAGAATTTTCACTTTTCCACTCTCCTGAAAATTATTTTTGAAGCTTGCAATGTGCAAAAACATAGTATATTATATACACACAAACTGCTTTTTGCAAGCAAAATTTTACGGGGGGCGAAAATAATGCAGGTAACGGGTGCCGTAACAGAGTTCAATCCGTTCCATTCGGGGCACGCCTTTTTTCTTGAATCGCTCAAAAAGAGCGGCGCCGATGCGGTAATCTGCGTTATGAGCGGCACCTTTGTGCAGCGCGGTTCGCCTGCCGTTATGCTGCCCGGGGCACGGGCAAAAGCGGCGTTAATGAACGGTGCCGACCTTGTAATAGAGCTTCCGCTTCCCTGGGCAATGGCACGCGCCCAGAGGTTTGCCCTCGGCGGTGTTTCTTTGCTTGAGGCCTGCGGAGTGTGTGACACACTGGGCTTCGGCAGCGAGTGTGCCGATATCGAACTGATAAAGAAAACAAGTGCCGTGCTGCAAAGTGCGGAATTTTCCGAAAAGCTTAAATCGGAGCTTTGCACGGGTATCTCCTTTGCCGCGGCAAGGGAGAAAGCGGCAGCCGCTTTGCTGCCCGGGGCGGCGAAGGTTCTTTCATCACCCAATGATATCCTTGCCGCCGAATATCTCGGTGCGGTTTCGGCACTCGGCTCAACGCTTGATCCGTTGGCAGTCAAGCGATTGGGTGCCGGGCACGACTGCGCGGCAAAGGATTCCGCAAGTGCCGCGGCAATTCGCGAAATGCTGAAAAAAGGGCAGGGGGTTTCGGTGTTTATGCCCGAATCCGCCCATCGGATTTTAAGTGAGGAAACGGCGGCTTTCCGGGCACCGGCTTTGCCCGAAAAGCTCGATTCGGCGCTGTTATACAAGCTTCGCACAGCATCGGAGGATGAGCTTCGCGCCTTGCCGGATGTTTCGGAGGGGCTCGAAAGCAGAATTGCCGATGCCGCAAGGCAGGCGGCAGACATTGAGGAGCTTTTGTCGCTTGCAAAAACAAAGCGTTACTCCCACGCAAGGCTCAGAAGAATAATTCTGAGCGCCCTGCTCGGCCTTACCGAAAGCGATGCGGAGGGGCTGCCGCCTTATATAAGAGTTCTCGGCTTCAATTCACGGGGGCGTGAGCTGCTTTCGGTGATGAAAAAAAGTGCATCGCTGCCGGTGATTATGAAATATTCCGACACAAAATCGCTTGATGAAAAGGGGCGCGGAATATTCGCTCTGCAATGCCGCGCCGCCGATGTTTATTCACTTTGCCTGCCTTCTGTTCCCGCCTGCGGAATTGAGCAAAAATTTACTCCTGTGATAATTTTATAAATATATTTCGCATTGAATCCGCCGTTATGGCGGATTTTTTGCGCTAAATGACACAAAAATAACGCCGGATTATCGGCTATATTGTAAAATTTAACAGAACTTATAATTTTTTCTTGACTTATTGATTTTCGTATGCTACACTATCAGTCCATGATTATAATGGAGTGAAATGCGTTTCGGTATTTTTATGCCTTTTCGCTTTATAGGGTATAAATAATACCCTGCTGTCAGGCGCAAAAGCTCCTTTTCATGTCTGCTTTCCGAACGCAGAGGCGTTTTTCGCCGAACGGAGATTTTCAAAGAACGGAGTGATTTAGTCTATGCTGAACCTCAAGCCCGTAGAACGCGGCGACCGCACAAGATACAGCTACGGTAAAATCAATGAGGCAATGGATATGCCCAACCTCATCGAAATCCAGAAGGCTTCCTACGATTGGTTCATCAAAAAAGGTCTTAAAGAGGTGTTCCGCGACATGGCGGATATCACCGATTTCTCAGGCAACTGGGTGCTGAGCTTTATTGATTACCGCCTTGACGAGAAGCCCAAGTATACCGTCAGGGAGTGCAAAGAAAGGGATGCAACCTACAGCGCACCCATGCGCGTAAAGGTTCGCCTTTTCAACAAAGAAACCGGAGTTATTAAAGAGTCCGAAATCTTTATGGGCGACTTCCCGATAATGACCGAAAGCGGCACCTTTGTTATCAACGGTGCGGAGCGCGTTATTGTTTCCCAGTTGGTTCGTTCACCCGGCGTTTACTTCAACATGGAGCACGATAAAACCGGTATCGAGCTGTTTTACAGCACAATCAACCCCAACCGCGGTGCCTGGCTCGAATACGAAACCGACCCGAACGATATTTTCAGCGTTCGCATTGATAAAAACAGAAAGCTCTACATCACCACTCTTATTCGTGCACTCGGTGCGTGCGACAGCGACGAAGAGGATCTTCACAGCTACAACTGCACATTGAAGCTCGGCTCCAACGCCGATATCCGCGAGTTCTTCGGCCCCGATGCTTTCCTTGAGGCAACTCTTGAAAAGGACGAAACCAAGAACACCGAGGAAGCTCTCATGGAAGTTTTCAAGAAGCTTCGCCCCGGTGAGCCCGCAACTCTCGAATCAGCAAAGCAGCAATTAGACAACCTGTTCTTCGATCCTCACCGTTATGACATTTCCCGCGTGGGCAGATATAAATATAACAAAAAGCTCTCAATGCTCAATCGCCTTCCCGGCTGCACCGTGGCTCAGCCCGTTGTTAACGAGGCTACCGGCGAAATCCTTGCAATGCCCGGTGATATCCTCACCAAGGAGCAGGCAAAGGAAATTGAGCAGGCAGGCATTATGAAGGTCGTTATTGACGTTAACGGAGGCGAACTGTTCGTCATTTCAAACGGCATGGCCGACATCGAGCCTTTCCTTCCCGACAGCATCACGAAGGAAGAACTCTTTGAAGCCGGAATAAACGAAAAGGTGCGCTTCTGCATTTTGCAGGAGGTTCTTGCAAAGTGCGGCGACGATAAGCAAGCCCTTCTTGAAGAGCTTGCCGCCCGCTGTGACGACCTTATTCCGAAGCACATCATCGTTGATGATATCCTTTCCTCAATCAACTATGTCAACTGCCTCAGAAACCACATAGGCAATCTTGACGATATAGACCACCTCGGCAACAGAAGAATCCGTTCAGTCGGCGAGCTGCTTCAGAACCAGTTCAGAATCGGCTTTGCAAGAATGGAAAGAGAAGTCGGATCGTAGCCATGTCGTTCTGTGAG
>JAZUJM010000221.1:0-18696 GCA_045642785.1 Acutalibacteraceae bacterium | reverse complement strand
ACCCGATTGAAAAGGGTACTGTTTTACCAAATTGATTTAACGGAGAAACGGAAATGAGTTTGTATAATTTAATGTACGGGTTGAGCGATGTATATTATCTTATCCTTGTTATTCCCGCAATGATTCTGTCGCTTTTGGCTTCGGTCAATATCAAATCAACCTACAAAAAGATGAATGCCATCCGAAATGTGAGGGGTATGACAGGTGCGGCAGCCGCCCAATGTGTTTTGAATTATTACGGAGTTCACGATGTTTCCATTGCCTGCATTGCAGGTAATCTTACGGATAATTACAATCCGCAAACCAAAACGCTCAATCTGTCGCGGAATGTTTTTTACGGCGATTCCATTGCGGCAGTTGGTATTGCCTGCCATGAGGTCGGCCACGCCATTCAGCACGCACAGGGCTATGCGCCCATAAAATTCAGAACTGCCCTTGTTCCCGTGTGCAATATCGGCTCATCCATCGGCTTGCCGCTTGCGATTGCCGGTTATTTTCTCGGCTTCGGTCTGCTTGTCAATATCGGCCTTGCTCTTTATTCGCTTATTGCCGTTTTTCAGTTTGTTACCCTGCCGGTTGAATTTAACGCAAGCCGCCGCGCCATTCAGGCCATTGAGGAGCAGAGCCTGCTCTATGATAATGAGGTTGACAGCGCCAAAAAGGTGCTCAGAGCCGCGGCAATGACCTATGTAGCCTCATTGGTTGTGTCACTTGCAAACCTGCTCAGGTTCTTTCTTCGCTTTTCAAGGCGCAGAAATTAAGCATTACTTTTTTGAGGGGTATTTAACTTATGAAATCCGCCAGGCAAACGGCCTTTGAAATTCTGCTTAAAATCCAACGCGATTCAGCTTATTCCAATATTGCGGTTGATTCAATGCTCTCTTCAGTCGATTTTCCCGACAAAAGGGACAGCGCCTTTGTGTGCGCCGTTGTTTACGGCACCCTTGACCGCCTTATTTCAATAGATTACAATTTGTCGCTTTATCTTACCCAGCCTTTAAAGAAGCTTCGCCCGGAGCTGCTAACAATTATGAGAATGGGCGTTTATCAGCTTCTTTTTATGGACAAGGTTCCCGCGAGCGCCGCAGTTAATGAGAGCGTTAAGCTTGCAAAGGAGAATAAATCTGCCTTTGCCGCCTCACTTGTTAACGCCGTGCTAAGAAAGGTTTCCGCAAACGGATTCCGTTTTCCCGACCTGCCCGAGGATTCACTTGACAGGTTGGAGGTTCAGTATTCCTGCCCCGGATGGATTCTTGAATTGTGGAGTGAAGCCTACGGTGCCGCCAATGCGGTTGAACTTGCCAAGGCCGGGCTTGAAGCTTCAAAAACCGTAATCCGTGTTAACACGGTAAAAACAAGCGCTCTGCAGCTTATTGAAACCCTTGAAGCAGAGGGAGTGAAGGCAGAGCAAAGCGGCATTATCGAAAATGCGCTTGTGCTTGAAAATCCCGGTTCTGTTGAAAGGCTTGAAAGCTTTAAAAACGGACTTTTTCATGTGCAGGATTTTGCCTCTCAGCTTTGCTGTGCGGCGCTTGACCCGCAAAGGGGCGAAACTGTTTTTGATGTTTGCTCCGCTCCCGGCGGCAAGGCCTTTACCATTGCCGAAAGAATGGAAAACATCGGCACGGTCAACGCCTTTGACATTTATCAATCCCGTGTTGACCTTATCAGAAACGGAGCAAAACGCCTTTCACTTGATTGTGTTAAGCCCTTTTTGGGTGACGCTTCAATACATAACGAATATTACGGCCTTGCCGACAGAGTGCTTTGCGACGTTCCCTGCTCCGGGCTTGGCATAATCCGCCGCAAGCCCGAAATCAGGGGCAAAAAGCCGGAGGATTTATTGCGGCTGCCTCCGATTCAGAAAAAGATTATTGCCTGTGCAAGCCGCTATGTAAAGCCGGGCGGAAGGCTTGTTTATTCCACCTGCACCCTTAACCCGGCAGAGAATGAGCAGATTTGCAATGATTTCCTTGCCGCAAATCCGGAGTTTTATTCGCTGCCCGTTTTCCCCGAAATTCAGCGCGGTGCAAACAGCGGCGATTATCTTACTCTTATGCCGCACATTAATAATACCGACGGCTTCTTTATTGCCGCCTTTTGCCGCAGGGAGGAAAAGTGATGGAAAAAGATTTAAAATCACTGCTGCCTGCCGAGCTTAAAGAGGAGCTTAAGGCTCTTTTACTTCCCGCTTTCCGCGCCGACCAGCTTTGGGACTGGCTCCACAATAAAAAGGCCGCGGATTACTCCGAAATGACAAATCTGCCCAAGGATTTGCGCGAAACGCTTTCACGCGAATTTCCGCTTAAGGGCTGCACAATAGAACGCAAGCAGGTTTCCGCTCACGACGGCACCGTTAAATACCTTTTCGGGCTTTATGACGGCGAGCTTGTTGAAAGCGTTATTATGAAATACAAATACGGCTACACCGTTTGTGTTTCCACCCAGGCGGGGTGCAAAATGGGCTGTGCCTTCTGTGCTTCCACCGTCGGCGGATTCCGCCGCCACCTGCTGCCCGGTGAAATCTTAAGTGAGATTTATACCGCCGAGCGCGACCTCGGAATAACCGTTTCGCACATTGTTCTTATGGGAATGGGCGAGCCGCTTGACAACTATGATAATGTTATGCGCTTTCTGGAGCTTGTAACGCACGAAAAGGGGCACAACATTTCAATGCGGAACATCTCCCTTTCAACCTGCGGAATAGTGCCGAGGATAAACGAGCTTCGCGAAAAACATTTGGGGCTCACCCTTTCGGTTTCGCTTCACGCGCCTCTTGACGAGCTCAGAAGCACTATAATGCCGATTAATAAAACCTACCATATTGATGAACTGCTTTCCGCCTGCCGGACCTATGCGGGCGAAACATCAAGGCGAATCTCATTTGAATATGCAATGCTTTCCGGCATTAACGATTCGGATGAGCACGCCGCCGTGCTTGCAAAAAAGCTTAAGGGAATGCTTTGCCATGTTAACCTTATCCCGGTTAACGAGGTGGAGGAAAGTCCTTTTCATCCGAGTTCACCCGAAAGGGTAGAGAAATTTTCAGCTATTCTTCAAAAAAGCGGAATTCCCGTAACCGTTCGCCGAAAGCTCGGTTCCGATATTGATGCTTCCTGCGGTCAGCTCAGGCTCCGCCACAAAAAATGATTTAACTCAAGTTCCCGTGCGGAGATTTTCCGCCAACGAAAGAAGGGCATTTTTATGAAAATTGCAGCAAAGACCGATATCGGTCTTCACAGAAAACAGAATCAGGATTCCTATGCGGCGGGTGAGCTGCCGGGTGGAATCGCCTGGGCCGTTGTATGCGACGGTATGGGCGGCGCAAACGGGGGCGCGGTTGCAAGTGCCTCGGCGGTGAGAATGATAGCGGATAAAATAACAACCTGCATTCGCGCCGGGCTTGCGGAAAATATAATCCGCAACATTCTGACTGCGGTTATCGAGAATGCCAATGTTAACCTCTTTGAAATTTCCAGAGAGGAAGCGGAGCTTTCCGGAATGGGCACAACGGTTGTTGCCGCGGTTGTTGAAGGCGGGCGTGCCTACATTGCTCACGCGGGCGACAGCAGGGCATACAAGGTTTCTTCAAACGGAGAAATCAGTCAGATTACAGTTGACCATTCAATGGTTCAGCAGCTTGTTGACTGCGGCAGAATCACACCCGAGGAAGCGAAGGAACACCCCGACCGCAACATAATAACCCGCGCCGTCGGCGCCGGGCCGAAAATAAATGTTGATTTTTGCTGTGAGGATATGGAAAAGGGCGATTTGCTTCTTATATGCACCGACGGGCTTTCAAACTATGTGTCGGATGATGAAATTGCGCAAAGCGCTTCAACGGTTAATTACAGCGAGCTTGCCGACAGGCTTGTTTCACTTGCAAATCAGAACGGCGGCGGTGACAACATAACAGTTGTTGCCATTGCCATATGAGGAGGAACGGATAAATGGAGAATTATACCGGTAAAAGATTAGACGGCAGATATGAGATTCACGAGGTTATCGGAGTCGGAGGAATGGCCGTTGTTTATAAAGCGTATGACAACATCGACGGCAAAACCGTTTCGGTTAAAATTTTAAAGGAGGAATACCTTGCAAACGAGGAGTTCCGCCGCCGTTTTAAAAATGAATCAAAGGCTATCGCCGTGCTTTCACACCCCAACATTGTAAAGGTTTACGATGTAAGCTACGGCGACAGATTGCAATATATTGTTATGGAATATGTTGAGGGCATTACTCTTAAGGAGTATATTGAGCAGCAGGGCAGGCTTGAAGTGCGTGAGGCTGTTCATTTCAGCATGCAGATTCTGCGCGCTCTTCAGCACGCTCACGACAAGGGCGTAGTGCACAGAGATATCAAGCCTCAGAACATACTTCTTCTTTCAAACGGTGATATTAAAGTTACCGATTTCGGAATTGCCCGTTTCAGCTGCAGCGAAACAAAAACAATTACCGATTCCGCAATCGGCTCTGTTCACTATATCAGCCCCGAGCAGGCAAGGGGAGATATAACCGACGATAAAACCGATATCTATTCCGCAGGCGTTGTGCTTTATGAAATGCTTACCGGCAAGGTTCCTTTTGAAGCGGACAGCACCGTTTCCGTGGCGCTTATGCAGGTACAGAATGAGCCTAAGCGCCCGCGTGAAATCAATCCCTCAATCCCTGTCGGGCTTGAACAGATTATTCTTCGCGCCATGCAGAAAAACACGCGTGACCGCTATCAGTCCGCGGCTGAAATGCTGCTTGATATTGAAGAATTCAGGCGCAACCCGAACATCCGCTTCCGCGAAAATTTTGTTAACGATAATCCCACAAAATATATCCCGTCAACCGCTCCCGTTTCCTCTGTGGTAAATGCCCAAAGGTCATCCGCAGAGCAGGCGGCGCCCGTAAGGCAGGCTGCCGCTGCCGAGCCTAAAAAACAGAAGAGCGCGGAAGAGCTTACCGCGGAAAAGAAAAAATCCCTGTTAACAGGAATAGGTGTCGGCCTGGGTGTGCTGGCGGCTGCCATTCTTGCTTTCCTTTGGTTCTTCACCCCGGTGCTCAACGGTTCAAAATCAACCGTTCCCAATCTGCTGAACCTTAATTATGAAGAGGATATTCTCGGCAACCCGAAATACAAGGATTTCAGAATTGAGCCCGAATATGTGCCCAACAGCACAAGGGAAGACGGAATAGTGTTCCTACAGAATCCCAACCCGGGTCAGAAAATAGATATCAAAAAGGAAACAATCAAAATTTCAGTTGCCAAAACCATTAAAATGGTTCTTATTCCCGATGTTACGGGCAACAGCTACAATGACGCCAAGAGTATTCTTGAGGGCAAGGGCTTTACAGTAACCGCAACGCCTCAAACAAGCTCGGAGTATGATTTCGGTACGGTTATCAATACTTACCCCGCACCCGAAACCGAGTATGAAGAGGGCTCAAATGTTATTATCTATTACGCAAGTGATGAAAAGATGATAACCGTGCCCAAGCTTATCGGCTGGGATGTTGAAACCGCAAAATCCATTCTTGAATCCGTTAACCTTCAGCTTGACCCTTCCATTGAGTATAAAGACAGCTCCTCACCCTACGGCGAAATCATCGCGCAGAGCGTTGATACCGATAAAAAGGTTGATGTGGGCACAAAAATAAAGGTTACCGTCAGCACCGGTGTACCGGAAACAACAGCTCCCGAAGCCTCTTATGCCTACATTTCCGTTCAGCTTCCGGATTATTCGGCTTCCACCGGCACAATAAGGGCCACCCTTAACGGCGATGAGCTCTTTGAAAGGGAGATTACCCTTGACGGCACACCCTATAATTTCTCCGTTACCGGCACGGGCGAAATAAATACCCTTAAGGTTTTCGTTAATTCAAACCTTGTTTATACCTGCCGCATTGATTTCACTTCCCGCCCCGGAATCGTTACCGATGTCAGCTCCGGCGGCTCGGGCAACAGCGGCGTAAAATCAATTATGCCCTCAGTAACCGGCATGTCAACAGCAAGGGCAAGGATTACCCTTAATGCCCTCGGCTTTACAAATATTGAGGTTGTTACAACTCCGGTATCAAATCCGAATAAAACCGATGTTGTAATCAGCCAGTCACCGGAGGCCTCTAACTCGGCCCTGTTCCCGACCACCTATGACCTTAGCACGCCTGTTGTTTTAACAGTCGGAGTTTACAGTGACGGAGAAGAAAATGAGCAGTGATGAAGCAGTAAACGGCATTATTCTTAAAGGAATTGACGGCTTTTATTATGTAGACACGGGCAGCGGTGTTTTTGAGTGCCGCGCCCGCGGCTCATTTCGCAAAAAAGGTTTAAAGCCGGTTGCGGGCGATGAGGTAAAGGTTATTCTGAGCGAAACTCAGGGCAACGTTGTTGATGAGATTCTGCCGCGAAAAACTCTGCTTTTAAGGCCGCCCGTTGCCAATATTGACCGCCTTTTTATCATTTCTTCTGTTAAGGAACCCAACCCGAATTTCCTTGTTATTGACCGTATGACGGCAATCGCCGTTAACCGCGGAATTGAACCTGTTGTTATCTTTTCAAAGTGTGACCTCGGCAATGCAGACGAATATGTTGATATTTATAATAAAGCCGGTTTCATTTCATTTGCCGTTTCCTGTAAAACGGGTGAGGGCACCGAAAGGGTAAAAAATGCTCTCAAAGGCCATTTGAGCGCATTTTCCGGCAATACCGGTGTTGGTAAGTCTTCGCTTTTAAACTTCATTTTTCCCTCGCTTCAGCTGCCAACGGGTGAAATAAGCACCAAGCTCGGCCGCGGCAGGCACACAACGCGTGAAAGTATGCTGTTTAAAGTTGACGGCGGCTTTGTTGCCGACACTCCCGGCTTTTCCTCCCTTGAATTTCAGGGCGAGGATGTTATGCTCAAAGAAAACGTTGCCTTCGGCTTCAAGGAGTTTTTGCCCTACCTCGGCACCTGCAAATTTTCCACCTGCCGCCATATAAATGATAAAGGCTGCAGGATTATTGAGGCGGTGGAGCGCGGCGAAATTGCCCGCTCGCGCCACAACAGCTATGTTACACTTTTGCAGGAGGCAATGAATGTTAATGAGTGGGAGCTTAAATAGTTTTTCGGAACTCTTTGGCGGTGTTTAAACTATAATGTAATGAGGCAAGCAGTATTTGCCGATAATAACGCCGGGCAGGTTTTATGATAAGCCCGGCTGAACACCGGAGGGAGAGCTTATGAAGATAGTAGTTGTAAAAAGTCCGAAAGCATTAAGTCCTTTTTTAAGACTGATATTTAAAATTTCAAAGTGAACAACATAACAAAATCCCCATCGGCGAAGCCCACCGATGGGGATTTATCATTGTGTAATTTATTATTCTTTATCTTCTTTCTTTTTGCGGAAGAGGATTTTATCAACGGGGAAGTAAAGGAAGAACTGAATGGCTCCGCAGATTGCACCGGAGAGCGCAAGTGACGGCCCTTCAAGGTTGTGGTTGCAGAAGAAGGTGATTAATGTGGGTGAAAGCCATGCCGAAAAGCAGATTAAAGCGATTGTGAAAACAATGTATATGGGAAGGGTGATTGCTACATTTGCATCGGAATTGAAGGTCTTATCTCTGTTAATGAAAAACGATACAATCTGAGCAAGAATATTGCTGGCATTTGCCGCGATGAAAACGCCCAGACCTGCGGCAATAACGCCTTCAACGGGAGCTTCATTTTCAAAAATCCAGAATTTATACGGCTGGTGAAGAAACTCATCGCTCATGGGGAGTTTAATAAGGTAGGGGAGGAATGTCTGAATTACAAAAGCGATTAAAGAAACAAAGATGAATTTTACAAACTGCCAGATTGTTGTTACAAGCGAGCCCTTGCTGTCGGCTGCTTTGTCGATTTGATTAAGCTTTCCCATTTTTATTCTCCTTTGGATTTTTTACTATTATATCATTTACACTCAATAAACGCAACCTGTTTTTTTATCTGCTCAGTCATTGATATTGGCAATGCTTTCGTTAATATCCGCCTCATTTTCGGTAAGGCCGAGTGCGCTGTTCATTTCATCAACCTGCTTTTTGCCGAGGTTGTAAACAAACAGCAGGCAAACCGTAACAATAACCGAACCCACAAGGAAAAGAATGATGGTGGAGTTCTTTATGTTAAGTGCCACCTGTGCGGGCTGATTTGCACCGAGATTGCCGTTGTAGCCCGCGTGTTCCATAACCAGCGCCACAAAGGAGGCACCGATTCCCTGGGCGAGCTTTCTGAAAAGGGAATAAACCGCGTAAACGCCGCCCTCTTCCCTTATGCCTGTTTTGTACTGCTGATAGTCAATGCAGTCTGAAACCATAGCCCAGGTAATAATTGTAAAAATTCCTCCGCCGAGGTTGATAAGCGCAAAGCCCGCAACCCAAATCCAGATATCGTTTGTGCCAATCGGGGTAAGGTACATTATTATTGATGCAATTATGCTTATTATAAACGGAACACCTGCGGCGGCACGCTTGCCGAACCTTTTGCTAAGCGAAGTGCCGAAGAAAATGCCCACAGCCATGGGAACATATGAAAGAATCGTGCCTATCATAAGCAGGTCGGAGCGGTGGAAATAGCATTGGAAAACAAGGCTGTTTGCCGTGTTTGCGGTGGTTGTGAAAAAGATAATCTGCGCGAAGGAGGCAAGGCCGAGGCCGAGCAGGGGGCGGTTTTTAAGGAAAGCCTTAACAGCATCAACATAGGAGATTTTTGCTTCGGTATTGAAAATGGGCTCAACACGCTCTGTCGTAAGCTTTCTGACACCGTAAAAGCAGAAAAATGCTATGACTCCGAGCACAAGTGCAATGGGGAAAAATCTGCCGCCGAGAAGATTGTCGTCTTTATCATAAACAATCAGCGGCAGCGCCATACACGCGCAGGTGCCTATTCCGGCGCCGATGCTTCTGAAAACGGAAAGCTGAGTTCTTTCGGTCGGGTCGGCGGTGATTGATGAGTTCATTGCGCCGTAGGGAACATTTACAAGGGTGTAGCACAAATCCCACACAAGGTATGAGCCGAGGAAGATGATTACTTTAACAATATTGCTCACATTGGGAATGGGCAGGAAGAAAAGCGCCGCGCTGATGACAAGACCGTAGGAGCCGATTTTGATCCACGGCTTGAATTTGCTGCCGCTGCCGAGCCTTTTGCGGTCAATAATCGTGCCCATAAGCGGGTCGTTGATTGCATCCCAGATTTTCAGCAAAAGAATACCTATGCTGTAAGCCTTGCCGGGCAAAACCACATACTGGGTGTAAAACTGATACATATAGGTGCTTATAAGCGAAAAGCTTAAGTTGCACCCGGCGTCACCAAGGGCGTAGCCCATTTTGTCACGCATACCGAATTTGCGATTTTCCATTAATATTCCCCTTTATTTTTTAATAGTCTGCAAAAATCCGTTTGCAAGCCCTGCCATATCTTCCGAAAGGCCGAACTTTTTGGCGGCATTAAGAAGCGTGTTGATTTTAAGCGGCTTTAAAGGCGCCGCGAGCGGGCTCCACAGTAAATCGGCTTTTGAGCCGAGCTGCGTTCTGATTATTGTTTTTGCTTCTTCGGATTTTAAAACATCACCGATTTTGTCATTGACCGAAAGGCGGTCTTCAAGGCTTTCACCGTCGGGGAACCAGTTGCGAACAAAGGAGCGCTTGTCATCGGGCAGGCGATAGGATAAATCCTCATCCAAAACGCCGTTAACGGTGATTGAATCTTCATATTCGCCGCAAACCGCACAGTATATGTTTTCTCCCTCTTCAACGGGCACATCGCTGAAAACAAAAACCGTTTTTCCCTTTTTGGTGCAGGAGTGGGAGCCGAATCTTAAAGTGATTTCGGGCAGATTTGAATAAACCTTTATTTCGGTTGTGCCGGTTTTTCTGTTAACAAAGCGCTTTGAGCAGATGTGAACAAAGGGTTCATCCGACCACGAAGCTTTATAAAGATAAAATGCGTCTTTCTTTGTTTTGCGGTCAAAGGTTACAAGCCCCTTGTTGTTGCGCCCCCTTGTGCCGCCCTCACTGCGAACGGCGGAACCGAAATCAAAGGTATTCCAAAGGAATGAACCCCAAAGCCAGTCGCGGGCGTTGATTTCTTCAAGGTATCTTTCGTGGAAAAGGCATTGATACTGCTCGCTGTAATCACCCTGCTCGGGCTTTTCGCTCTGCCAATTAAGAACCGCCTCAGCTCCGTATTCCGAAAGGCACAGCCTTTTTTGCGGGCAGAGTTTTTTGAATGAATCAAGCCACCTTGCAATGCCGTCGCAGCTGTCGCAGTACCAGCCGTAGTAATGGTTGTAGCCGAGAATATCGGTTATGGAATTGAGCGGTGAATCGGCGGCAAGCATACTAACCTGAGCACAGGTGGAATAACGGGTAGAATCAAGCTTTTTAACAATGGAATTAAGCTCGGTAAGCGATTCTTTCAGCTTGCCGTTTGCAGCGGAGCTGATTGTTATTTCATTTTCGATTCCCCAGCAGAATATGCAGGGGTGATTGTAATTCTGTTTTATTAATTCGGCAAGCTGCTGGCGGGCGTTTGCCTGCTTTTTTGCCGAAAATCTTGAAATAACGGGGATTTCCGCCCACACAAGAAGCCCCTTTTCGTCGCAGAGTGAGTAAAACTCATCAGCCTGCTGATAGTGGGCAAGGCGCAGGGCGTTTGCGCCCGTTTCACATATTATTTCTATATCCTCTCGGTGTTCTTTTTCTGTCAGGGCATTGCCTTTGTTTTCCCTGTCCTGATGACGGCAGAGTCCGCGAAGCTTAATGTGTTCGCCGTTGAGAAAAGCGCCCTTGTCGCAATCAATGATAAACTCACGGAAAGCGGTTTTTATGTTTAATTCATCTGAAACAGAGCCGTCGGCAAGTATGATTTTTGCGTTTAAGGTGTAAAGATAAGGATTTTTTCTGCCCTGCCACAAAACGGGTTCGGGGCAGCTGAGAACGGCAGAGGGAGAGCTAATATCCTTTTCGGCTTTTGCAGCTTCGCACCCGTCTTTATCAAAAAGAGTATAGATTACCTTTGCACCGTTTGCAGGGGATTCTATTAGTGATTTTACACCGAGCTTCCATTCGCCGTCTTTTTTAAACGGGGTAACATAGCAGCCGTCGGAGGAATAATCCCTTGATGAAAAACAGCATTTTCCGGTTGTGATAAGCGACACTCCGCGGTAAATTCCGCCCCAGAATGTAAAATCCGCCATTGAGGGGTAAACATCGGCTTTGTCGGAGTTATCCGCCGTAACGGTGAGCTTTGTTTCTTTATTTACATAGTCCGTAATATCAAATCTGAAATGAGAATAACCGCCCTTGTGGGTGCCGATTTTAACATTGTCAATAAATACTTCACATACGGAGTTTACACCGTCAAAATTAAGAATACATTTTTCGGTGTCAATGGCGGGCAGGGTGCGTGTGTAGATGCATTTAATGCGCTTGTAGCCGTTTTCACCGCTTTGACCGTCAAGTGCGTTCCATGTGTGAGGCAGGTTGATTTTTTCTTCTTTTCCCTCGCAAATAAAAGTCCAGCCGGAGTTAAGACTTGTTATCTCTCTCATCTTTTTTCTCCTTCACTTAAAGGTAATATCATATTATCATAGAAATAATAAAATGTACACAGCTTTTTTTCATAAACAAATTTGCCGCACCCGACATATAATGCGGTGAGGGCATAAATCCCTTTTAAAAGCGGCATTGCGCCGCAAAAACACCTTGATTGGAGTTTTGAAAATGATTGATAACAGAAGAGCTGTTCCCGACCAGATTCAACGGCAAAAAAGTCTGAATCCGGGCAGAACGGAGCCCGGGCAGATTTCGGCGCTGCCGTCGGTAACGGTGCCCGGTATGGCTTATGTTCCGTTTCAGACCGATTCCGAAACCTATGAGCCGTGCAGGGCACTTTCGGCAGGCACGATTTTTCCGTGCCTTGATAAACCTTTTGCAGGGGGTAAATGTATATGAATAACTCAAAACGCCTTGCAGACCTGAGAAGGCTTGATGAAAAGAGCTTTGCGGTAACAGAGTGGAATCTTTACCTTGACACACATCCCGGCGATATGCATGCCGCTTCCGCATTTCGCCGCGCACTTAATGATTTTAAAGCGGAGCGGGAACAATTTATTAATAACTACGGCCCTCTTTCCTGCACAGACGGCGCAGGAAAAGCATGGGTAAACGACCCGTGGCCGTGGGATAACGAGGGGTGCGGCTGCTGATGTTTAACTATGAAAAAAGACTTGAATATCCCGTTAGAATAGCAAATCCGAGCGCAAAAAACGCCAAGATAGTAATAAGTCAGTACGGAGGACCCGACGGTGAGCTCGGTGCATCACTTCGCTACCTTACCCAAAGATTTTCAATGCCCTATCCCGAGCTTAAAGCTCTGCTCACGGATATCGGCACAGAGGAACTCGGCCACCTTGAAATGGTTGGCGCGATTGTTCATCAGCTTACAAGAAATCTTTCGCCGGAGGAAATAAAAAAGCAGGGCTATGATGCCTTTTTTGTTGACCACACGGCGGGCGTTTATGCCTCCGATTCGGCGGGTAATCCCTTTAACGCGGCAAGTATTCAATCCACCGGCGATGTTCTGACCGACTTGCATGAAAATATGGCAGCCGAGCAGAAGGCGAGAACAACCTATGATAACATTCTGCGCCTTGTTGACGACCCCGATGTTAAGGATGTTATCCGCTTTTTGCGTGAAAGGGAGATAGTTCACTATCAGCGCTTCGGTGAAGCAATGCGGCTTGTAACCGATAAGCTCAGCGACCGCAATTTTTATGTTTTTAATCCCGCCTTTGATAAGCATTGCACGGAAAAGCAGCCCTGAACCGGCGGCTTTTGATTTGACCTGTCACAAAAAAGCCTCCCTGATTTCGGATTGCCCGATTTCAGGGAGGCTTAATAATTATAAAAGTTCTTCGGCTTTTTATAATTTACCGTTCCTTTTTTTCATATTAGATGGACTTACCGTAAAAGGCGTGATACAATATACAAAGCTGCGATTGACAGCGGCACGGGATATGATATAATCGAATAAAAAACCGGAGGATAAATAAATGAAGCTTTGGGTTAACGGAGAACACAATACGGAAATTACCTTTTATAAATCGGAAAAGCCGTGCAATGCGGCGGTTGTAATTTTCCCCGGCGGCGGCTATTCTCACAGAGCCGAGCACGAGGGCAAGGGCTATGCCGAATTTTTGCAAAGCAACGGTATGAATGCCTTTGTGGTTGATTACAGAGTGCTGCCCGACAGATTCCCCCTGCCTTTGCTTGATGCAAGGCGTGCGGTGCGCTTTGTTCGAGCAAATGCGGCAAAATTCGGGCTTGACCCTCAGAAGATAGCCGTTATGGGTTCCTCCGCCGGCGGCCACCTTGCGGCAATGCTTTCTACTTACACCGAAAGCATTGATGGCGAGGGCATTGATGAGGTTGATAAAGAGGATTATCTGCCCAACGGTCAGATCCTTTGCTACCCCGTTATTCTTGAGCACGCAAGCGAGTTTGCTCACAAGGGCTCTTACGAAAAACTTCTGGGTGAGGAAAGGCTTGATTTTGCCCCGAAAATTGACCCGGCAAAGAATGTAACCGCCTCAACTCCGCAGGCGTTTATCTGGCACACGGCCTCTGACCCCGGGGTCAATGTTATTAACAGCTATGAATATGCAAAACAGCTCAGAATTAACAATGTTCCCGTTGAAATGCACATCTTCCCCAACGGCAAGCACGGCCTCGGCCTTGCAAAGGCTCAGCCTCATGTTGCCCAATGGAGTGCACTGCTGCTTGAATGGTTTAAAGAAATCGGCTGGTGCGAATAACTAAAATTCAAACTGATAATCCGGCATAATGGGCAAAAGGTGAGAAACATCGTTTGAAAAAGAAATTCTTCTAACCCCGTCACTCTGAAAGCGCAGTTTTGTTACTGCGGTGTTGTGGGTAGTCATTCTGAAATCGTAATCGTTAAAAATGCCCATTGCCGCCTGATAAAAATTGATTCCGAATGCCCCGTGGCTGACAACGGCAATTTTTTGCCCGTAGTTGAAGCGTTTAAGCAGATATTCGATAACCGCTTTTGCTCTTTCAAGCGCGTCTGCCTTAACCTCATTCGGAAAATCAACGCCCTCACCGCCGAAAATATTATCCTTGCACATTACTATTTCGGGATAATATTCCTTTAATGCCTCAACGCCTATTCCGCCGTAGCCGGGGGTTGCGCCCCTTTCTATAAGCTCGGGCACAATTTCGATTTGAGGCTTGTTTTGCAGTGCTCCGGCAACTGCCGCGGCGGTTTTAACGGTTCGGACAAGCGGGCTTGACAAAACGGCGTCAAAGCTTGCGCCCTCAAATCGCTTTGCAAGGTAAACAAGCTGCTTTTCGCCGAGCTCGGTCAAATCGCGGTCGCACTTGTCGCGGGAACCGGTTAATCCCTTTTCAGCATCGGCGTGGCGGATATAAAAAATATCAAGGTATTCTGTCTGCATATACAATTCTCCCATTCTTATATAAAGTCGGTGAAAATATGGATTTGTTTTTTGTTACACCGCAGGATTTCGGCGCTTTGGGTGACGGAATCGCGGATGATACCGAGGCGATAAAAGCGGCCTTTGAGCAGGCCGATAAAACCTCAAAATCGGTTTTCTTCCCTGCCGGAACCTACCGCACCCGTGAGGTCAAGGTTCCTGCCGAAACGGAAATAAAGGCACAGCCCACATGGTCGTACAGCCGCAGCGGGCGCACGGTTATTGTGCCCGCAAGCGAAGACCAGCGCTGTGTTTTCAATGTTTCCGATGCTATTGGCACCACCCTTTACGGGCTGAATTTTGACGGGCTTGCAATGGGTGAAAATATTCACGGTATTTATATGAACCGTGAGGAGCATGTTACAAAAGTTGAGCACTCTTTAAGAATTGACACCTGCCGCTGTGCAAATTTCACCGGCAACGGTATTCACGCCGAGGGCGCGTGGGCGGTGAGCGTCAGAAAATCGCAGTGCATAAGAAACAGCGGGTACGGAATGTATCTTGACGGCTGCGACGCATTTATAGTTGATAACTGGTTTTCGGCAAACGGAAAGGCCGGCTTCGGCGGAGAAACATGGAATTCAGCCGTTAACTTTACCTCAAACCGTGTGGAGTGGAACAGAGAATGCGGCGTTCGTCTTTCCGGCGGAATGAGGTATAACCTTACCGGCAATTATTTTGACCGCTCTTTCGGCCCCGCGCTTATAATTGAATCGGCTGAAAACTTTCATAAACGCCTTAATAAAAAGCACACCGTTGTTCCCTATGCAATCACGGTGACGGGCAATAATTTTGTCAGAAGTGCAAAGGAGGGCAGGGGTGACGCCCTTGACTGCCACATTTACCTTTGTCGCTCGGCAGGTGTTACGATTAACGCCAACACCTTCAGCATCTGGAAGGATGATGGGCGAAACGGCAGAATATCACCCGAAAATGCGATAACCGTTTCGGAGTGCGCCCATTGTGTTATTACCGATAATGTTATGCTTCCCGGCGCCGTTAAAACTCTCATTAATGATTTGGGCGGCCACGGTGACGGAATGGTGATAAAGGATAACACCGGGGCGGTTCTGCCCGAAAAAGCATATCACCTGCAAGACCCGTTTACCCCCGTTCATTTTATGAGCGAGGGCGGCGCAGATTGGTACAGGGATATTCTTGCAGGCGAAAGCAATGAATAATCAGAACAACAGCAAAGCACAGATGAGCCACGCAGTCTGAAGCAGAAAATATGAATTTACAACAATATGTGATGGCCCGTAATGCTTTGAGGTTATTGAGTTGGATACAATATAGAAAACCGTGTACATAAGCAGGTAGCCGATTTTTGAAAAATCGCCCGCTGCCTGAAATACAACCGATAAAACGGCAAACCCGAAGTATATCACACCGAGGATTGCCCGCAACGGGGTGGAAAATTTATCTCCGCGGTCAATTATTGTTTTTTCAGCCGCAACGAAAACGATAAGTGAAAAAGCCGTCAGCTTTGCCGCAAGCGGGCTGCCGAGCAGCACGAGTATCATCGGTACAATGTAAAAGACCGGGCGCGTCAATAAATCGAGTGTGTGCTCACCTATCTTTTCTTCAAACAGATAAAGTACAAGGCTCACCGCAAGCAGCGCCACCCAAACCCACGGCAGAATACCGGCATAGCGGCCAAGCGGATTCCATACGCCGCCGTTTGCCTCAATCATCATTAGCCTCGGGCGAAGCATTGATTCTTTTGTTGCAAGAAAGTACACGGCAAAGAACAGACCCGCAATGGCACCGAAGGTGAGTTCCATTGTTTTCCAGCCGCTGAGCTTGTCATTAAAGGAACCGAAAAAGTATTTGCCGTTTTTCATCGGGTGGTTCATAAAATCATAGATTGCCATTCCGATTGAGAACCCGGCACCGCCGCCGATAATTCCGGTAACGGCAAAGAAGAAAGAATAAAAATCACGGTTAACGAGCGTAAAAATCATCAGCGCGGCAAGGGCAACAACATTGCCGCCCCATTCCTCGCGCCTGTCGATTGAAAAATTGATTTTCGGGAAAAGCTTCTTTTCTTTATTGTAGGGCTTATTGAAAATCTGCACGCCGATTGCCTGCAAAAACGGAACGGCGGCAAGGATAATTGCAATTTCGGCGGGGGAGTATATTTTACCGCCGGCTGCGCTTATCATTATTCCGATTATTGCGCCGCAGATTCCCTGCCACAGAGCACCTTTTATGAAAACGCCCGCATAGCCCTTAAGCGGTGCGTAATCCGGTTTGCCGCGGTGAACTATAAAACCTATTGTCTGACCGTAGGTTTCCGTTCCGCCATAGGCCATACCGACCGCACCGGCGGCTGCAAGAAAAACATAATTCTGCCTTAACACCTCTTCACCCGACATAAGGGCAATGAACATTCCGAGCAAAGCGCCGGGCAGAATGGCGCCTTTATCTGCACCGATAAGCGAACCGCGCATACCCCAGCCGTAGCTGAGGGCAACGGTAACTGTTAAAATAAAAATAAACAAATCCATTTTTATCCCTCTTCCCGCTTTTATTTACTTTTTCAGTCTATCAAATCAGGCTCGCTTTGTCAATTTATTAACGCTGATTATCCCATGAAAGGGTGATAATATGAGAATTGAAGAAAAAGCCTCTTTCCCGAGGCCGGATTTCATAAGAGAAAATTATATTTCGTTAAACGGTGAATGGGATTTTGCCTTTGACGACTGTTCGGTTGTTCACAAAGCGGTTAACAGCGGCGAACAACCCGATTTTGACAAAAAAATCAAGGTTCCGTTCCCGTATCAAAGCCCCGCAAGCGGAATCGGTGTTTCCGAAAAGCATGAGCGTGCTGCCTACCGCAAAAAGTTCACGGTTTTCGGCTTTGCCGGGGGTGCTCTTCTGCATTTCGGTGCGGTTGACCATGATGCCGAGGTGTGGTTAAACGGCAGATATCTCGGCTGCCACAGCGGCGGCTGCACTCCGTTTTGCTTTGAGGTCGGCGGAATAATACGCGACGGGGATAATGAGCTTGTTGTGCTTGTTGCCGATGAGTACCGCCGTGATTCGGTTCGCGGCAAGCAGATATGGCAGGGCGAGCCGTGGGGCTGCCACTATATTGATGTTATGGGAATATGGCAGGAGGTATGGCTTGAACGCGTGCCTGCGGCATATATCAAAAAGGTTAAATACATTACCGATTTTGATTCTCATTCCGTTACCGCCGAGGTAAAGTTCAATAAAAAAATAACCGGTCTTGTAACATTTTCGGTAAGCAAGGGCGGCGAAGAGATTACGGAAATTACCGTTAAGGCGTGCGGAAGCGGCGCAAAAGCTCTTATTTCCTTTGATGATTGCGGAATTGACGATAAGCATTGCTATAACTGGTCGCCCTCCGAACCGAATCTTTTTGATGTTTCGGTTACTCTTGAATCCGGCGGTGAGCGCGACACGGCGGAAACCTATTTCGGCATAAGAAAAGCAAAAATTGAAGGCGGCAGATTTCTGCTTAATAATTCGCAGTATTATCTTCGCATGGTGCTTGACCAAGGTTACTGGGAAGAGGGGATTTACCGCCCCGCTGATGATGACGGCTTTAAAAGGGATGTTGAGCTTTCTCTTTCGCTCGGTTTTAATGCCGCAAGGAAGCACCAAAAGGTCGAGGACCCGAAATATTATTACTGGGCAGACCGCCTGGGGCTTATTGTGTGGGGAGAACTGCCGTCGTTTTATTCATTCACCGATTATGCCTGCACAGATGCCGAAAAAACAATGGCTGAGTTTATTGAGCGTGACTTTAATCATCCCTGCATAACGGCGTGGGTTCCTTTTAATGAGAGCTGGGGGCTCAGAAACCTGCTCGGCGACGGCAGACAGGCGGATTTTGCAAGGGAAATTTATTACCTTTGCAGGCGTCTTGACCCGTCACGGCAGGTGAGCACAAATGACGGTTGGGAAAATATCTGCCCCACCGACATTTTCGGCATTCACGACTACCGACGCTTTGACAAGCCGCTTTCAGAGTATTACTCCGATTTGTCATTTTTTGACAGCGGAGCGGCGAGAACCGGCCACCCTTATCTGCTCCCCGGTGAAAAATATAACGGTTCGGCGGTTATGCTGACCGAGTTCGGCGGCGTGAGGGAATATGACGGCTTTGTTGATGAAATAGCGGATGATGTTAAAAATGTTGTT
>JAZUJM010000220.1:0-13469 GCA_045642785.1 Acutalibacteraceae bacterium | reverse complement strand
AAAATCGTATCGTTTACCGCATCCCATATTTTAACTATGAGCATAACGGTTGCCGATTTTACGGGCGATATGCCCTGGAACATAAGGTATGTTACAAGGTAAGTGGAAACGAGGGTGTAAATAATATTCTGCCCCGCAAAGTATGAGTAATATGTCATCCTTTCGCCCTGCGTGGTGGACCAGCCGGGTTTTGTTGCGGTAATTCTGTTAAAAAGATTTTTAATCATTTTCATACTCCTTTATCAGTTTTCGGACGGTTTTCTGTTTTGCAGAATCCCGCCGGCAGGTCGGGGGAAACGGTTTCCGCCGCTGGTTATGTAAGGATTTTTCGGGACGGGCAAACCATCCCCTACGGTGGGTGCGTTGTTTTCGGCTTTTATAATACTTGATTCGGGCGCCTTTTGTAGGGCAGGGCCTTGTGTCCTGCCGAAAAGACAAGGTTCGGTTCCTTGCTCTGTTCCCCAAAACAGCAAAGCAATGGTTTTGCGTGATATTTTTTGCCCCTTTTTCTTACCTTTCAAAAATAAAGTGTTTAAAAAATGCAAAAGGTAACACAAAAAACCGACAAAAAACAAAACTTTGTCAGAAAGCACAAATCACGGCTTCTGAGCTTGTGCAATTTTTACCGGCTTTCCTTTTTATCCAGCGCACGGTTGCGCAACCAGATGATTATTCCGGCAAGCACCATAAGGAAGTTGAGCACATAGAAAAACCAGACATACCACGGCGTTGCAATTCCGTTCATCAGCTTTATTGCCTTTGCCGCTATTCCGGCCACATAGCCCAAATCAATCAGTATGTAAAACATCACACTTGTGCCCTTTGCGGTTTTTGATTTAATAAGCTTTGAAATATTTATCGGCCACGATACGCCGAAGCATATTATCATTATCATTTCAAGTATATCGGCCATTTTCTTACCTCCGGTTTAAAAAACAGAGGTACTCGCCAAAGAGCACCTCTGCAAACAGATTAATTTGATTATTCGGCGTCGTCGGCATTTTCCCAGTTGTGCCAAACGCCCTGGATATCGTCATTATCCTCAAACATCTCAAGCATTTTGCCCATTGCGGTAATATCATCCGGGTCGGTAAGGGCAACATAGTTTGAGGGGATATAGGCAACCTCTGCCGAAAGGAAGGAATAGCCTTTATCCGAAAGAGCGGAGCTGACTGCGCCGCAATCATAAGGATCGGTGCGGATTTCAAAGATTCCGTCATCGGTGAGGAAATCGGTGGCGCCGGCTTCAAGAGCATCCTCCATAAGCTGATCCTCGTCAACGCCTTCCTGGTCCATTATGATAACGCCCTGCTTGGTGAACATAAAGGAAACGCTGCCGCTCTGGCCCATATTTCCGCCGTATTTATCGAAATAGTGGCGCACATCGCCCGCGGTTCTGTTGCGGTTGTCTGTTAAAGCCTCAACAATAACGGCAATACCCTTGGGGCCGTAGCCCTCATAAACTATTGTTTCGTATTTTGCGCCGCCGGTTTCGCCCGCGGCCTTTTTGATTATGCGGTCAATATTGTCGTTGGGCACGTTGTTGGCCTTGGCCTTGGCGATAACTTCCTTTAACTTGGAGTTGGAAGCCGGGTCGGGGCCGCCCTCACGAACGACGACTGCTATTTCTCTGCCGATTTTGGTAAAGACCTTTGCCCTTGCATTATCGGTTTTTTCTTTTTTGCGCTTTATAGTGCTCCATTTGGAATGGCCGGACATAAAAATACCTCATTTCTCTGAAATATACCTTTGTATTATACATCAACGCCGGGAATCGTGTCAAGGTTTAAATGGATTTATTGAACCCTTTACCCAGGATTTCATTTGCCTCTGAAACAATCATAAAGGTCTGCGGGTCAATTTCATTGATTATTTTGTTGATTTTTTGCACCTCGTGCGAGCGAACAACGCAGATAAGCATTTGTTTTTCTTCGCCGGTATAGCCGCCGGTTACGGGGATAACCGTAACCCCGCGCGGGCTCTGCGCCGTTATGGCCTCGGTAATCTGCCTGCCCTTTTCGGTAATGACCATAAGCATTTTGCCGCTGCCCATACCGTAAAGCACGGTGTCAATAACCTTGCCGGAGATAAATATCACAATAACCGCATAAAGTGCGCTTTCAATGCTTTTGAACACAAGGGCGGAAAGGGCAACCACAAAGCCGTCTGCCGCCATAATCACCTTGCCCACCGAAACATGGGGCCACCTTTTGTGAATCAGCCTGCCCACAATATCGGTGCCTCCGCTTGTTGCGCCGGTCATAAGAACGGTTGCAAGCCCCAACCCCGAAAGCACGCCGCAAAACAGCGCGGCAAGGATTTTATCGCCCTCATACGCCGGCATAAAGCTCCACACATCAAGCGCGGCGGAAAGCACGGTTACCACCCACAGCGTTTTGCCCACAAAGGCTTTGCCAATGAACAGCCATGCAAGCACAATGAGCGGAATATTAAGAATAAAGTTCCACACGCCGAGCGGCAAAGCGGGCAAAAGATGATTGCTCACTATCGCAAGGCCGGAAATTCCGCTTTGGGCAATGCTGTTGGGCACGGCAAAGCAGTTGATTGAAATTGAATAAAGTGAGCAGCCGATAATCCACAAAATATTATCTTTTATAAGGCTGATAACCTGTTTTTTATTCGGTTTTGTTATCTTCATCCGCGCTCCTTATCATCTCATAAAGCTCAACTATTCTTTCACGCCTGCCGCTGAGATAAAGCCAGCCGAAAAGTGCCTCCAGCCCGGTTGCGGAATGGTATTCGGTTGAGGTGGCGTTTTTCGGAATACCGCCCACCTTGGCGTTGCGCCCGCGGCGGTAAACATCGGCCTCCTCCTCACTTAAAGCGGGAAGAATAAGCGCGGCACCCCTCGCCTGAGCCGAAGCGCAGACCCTTGAAACCGCCATACGGTGCAAATCCTTAACCTTGCGGCTGCCGCAGGAAACAAGCTCCCCGCGCACAAGCAAATCAAACACGGTGTCGCCCACGAAGGCCAAATCAAGGGGGCTGAGCGAATCCGGCGAAGTGCCGGCTTTTTCGTTATCAGTAAACGAAGTCAAATTCAAAATCATAAATCGAAACCGTATCTCCCTCTTGAATTCCTTTTTCTATAAGCTCATCGAGTATTCCCGAGGTCTGAAGCACCCTTTGAAAATACTGCAGCGATTCATAATCATCAAGGTCGGTTCGCTGAAGAATTTTAAGAAGCCATGAGGCCTCAACACAGTAAATGCCGTCGCGCACGGTAACGGTGAAGCCCTCATCCTTTTTCTTTTCAAAGAAGGTGGCGGGTATGCTCTCGGTTTCATATCTTTTAATCGGCGGCAAAGTGGAAAGCAGCTCCCACACAGCGTTAATAACCTCTTTTGTACCCTCGGTTATCGGGGCGCACATGGTCATAAATTTACAGCCCTTGCCCTCAATATATACCCTGAGCCTTTCTATCTGCTCATCCTCGGCAAGGTCAATCTTGTTGGCAACCACTATCTGAGGGCGTGTTGCAAGCTCCGGATTGAATTTTTCAAGCTCAAGATTGATTTTTTCAAAATCCTCTATCGGGTCCCTGCCCTCGCTGCCGGCGGCGTCAAGAATATGAACCAACATTCTGCACCTTTCAACATGGCGCAAAAACTGGTGACCGAGGCCCACGCCGTCGCTTGCGCCCTCAATCAGGCCGGGAATATCCGCCATAACAAACGAGCTGCCTGCACCCATGGTAACAACCCCGAGCACCGGGGTAATGGTGGTGAAATGATAATCGGCAATTATCGGCTTTGCCTCACTCACAACGGAAAGAAAAGTGGATTTACCCACATTGGGAAAGCCGAGCAGACCGACATCGGCAAGCAGCTTTAATTCAAGGGTAACCTCCCATTCCTCACCGGGCACGCCGTCCTTGGCAAAGCGCGGGGTCTGCCTTGTGGGGGTGGAAAAATGGTCGTTGCCCCAGCCGCCCTTGCCGCCCTTTGCGGCGATAAACGGCTCATCACCGGACATATCCGACATAACGGCTCCGCTTTCAACCTCGCGGATAACGGTGCCGCGCGGAACCTTGATTATGAGGTCTTCACCGCGCCTGCCGTTTTTTCTGCCGCCGGAGCCGGGCTCGCCGTTTTTGGCCTTATAGCTTCTTTTGTAACGGAAATCGGCAAGGGTGGAAAGGTTGTCATCAATCTGAAAAACGATGTTGCCTCCCCTGCCGCCGTCGCCGCCGTCGGGGCCGCCCGCGGCAATATATTTCTCCCTGCGGAAGCTGACGGCACCCCTGCCGCCGTCACCCGCCTTTATCTTAATTTTTGCAATATCAACAAACATAGCAATTTACCTTTTCTTTTTAATATTGTTGCCCATATAAATCCATATTAATTATATATCAAACGCTTTGTTTTGGCAATACCCGAAAAGGATGCTGTTTTATTATCGAGCCGCTAAATTAATCACCGTTTTTCCTTTTTTCTCGGCAATCTCCTTGAATTTCGCCGCCCCGCCCCACGAATGTGTAACAAAAACTACGGCATAATCCGATTGCTCAATCATCCATTTATTGCGGAATGAAATAGCAAACCGCGGAGGAACCTTTTCAATCCCCTCCGGCATAATTGTCCGCGCGGAATACCGTGCTTCATTCTGCGGCAGACAGGAAAGAACAATATAATATTTAATCGGGTAAACAGACGACAGCTCGGAGAGAACAGCCTGCACCGACAAATCGAAATTACCGTTGCAGCCTACATAGAACAAATCAACATCTTTATTTTCGATTAAGTCAATCAGCGTTTCTTTAATAAGCGGCAGTATTTCAGCCGGCAAATCTCTGTGCCCGAAAAAAGTACAAGTCATAATAAGCCTCCATTTACCCAAATACGGGTAAATATATATTATGAAAATATATATTCAAAGTCAACCCATATACGGGTAATTAGCCTGTTATTTGCATTTATCATAATATTAACCCACAAACGGGTAAACTATGACGAGGCTGATAATATGGATTACTCTGAAATATACATTTACAGAATCCGCTCCCTTTGCTCGGAACGCGGCATATCAATTAACAAGCTTGCTTCAATGAGCGATGTTAAGCAATCAACGCTTGACAATATTGTAAGAGGACTAACAAAGAATCCGGGTGTGAAAACTCTCCATAAAATAGCGATTGCTTTCAATATGACCTTATCCGAATTTCTCAATTTCAAAGAGCTGAATGATTATTGCTTTGATGACGATGAGGATGAATAAAAGAAAAACCCGCCGTATGAATTAAGCTCATACAACGGGCTTATTGCTAAAAGAACTTGACAAAAAGATATCCGCCGGTTCAAATCAAACCGAGTGTTGATTTGGACCGGCGGTTTTCATTTTTATACTCCCGAGTAAGCGGCAAAACCGCCGTCAATGGGAAGGATTACGCCGGTGATAAAGCCGGAGTATTTTTCATCGCAGAAGAACACAAGAGCCCCGGTAAGGTCTTCCGGAACGCCGAAACGGCGCATCGGGGTGTGGCTGATAATCTTATCCGAGCGGGGAGTAAGGGAGCCGTCTTCATTGAAAAGAAGAGTTTTGTTCTGGTTGGTTGCAAAAAAGCCGGGTGCAATGGCGTTAACTCTGATACCCGCCTGAGCAAAGTGAACGGCAAGCCACTGTGTAAAGTTTGAAACGCCTGCCTTTGCCGCCGAATAAGCGGGGATTCTTGTGAGCGGGCAAAACGCATTCATTGAGGAAACGTTGAGAATGGAAACGTTCTCTCTGCCAACCATATCCTTGGCAAAGCACTGGGTGGTGAGAAGGGTGCCGAGGATGTTGAGGTTAAACACAAACTGTATTCCCGAAGCGTCAAGGTCAAAGAAGGTTTTAACACCCTCCACCTTATTTTCAAGGTCGCCGTCTTCAAAAATATCCTTTGAAGTGGTGCCCTTGGGGTTGTTGCCGCCCGCGCCGTTAATCAGAATATCGCAAACGCCGAATTTCTCGGTGATTTTTGCCCTTGCAGCTTCAAGGCTTTCGGGTTCAAGCACATTGCAGCCAACCGCCATAGCCTCGCCGCCCGCGGCTGTTATTTCATCAACAACCTTCTGTGCCGCGTCTTCTCTTAAATCAAGCACCGCAACCTTTACGCCGAGCGCCGCAAGGTCCTTTGCAAAGCCGCTGCAAAGCACTCCGCCGCCGCCGGTGATAACCGCTACTCTGCCCTTTAAATTCTCGTGACTCATATTTATTCCTCCGTTATTATTTTAAATAAACCTTTTTGCCCGCCGAACGGTAGGCCGCAAAAACCATTTTTGCCGCTTCGCCGCCCGCAAAGGAATCAACGGCAAAGGGTGTGTTATTGATAATGCTGTTGTAAAAATCGGAGATAAGCGAAGCGTGGCCGGAGCCCCAATAAGACCTGCCGAGACTTTCTCTTTTTTCAAGTTTAATCTCTTCAATTCCGCTTTCGGAAACCTTAAACAGCTTTTCGCCCTCACAGCGAAGTGTTCCGTTTGTGAAAGCGACCTCGATTATTACGGGCGCGCTGCAGGAGTGGGCGGTGGTGCCGTAAAACACGGCTTTTGCACCGCAGTTAAGGTCAATAAGCAGGCTTGCCGTGTCTTCACCCTCAATAACGCCCTGCAAATGGTCGTTTGAGATGTGGCCGATAAGTGAATCACAGCCGCCGCCGATAAGCTGAATCAGGTCAAGGGTGTGAATGCACTGATTAATGAGCAGGCAGCCGCACTCCTTTTCGAGCGTTCCGTGCCAATCGTCGCTGTAATAATCGCTGCCTCTGTTCCAGGTAACGAAAGCGCGAACCCCCTCCACCTTTCCGAGCTCACCGCTTTTCACGGTGTCAAGCACCTCGCCGACGCAAAGGTTGTATCTGTTCTGAAAGCAAACGCCGTAATGAGCGTTTGAAGCCTTCTGCGCCGCGCGGAGAGCCTCAACCTCGGCATCATTCACCGAGCAGGGCTTTTCGCAAAGAACATTGATGTTTCTGTTAAGCGCTTTAACGGCGTAAGGTGTGTGGAGATAATGGGGGGTGCAGATATGAACACAGTCGGGGGCTTCGGAATCAAGCATTTCATCATAGGATGTGTAAGCCTTTATGCCGTATTTTTCGGCATAATGGTTTGCTCTTTCCGGCTTAATATCAACCGCCGCCACAAGCTCGGTATTCGGATTTTCGCTGACCGCGGCAAAGTGAAGCCTTGATATATTTCCGCATCCGACAATGGCAACTTTCATAGTGTATCCCTTTCTCAGCTGCCGAAGGTTGAAGACATATCGCCCTGAACCTTGGCGCTGACTGTCTTTTTATATGTTGACTGCTCAATCTTTTTCTGAAGCTCTGCAAAATAAAGCTCCTCATCAACGGGAATGGAAACCTCTTTGCCGAGCCAGGATGAAAGGTGAGCCGCGTTGGAAATCGAAAGCCCGCGGATGCCCTCTTCGCCGTTGGCAACAAGGGGTGTGCCGCGAAGAAGCTTGCCGGTAAAGGCGTTAACAACCGCGCTGTGCTGTTTGTTAAGGCCGTCGGTTTCAACCTCTTCCCATTCGCCCTCAAGCCTCTCGAAGCCCTCTTCGCAGTTTACAAGGTGGTCGGAAATTCTGCCATTAAGCCTGTACATCATAAGCTTGCCGTTTTCGCAAACAAGCTTTGCACCGTCAAGGGTGATTTCAAGGCGGTTTGTGCCGGGGCAGTCGCCGGTGGTGGTAACAAACACACCTGTTGCGCCGTTTTCATACTCGGCATAGATGGTAACATCATCCTCAACCTCGATATCGTGCCATTTGCCCTCATGGCAAACCGCGCGAATCTTAACGGGCAGGCCGCATATCCACTGCCAGAGGTCAAGGTTGTGGGGGCACTGGTTAAGCAGCACTCCGCCGCCCTCGCCGCTCCAGGTGGCTCTCCATCCGCCGGAGTTATAATAAGCCTGGGTGCGGTACCAGTCGGTGATTATCCAGTTAACACGCTTGATTTCGCCGAACTCCCCGCCCTGAACAAGCTCACGCATTTTGCGGTAAACACAGTTTGTTCTTTGGTTATACATAATGCCGAATGTGAGGCCGGAGGCGGCGGCCGCCTCATTCATCTCACGAACCTGCTTTGTGTAAACTCCGGCAGGCTTTTCGGTGAGCACATTAACGCCCTTTGAGAACGCATACTGTGCAATGGGGGAATGGAAATAGTGAGGCGTTGCAATAAGAACAACATCAACCTCGCCGCTGTCAATAAGCTCCTCGGCAGAGTTGAAGGTCTTAACATAGGGCAGCGATTTTTGGGCAACCTCAAGCCTTGCGGGGTCAATATCCGCAACAGCGGTGATTCTCATTTCGCTGTGCTTGCCCTCGTCGTTCATTCTGATGTGGGATGAACCCATATTGCCTATACCGATAATGCCGTAGCGAACGGGCTGAACCTTTTCAACAAGTGCGTGAATGGCCTTGCAGGCCGCACCGAATGAGGCAAAGTTATCGGGATAAACATATTTTGATTTCATACTGTCGGCGGATTCGTTGCCTGCCTCAAGATTGCCGAGCCCGTCAAACACCTTAAGGTGAGGCTCAACGGTAAGAATATAGGCGCGCTCCTCTTTGTCGAGCAGGCGAAGGATATCCTCCACCCTGCCGTCGCCCTCGCCCGCAGGCACAAGGGTTCCGTCGGCGGTTTTAACATCCTTTATGTGCATATAGGTAACATATTTCTGAAGCTTTTTGAAGCCCTCGTATGTTTCGGCGCCGCACTGAAGATAGTTTGCGGGGTCAAAAATGCAGCCGAGCTTTTCGCCGAGAGTTTCGGCAAGGTAAAGGCATCTTTCGGGAACGTCGCCGTAAATGCCCTTTTCATTCTCGTGGCAGCAGAGGATTCCGCGTTCGAGAGAATATTCCGCCATGGCGGAAACACGGGCAACGACCTCATCGCGATATTTCTCGGGGTCTTCACCCTCGGGAATATAGAAGCTGAACATTCTGATATATTTTGTGTCGAGGATTTTTGCAACCTCAACCGTGGTTTTGAATTTTTCAAAATGCGGTGCAAAATCATCGGTGATTTTGATTTTGCCGTAGTGAGAACCGATTGAGGAAACGCCGATTTTCGCCTCATCAAGCCTTGCCTTGAGGGCTTTGGCCTCCTCCTCGTTGAAATCGGAGATGTTTTTGCCGTCAACATTGCGAAGCTCGATAAGCTCGATTTCATTTTCGCGGCAGGCCTTTATCTGCTCATCAACAAGGCGTGACGCTTCATCCGCAAATGCGGAAAAAATGAATTTTGCCATTTTATTCTCCCCTTTTCAATAAATTATATATTATCAATATATGGTTTGATTTTACCACACCGAAATCAAATTGCAACAGTATATGGATTTTTTTATCAAATATTTTTGTTTTTCACTTGAAACGGCGGTGGTTAAAGCGTAAAATGGATTTATCAGGGAGGAAAATAGAAATGTTAAAAAGATTTATCTCTTATTATAAGCCGCACAAAAAGCTGTTTGCGCTTGATATGCTCGCCTCCAGCGCGGTGGCGTTAATCGGTGTGCTTTACCCCGTAATCACCCGCACCATGCTCAACGACCTTATCCCCAACAAAAAATACAGGTTCATTATCCTCAGCGGCCTTGCATTGCTTGCCCTTTACATTATCCGTATGCTTTTAAACTACTTTGTTCAGTTCAAGGGGCATATGATGGGCGTTTATATGCAAACCAAAATGAGGAACGACTTTTTCAGCCACATCGAAAAGCTGCCCTTCAGCTTTTTTGACGGGCACGAAACGGGCAAAATAATGTCGAGGATGACAAATGATATTTTCGATATGGTTGAGCTCGCCCACCACGGCCCCGAAACTGTCATAATCAGCTCAATTTCGGTCATCGTCTCATTCATCTACCTCACATCAATCAACATTCCCCTCACCCTCATCATCTTCTCCTGCGTGCCCTTTCTTGTGGGGGTTTCGCTTTTCACCCGCAAAAGGATGAGGGATTCATTCAAGGAGAGAAGTCAGTCCAACGCCGTTATCAACGCTGCGCTTGAAAGCAGTATATCCGGCATAAGGGTAACAAAGGCCTTCACCAACGCCGAAAAGGAGAAGGAGAAATTCGGCAAGGGCGTGGGGATGTTTGTTGAGGCAAACAAAAACGCCTACAAGGCAATGGGAATTTTCCACTCCTCCTCAACCTTTGTTACCGATGTTTTCAATGTTGTGGTGCTCATTGCGGGCGGGCTTTACCTTTACTCCGGCAAAATCAATTTTGCCGATTACTCCGCTTTCATTGTTTCAATCAACATCTTCCTTAACCCCATAAACACCCTTATCCGCTTTATGGAGCAGTTTCAGAACGGCGCGGCGGGCTTTGAAAGATTTGTTGAAGTGCTCGACACCGAGCCGGAGCTTGATTCCGCCACTGCCTGCGATGTGGGCAGGCTTAACGGCAATATCAGGTTCAGCGATGTTTACTACGGCTACGGCGAAGAAAAGGATGTGCTCAACGGCATTGATTTAAGCGTTTCGCAGGGCAAAACCTTTGCCCTTGTGGGCCCGAGCGGCGGCGGCAAAACCACCATCTGCCACCTGATTCCGCATTTTTATTCTATCCGCTCCGGCTCAATAGAAATTGACGGCACCGACATTAACGATATCACCCTTGATTCACTTCGCCGCAACATAGGCATTGTTCAGCAGGATATTTACCTTTTCAATGCCAGCATTAAGGAAAACATACTCTACGGCAGGCTTGACGCCACCGACGAAGAGGTTATTGAAGCGGCAAAGCGTGCCAACATTCACGACTTTGTAATGAGCCTTGACGAGGGCTATGACACCGTGATAGGCGAAAGAGGCGTGCGCCTTTCCGGCGGGCAGAAGCAAAGGCTCTGCATTGCAAGGGTCTTCCTCAAAAATCCGCCCATTCTTATTCTTGATGAAGCAACAAGCGCACTTGACAACGCCACCGAAATCCTTATTCAGAACGCTCTTGACGAGCTCTGCAAGGGCAGAACGACAATAGTTGTTGCCCACCGCCTTTCCACAATCAAAAACGCCGATGAAATCGCGGTTATCGACAACGGCAAAATCATTGAGCAGGGCAGCCACGGCGAGCTTATGGAAAAAGACGGAATGTACGCTTCACTCTATAACCAGCAGTTCCGGGAGGAATTGTAAAGCATATCATTTAAAAATCACACCCCGCGAACAGGCAATTATCAGCCTCATTCGCGGGGTGTGATTTTTAAATATTAATTTTACAGAACTTTGGAAAGGAAATCCTTAAGTCTGGGATTCTGAGGATTATCGAAGAATTTTGAGGGCTCGTTTTCTTCTTTTATAATGCCTTCATCAATGAACAGAACGCGGTTGGCAACCTCCCTTGCAAAGCCCATTTCGTGGGTAACAACAACCATTGTCATACCCTCTTTTGCAAGCTCCTTCATAACCTCAAGTACCTCACCGACCATTTCCGGGTCAAGTGCCGAGGTGGGCCCATCAAAAAGAATGACCTCGGGGTTCATTGCAAGTGAGCGAACTATTGCCACCCTCTGTTTCTGGCCGCCTGAAAGCGTTGAGGGGTAGGCGTCCGCCTTATCCTGAAGCCCTATTCTTTCAAGCAGCTTCATGGCATTTTCGCGGGCTTCCTTCTTGATTTCATCAACGCTGCGAACCTTTATTTTTTCCTTACTGAAAAGGTTGTGAATAATTGCCTTGCGGCGGTCCTTTTTGGCGCAGATAACCGGGGAAAGCATTATGTTTTTGATAACGCTCATATTATCAAAAAGGTTAAAATGCTGAAAAACCATTCCCATTTTGCGGCGGTGAATATTGATATCAACCTTCGGGTCGGCAATATCAACGCCGTTGAAGATTATTTTGCCGCCGGTGGGGTCTTCCATGCAGTTAAGGCAGCGGAGGAATGTGCTTTTGCCGGAACCGGATGGGCCTATGACCGCCACAATATCGCCCTTTTTGATTTCAAGGTCGATTCCGCGCAGAACCCGGTTGCTGCCGAAGCTTTTTTCAAGCCCCACAACATTAATCAATGTTTCGGAGCCGCCGGCATTTTCAGCCTTTTTAAAGTGTTCTGTCATTCTTGTGCAGGCTCCTTTCCATTATTTTAATAAGCAGGGTGATAATGCAGACCATAATGATGTAAATGATTGCCATGGCAAGGTAGGGAACCATAAACTCATAGCTGTTTGAGCCGATGTAGTTAAAAGCAACATAAAGGTCGCTGGCACCGACAAAGGAAACAACCGAGGTTTCCTTGATAAGGGCTATGAACTCATTGCCGAGGGTGGGAAGAATGTTCTTCACCGCCTGCGGAATGACAATTTTCATCATTGTGGTGGAAAAGCTGAGGCCGACGCTTCTGCCGCCCTCGGTCTGGCCATAATCAACGCTCTGAATACCGGCGCGCATCATTTCGGAAATATAGGCGCCGCTGTTAAGGCCGAAAACCGCGATTGCAACATTTACCGAGGGAAGATTCATCCCGAGCAAAGGCAGGGCAACATAGTAAAAAACAAGCAGCTGCACCACCATCGGCGTGCCCCTGAACAAGCCCACATAAAATGTGCAGAAGCCGTTGAGGATTCTCGGCAAAAGCTTGTATTTGGGAATAACGCGGATGGTTGCGATAACCGTACCTATCACTATGCCGATAATAAGGCCGATAACGGCAATTTTCACCGTGTTTTCAAGGCCTTCAACAACCTTAACATAGCCTCTTTGATTAATCAGTATATCAATAAATTTAATGATTTTCGCTTCAAAACCGTTCATATTATTCTCCGATATACATAAGGCTGTTTCAAAGTCAAAGACTCTGAAACAGCCCGGTTTGGATTTGGCTTTTTACTCAGGCAAGCTCGTTGATTGCGTTGGTGATGCAATCGGCGGGAGCGGAGTCAATGATAACATAGTTGAGGCCGCCGTTTACAAGATCCTGAACTGCAAGAGCGCCGTTCTTGTAGCCGATGCACTCAACTGCAAGGCCTTCAAAGCCCCAGTCGGCGTCGCCTTCAACATAGAATTTGCCGGTGGTGCCGTTCTGAACACCAATCTTTGTGGTCTTGTCAAAGCCCTTAAGGATAGCCTCAACGGAAGCAGCGTCGGTGCAGGCATCAAAGGTGGTGTCGTCGCCCTTGACGATAAGCTTCTGAGAAGCGGTGTAGTAGGACTTGGAGAAGGTTACATACTCTTCGCGGTCGGGCTTAACGGTAAGGCCTGCCATGGCGATGTCGCACTTATGCTCGCCGACGGAGAGGCAGACGGCGCTGAATTCCATGTTGTTGATAACGAGCTCCCAGCCGAGGTAATCGGCGAAAGCCTTTGCGATTTCCATGTCGATTCCGTAGTAGGAGTCGCCCTTGGTGAACTCGAACGGCTCGAAAGCGGCGTTGGTGGCAACTACGAGCTGGTCCTTGGTGTCGTCCTGAGCGGCGCTCTTGACTGCAACGGGCTCGCCGTCGCCGAAGTAGTGGTTGCAGAT
>JAZUJM010000219.1:0-3194 GCA_045642785.1 Acutalibacteraceae bacterium | reverse complement strand
CCCACCCCGTTACCTCGGTTCGCTTTGAAAACAACATAATTGACGGAATCGAAGCAAACTTTTTTGAAACAACGGTAAGCGATATGAGCTTTTATCACTCCATGAGGGATTTCCATAACGGAGATTTTTCAGGCGGAAAGGTTTTTTGGTGCTTTAAGGGCTGCGCAGAGGTTATAAAAGGCGAAAAGAACCGCGGCAGAATATCGGATTTTGAAAAAGGCGATTCCGCAATTTATCAGGGGCTTTACCTTGAAGCGGGCAAGCCGCTTTATCTTAAAGCGAGTGTTTATTCCTCCGGGTGCACCTGCCGCCTTTTCGTAAGGGAGCAGGAAAGCGGAAAGCTTGTTGATTCCCTCACATTCGCCAACACCTCACCCGAGGAGCTCATTATGAAAATAAACATTGCCGAAAGCGGAAATTATCACCTCGGCATTGAAAGCATTGGCGCAGAAAAGGGTGAAGCCTTTATTGAGCAGGCGGTTCTGCTCGGCAATGCGGAATCCGCCTTCGGCTACGACGATGTTATTTTTGACAGGGGCAAAGTTATTTACACATATAATAATTAAAGGAGATAAACAGTATGGGACAGTCACAGTTAAAATTATATTTTCTTCCCGGAACCCCGGTTAAGGAAGCTCCGCTCCCCGAGGGCTACTCATTCTCTCATTTTAACCCGGAAACCGATATCGCCGCCTGGCACACCTGTATTCTTAACGGCCTTTGCGACGGCATAACCGACGAGCAGGCCTACAAGCAGGAGATTATCAACTTTAAGGATATTGTGCCGGAAAACGACATATGGTTCCTTGATTACAACGGCGAGCATATAGGCACAGCCACCGCCTTTGTGTATAAGGAAACAAATATGGGTGATATGCATATGGTCGGCATACGCACCGATTACCGCGGGCGCGGGCTTGCAAAGTATCTGAGCCAGATAGTTATTAAATCCCTGCTTGAACGCAATGTTGATTTTATATCCCTCACCACAAGCGAGGGCAGACCCGCCGCGCTCAAAAGCTACCTTACCGCAGGCTTTCTTCCCGTTGAATATGCCGAGGGAATGGAGGAACGCTGGTTAAAGGTTATGGAAAAATACGGAATTGATGAATTACAGCTTTTAAACGAGGACGCCACGCCGCTTAAAATACTTAAAATCAAAAAATAACAGCAAAAAGCCGACTCGAAGGTATCACTCATTTAGGGATTTATTGAAAATTAGGTTTTGAGTGACACCTTCAAACGGCAAAACAGAAGAAGACCACATCAGAGGTATTAAACCTTTGGCGTGGTCTTCTTTTACAATTCGCGGAAAAGAGTTTATTGACCGAGTAATTCGATTATATCAAGTTCATCACGAAGCTTTATTATAAACTCTGGCATTTCTGATATGTTTTGAGCAACGGCCTTTGCTTTTCCGGGTTTTGAAGTGATTTGATAATCATTTATTATTGTTTTTTCAAGTTCTGCATACTCTTTGAGTGTGGTGCGAAAATAGGTTTCAAAATCAACGCCAAAATACGCATATGTATTATTGACTTCAAACTCATCTGCTGCTACAAGCCAAGTTTTGTTATCAATAATCCCCGAAAAAGTTTTCGCGGTTGAATTGGGATTTGCGTCTCCGTCAAATATTGCATAGCAATTATATCCGTATGCCTTAAATAGTCTCCAAAACAGTGGGATACTGTTTTTACCCATACAATTTACGATTTCGACCCCGTGTTCGGCTAATGAAAATCCAATACGTTTAAGAAAAGCAGGCAAAGCATAATATTCTGTTGCACCTTCAACAAGGAGAATCGTTTCTGCAAAGACTCCTTTTAATTGATCTGGGAAAAGCTTTGTAGAATAAAAATCAATAATGTTTTCCGGGGATGCCTTGCTTTCAGGAACGCCTGATGCTATACAGAATTCGGCTAATTCTTTTCCTGATAATTGTTTAGCTTTTGTGGTACCGCCCACCTTATATACTCTTACAAGCCCATCAATATAGGCGGGGTCAATGAAATCTGCCGAGTGAGTAGAGATTATTACTTGAATTCCCGCAGTACACATATCTGCAATATATTCCTTGAGCCATTTCTGAGCCAAAGGATGAAGATGTGCTTCAGGTTCTTCAATAATCAAAACAAAATGTTCTGAGGTGAAAACTTCCATGTATGCCTTGGCAAAGGCCATGAGGAGCACTTGCTGTTCACCAGTTCCAAACTCCTCAAATCCGCGAATGTTATTTCCTTCCTTGGCGTAAATTCGTAAGGATTTGGCATAGTTGTTAGGATCGTATGCCGAAAAATCAACGGCGAGAGAATGGACGAATCCCTTGACCGATCCTTTTAATGCTGCAGAAAACTCATCAAAGAACCGTGAAAACTCTTCCGTTTTCTCAAAAGATTGTTTTATCTGCTCAAATACATTGGAAAGTTCTTCTTTATGTTCGGTGCTTAGTGCGCTGTGAATTCGTTTGGAAAACCTACTCAATAAGGAATATTGGCTACTATAGTTAAAGGCGCTTTGGATATTTCTTTCAGCATCAATCAAGAAAGATTGGCATTTTGCTCGTTGGTCATTTGATGGGAATATTTTCTTGCCGGTTCCATCATGAAGAAGATTATCCGTAAGGTCACCATTATTCCCATATCTTATTGCAACTGTACTATAACAATTTCCATATTTGTCACAGAATAATGGCTCGTCAAATGTGGCAGAAATATCAGATGTCGGATGTGCTACTTTATCTCTTTGGTAATAATCACTGTCAAGCATTTCTATATATGTTGGGTAACGGTCGCCAAGGATTCGATTGATTGCTGATAAAATATTAGATTTTCCTGCATTGTTGGGACCAAACAAAACAACGGGACGTTTTTCGGGAAAATCGATTTCAAGATGGTCAATCGACCGATATTTTGTAATAGAAATATGTTTCAGTCTCATCGTAACGCCTTCCAGTTAGAATAATCTTAACATTGATTTGCCTATTCGCGTAACAATTGGAACAACAAGTGCATTCCCCATACAAAAATATCTCATTCTTTCCGGCATACCAGTATTCGTCCAATCGTCTGGAAAACCGTTAAGGCGTTCACATTCAATGGGCATAAGCGTTCTTAATTTACCCGTAAGTGGATCCTTCACGACATGGGGTGCTCGTCCGACTTGACTTTCGGATGTCAACATCGTGCGTGACGGTC
>JAZUJM010000218.1:0-2227 GCA_045642785.1 Acutalibacteraceae bacterium | reverse complement strand
GCTTTCCGAACAAATCGGTTTGTTTACCTTCTCTTCATTTCTTTTTATTAAGTTTTTTGCTTTTCAGTCTGCGCTGAATCTTTTACATTCCGCGCCTTTTTACACAGTTCTCAAGCTTAATAGCTTCATAAACTCCCTCATCAAAGAGCTCGCAGATGTTTTTATACTCTTCAAGCGGCAGGGATTCAAGCGTTTCGCCCTTTCTTATGCAAAGGGCAACCGTTTCGCCCGTGGCCTTGTAGGCATCGCGGAAGGGCAGACCCTTTGAAACAAGATAATCGGCGCAGTCGGTGGCGTTGATGAAGCCACCCGCGGCGGCCTTTCTCATATTTTCGGGTATGGCCTTCATTGTGTCTATCATCGGGATAAGGGTATCAACGCAGATTTTAACTGTGTCAAAGGCATCAAATATGGCATGCTTATCCTCCTGCATATCCTTGTTATAGGCAAGGGGCAGGCCCTTCATAACGGTTAAAAGGGTCATAAGGTCGCCGAAAACTCTGCCCGATTTGCCGCGCACAAGCTCGGTGATATCGGGATTCTTTTTTTGCGGCATTATGCTTGAACCGGTGGAAAACGCATCATCAAGCTCCACAAACTTAAACTCCCATGAGCACCAGAGGATTATTTCCTCCGAAAGCCTTGAAAGGTGAACCATAATTATGGAAAGCACCGAGGCAAGCTCCAGGCAGAAATCACGGTCGGCAACACCGTCAAGCGTGCTTGCCGAAAATCCGTCAAAGCCCAGAAGCTCCGCGGTCATTGCCCTGTCAATCGGGTAGGTCGTGCCCGCAAGGGCGCCGCTGCCCAAAGGAGAAATGTTCATTCTCTTTTTTGCATCGGCAAGGCGGGAGATATCCCTTTTGAGCATTTCGGCATAGGCCGAAAGGTGTGCCTTAAAGGTTATGGGCTGAGCCCTTTGAAGATGAGTGTAGCCCGGCATAATCGCGTCTTTGTATTCCTCGCCCTTGTTCTCAATGCTTTCAAGCAGTTTAACAAGCAGGGCATCAAGTGCCTCACACTCTTTCCTTAAGGTGAGCCTTACATCAACAGCCACCTGGTCGTTGCGGCTGCGCCCGGTGTGGAGCCTTTTGCCAGGCTCGCCTATGCGCTCGGTAAGGGTGGCTTCCACAAAGGTGTGAATATCCTCGGCGTTGGGGTCAATAAGCAGCTTGCCTGTTTTTATATCGTTCTTTATCTCTTCAAGCCCGGCGCAGATTGCCGCACCGTCTTCCGCGGTGATAATGCCCTTTGCCGCAAGCATTGTGGCGTGGGCTATGCTGCCGTTTATATCCTCCTCAAACATTCTTGAATCGGTTGCTATTGAGGAGTTGAAATCGTTTGTTTTTTTATCCGCTTCCTTTGAAAAGCGGCCTGCCCAAAGTTTCATAAATCACACATCCTAAGTTATTTAACGGGGCTATCAGCCGATAGCCCCGTAATTTTGTTTTTGATTATTTGTTGTTTCTCTCTGCCTCAAGAATGGCTCTTACCTTGATGGGAAGACCGAAGAGGTTGATAAAGCCTGCGGAATCTTTCTGATTGTAAACCTCATCCTCATCGAAGGTTGCGAATGCTTCGCTGTAAAGGGTGTAGGGGGAGGTTACGCCGGCATTAATCATATTGCCCTTGTAAAGCTTAAGTTTGACATCGCCGGTAACGGTCTGCTGAGTGGAATCAACAAAAGCCGAAAGAGCCTCTCTGAGAGGAGTGTACCACTGGCCGAAATAAACAAGCTCTGCAAAACGGAGAGCAACCTGCTCCTTGTAGTGCTGGGTGTCTCTGTCAAGGCAGATGGTTTCAAGAACCTGATGTGCTCTGAAAAGGATGGCGCCTGCGGGGTTCTCATAAACACCGCGGCTCTTCATGCCGACAAGACGGTTTTCAACAAGGTCTGCAATACCAATGCCGTTTTTGCCGCCGATTTCATTAAGGCACTCTATAAGCTCAACGCCGCCCATCTCTTTGCCGTTAACGGCTGTGGGAACGCCCTTTTCAAAATGAATGGTAACATAGGTGGGCACATCGGGAGCATTGATGGGGCTGACGCCCATTTCCAGGAAGCCTTCCTTCTCGTACTGGGGCTCGTTGCCGGTATCCTCCAGATCCAGGCCCGCGTGGCTCAGGTGCCACAGGTTCTTATCCTTGGAGTAGTTGGTCTCGCGGTTGATCCGGAGAGGAATGTTGTGAGCCTCGGCGTAGGCGATCTCTTCGGCACGGGACTTGA
>JAZUJM010000217.1:0-5786 GCA_045642785.1 Acutalibacteraceae bacterium | reverse complement strand
GTGCCGGGGTAGCTTGAAACCACCTTGACGCCCGCCTCATAAAGGCCCCTTGCCACAGCTTCATTACCTAAAAGCAGCTGTTTCATTTTTAATCCTCCGATATTATTTACCGCGGGCAAAAGCCCATACGCGATTTAAACTGTTAAATCGCTATATATTTTACTATCTAAATTACTGTATGTCAAGAGAATAATATAATCAGAATATAAAAAGAGCAGGGTTATCTTCCCCTGCCGCTGCGTTCCCTTCTGCAATACTCCGCGCGGGAAACAAGAATGGTTTCATCGCCGATAACATCAACATTCTCCCACGGAATACGAACATCGTCGCTGCTGCCGAAAAGGCCGAGAATCTTCGGCCTGCCGTAGACGATAATTGCGGTAATCCTGCCGGAAGCGGCATCAAGCTCCACATCGCACACCGGGCCTATTCTGTTGCCCGTTTCGCGGTTAATAACCTCCTTGCTTCTGAGTTCGGTTAAGCAGCACCCCATAATCATTCCTCCGGTTCATTTTTTACCATTATATGTTTGCAAGGAAGGATGAATTAACCGTTTGCAGCCGGTTTTGTACAACAGCTCCGCTTTTTCTTCTGTCATAAAAGCACAGACCGGCTCAGCTTTACAGTTGAGCCGGTCTATTATATTTAATATTCAGAATTTATGTTTTTCTCCGCTGTCCAGATTAAACACGCGGCTTTTTCCGTCTCCGATACGAACACAATAAAGTCTTCGTTCATCGTAATCGGCATACATCAAATCAAAAGTCGGAGAGCATTCGCGAAAATGCGTTGTTGAAAAAACGGGGCAATTATCTACAGTTGTTTCCCAATCATCATGTGTATGGCCGCTCATAACAAACTCAATGCGTCCTTTTGTCTTTTGAAAATCATATTCGGTTTTCTGACAGATAAAGGTTGTTTTTTTGTTATAAGCAGAAATCAGTTCAGTCAGTAATTTTGTCATGGCTGCGATTTCATCACCCGGCATATTCCACCACCACATATGAGGGACTATAACATTATGCTTTTCATCATTCTTTATAAGCTCCCCGGCAAGCCAGTGCAGCTGCTCCCATTTGAAGGGATTCATTTCGTTTGCATTCCAATCAAGTTGAGAGTCCAAAACAAAAAAGCGGGTGTGATTGCCTTTAAAGCTGTAATATGTATTGCCGAATTTGCGGAAGCAGAGGTTTGTCAGAATCTCCGGAGAAAGGCCGCGGTCAACACCAAGCTGTACTCCGTTTTCATCCACGCCCTGATAATCGGTATCGTGATTGCCGAGAACGGGATAGTATTCATCCCCGAACATTTCCCTCATACACCCGTCAATGAGTCCGAGTTTTCTTTTTGCCTCGGGCACGGTATCAGACGAGCCTATCCAGTCACCGCCGCCGATGATAAAATCGGCAGGCACGGAATAATAGAAATTCCGAAGAAAAGTCAAAGGTTTTTCCGCTCTGCGGAACAATTCCTCCTCGCCGCATTCACCTTTTTGAAAAAGATGCGGGTCGGTAAAAAATACAAATGATTCAGCTTCCTTTGACCCGTTAAACAAAGAGCAGAATTTATCCCTGCCGGGCGATTGAATAAAAGAAATCATAATCATCCCTCCATTCCGGCTGCCGGTATTATATCACATTGCCGGTAATTAATCAACAAAGGGCTGTATCTTGCTGAATGGCAAAAAAAGAAAAGCGGTGAATCTTCAAAAAGGTCACAATTGCGCTCTTGCCTGCAAATTACCTTTTTGATTATTCATCGCTTTTAATTGGGTGCGAGCTCCTTAACGCAAATCGGAGCCCTGCCCTGCGGGGTGTTTACCCCGCGCTCGGCGCCCGCAAAGGCCGAACCCGTGCGGGAACCACGCTGGTGCCGGTGACCGGACTTGAACCGGTACGGTGTTGCCACCGAGGGATTTTAAGTCCCTTGCGTCTGCCGATTTCGCCACACCGGCAAAATCGTTCGGGAATAAAGCCGCCTCCGTATGACCGCTTTCTCCCTTATACAGCGTTGATATTATAATAAAAAAATCCGCACTTGTCAACATAAAAATGCACCGTTATCAAAAAACGGTGCATTTTTTCCGTAAAGGCGGTGATTTTCATTCTTTTTCGGGGTAAACCGCCGCAAAGTCAAAGGGTATTCTTTCACCTTTAACAATGTGCCAGCAGTTGCCGCCGAGTGAAAAAATCGGTTTATCGTGCTTAATGGAATCGGAATAAACATTTGCGGCCTTTCCGCCGGGGAAAAGCTCATAAAAGCGGCGAACCTTTTCCTCACTTTTGCAGTTTTCGCCTATAACCGCCCCGGTTTTGCTGTGGCGGGTGCAGATAAGGCAGTCAAACTGCTGGCGTTTTGCTATTTCATTAAGCAAAAAATCCGGGCTTGCGCTTATAACCACGGTTTTGCCCGTTCTGTTTTCTTTCCGCGCCCAGTCAAAAATCTTTTTGTCATATTTATTCCAGAATTTTACAACCGCGCTTTGAAGCGGAATAAAACGGATAAATTTAAAAAAATGATTTTTTGCCGTTTTCAGGTCTATTATCCCCGCCAACATAAGCAGCCCGAAAATGCCCTGATACGGCAAAAGCACCGCAATCCACGGATAGCGAAGCAGGCAGAAAAGCCAAAAGCGCGAGCCGCTGTCAAACGGAAGCATTGTTTTATCAAAATCGTAAATATTTATTTCCATAAATAATCAGTACCCCACGCGAACCGTGTGCCTTCCTTTGCCGGTAAATACCCTGAGCATTGCCGCCCCGTTTTCGCCCATTGCTTCAAGCTCATATCTGCCGTCGGCCTCAATGCTCTTGACCGCAAAGGGAAGATAAATTTCGGTGGGTGCGGCGGCTTCCCCGTCCTGCTCAAAGGTTAAGGTGAAAATATTATTTTTTCTGTCGGTGCAATAGGATTCGATTGTTCCGTTAACCGCGACGGGGGCTATTCTCAGAAGACTTTGCATAATAACGGAATCCAGCATTCCGGCAGAATATGCCCAATAGGTCTGGCCCCATTTGTGAGAATCGAATTTATCAAGCAGATAATCAATGTGACCGAGCCATTCGGTGCCCTCGCTGCCGCCGCTGCCGCCCCATTCACCCACAAGAACGGGAATTCCGAGCCTTTGCTGAGTTCTGAAATGCTCGTCAAAAATTTCGCCCGTTCTTGAATTGCTGGCGTATTTGTAATCGGGGGTGTCAACCATAAAATCATAGCCGTGGGGTGCAAAGCAAAGCTGTTCCTCACGCTTGCCGTTAACCGTTACCGCCGGGGTGGAGCAGGGAATGCTGAGGTTTGAATAGTAGCAATTTTCCATTATAATAATGCCCTTGTCCGTAACCTCACGGATTGCGGCGGCGCATTTGTTGATAAACGGAGAATAGCACTTGATGTCAAACTCGCGGATAAGCTGCTCGCCGCCGCGGCACACGATTTCGTGGAAAAGAGCGGGGTCGGCAAACTGGTCAAGCACCTTGTGGCGGGTTTCGGCCTTAAGCGCGTCTTTAATCAGCTGAACCCTGTTAACTCTTTTATCAATCACACCCGAGCGCACAACGCTTGCTATGAGTGAGCGGAAAACCTTGCCGCCGGGGGTGCCGGGGAAGGGCTCATTCATAACATCAAAGCCGAAAAGAGCGGGGCTGTCCTTAAATCGCTCGGCAACGTGCTTCCACATGGCGCAGTAATGCTCCTGAATCGGCTTGCCGCAGCAGACATCGTTTGCCCAGAAATGGTCGAAGGAGCGGTGAACGGCCTTGCCGAAGAAATAGCCCTCAGCCCAGACCAACTTTGCGGGATGAAACTCCGCACCGTCGGTAATGCACGCCCAGGTGGGAGCACCGTCTCCGGCTCCCTTGTCAACGGGGCCGCCGTACAAATCCTGATGCATATCCAGGAAGAAATATATTCCGTGCTTTTCGCACAGCTTCGTCACCTTTTCAACACGGTCAAGGTAGTCCTCGTCGTATTTGCCGGGAGCGGGTTCAACCGCGTCCCAGGTAAGACCCAGGCGGATGACGTTTACGCCGCAGTTTTTGAGCCGGACAATCAGTTCCTCGTCAAAGGCGACATCGTAAACCTTCTTTGTCTTGCTTTCGTCGGCTCTGCCCTTGTCGCAAAGATTAACGCCGTTAAAAATACGCTCTCTTCCGCTTTCGTCAACAAAACGAAGCCCCTTGGTAAATATTCTTTCCATAAGCCCCTCCGTGTTTTCCCATATTTTCTGATATTATATCATTACATTCCGCTTTTTTCAAGGCAGTTGTCATCTGCACCAAAAGGGGCAAAAAAAGTTTTGCCAATATGCCATATTGAAGAATCGCCCCTGCTATTATACAATTATTAAAATACTAACGGATGAGGATAATGTAATGAACGGTATTTTTGAAAAATTCACGCCATTTAACGGCAAGCTTACCGGCGAATACGACTGCCGTGAGGGCTGCTTTCTGCGCCTTTACGAAGGTGTTTGCGAAAACGATTTCAACGCCTATGTTTCCATTCTCACGGGCGAGGGCTTTGAAATAAAGCAAAAGCGAAGCATTGACGGCAATTTATATGCGGCGCTCGGCGGAAAATTAAACATAAATCTGCTTTTCACTCCCTGTGATTCCGCCTTAAGGATTACCGCGGGTGAAAACGAGCTTTTTCCGGATTTTGAAAAGACGGAATGTGAGGGTGAAACCGGAACCTGTTTTTATGCCTTTGAAAATGACCAGACCCTTATCGACTGCGGAATGTGCCTTTTGGTGCAATGCCCCGACAACAGCTTTTTTGTTGTTGACAGCGGCCACTATTTTCAAGCAAATGACAACGACCGTATTCACAAGTTTATGCGTGAGCGCACACCGAGGGGCGAAAAAATAGTAATCAACGGCTGGCTTATCACCCACGCCCACACCGACCACATTTCAAAGCTGCTTGATTTTCTTAAATACAACACCGACGATGTTATTATTGAGGGCTTTTATCAGAACCTTTTACCCCCGCACATAACGGCGGAGGACTGGTGCTGTGAGGAGCTTGAAATGGCGCAGAAGCTGTTTGCCGCCCTTGATAATTACCCTGCCCCGGTTTACAAGCTTCACACCGGCCAGTGCTTTTACATCCGCAACCTTACCTTTGATGTCATGTGCACCCACGAGGACATCTTCCCCGAAAAAATCGAGGATTACAACGATTCCTCCTGCGTTGTTATGATGGAGGCGGAGGGTTCAAAGGTGTTCATCCCGGGCGATGCGGCGGTGCTTTCAAGCAGAATGCTCGAAAAGCGGTTTAAAGAATCGCTTAAATGTGATGTGGTTCAGGTTGCCCACCACGGACACACGGGCTTAAGTGCCGACTGTTATTCCCTGCTCGGTGCCTCGCTTGCGATTTTCCCGGTAACAAGAATAATGTTTGACGGTGAGCTGCCCCGCCATGAGGCAAACCGCCGTGCCATTGAGCTTGCGGATAAATATTTCATCACCGGTGACGGAACCGTTGCCGTTCCCCTGCCCTATGATTCAAAAACGGTGTTTGCCTACCCCGATGAAACCTTTGAGGATTTTGAAAAAATCAAGCGCATCTGGCGCTATGTTTACACCGAGGAAAGAAAGCAGGAGCTTTACAACATCTTTTTGCAGCACGGCGGCGACCCTTCAAAGCTTGTAATCCCCACAAATTACAGGGGTTGGATTGAACCGAAGCCCCCCATCGAAGAGTAAAATTCTGCTTGATTTTTTATTTTTTGCGTGATATTGTTATAATAACAAAATAAGCAAAGCAGAAAGGAATGAAGTCGGATC
>JAZUJM010000216.1:0-3003 GCA_045642785.1 Acutalibacteraceae bacterium | reverse complement strand
GGAACCGATTCTGCCCAGCGCTTTGAATATTCCTCCGCTTCGGCGGGGGATATTTTTATTTTGTTATCTGCAAGGGCGGATATAACTTCAATTATCGTGTCAGCCTCGGCACCGCATAGAGCACACAGCTTTTCCGCCTTTTCGGGGCTGAACTTCTGCGCCCTTGCAAAAAACGCGGGGAAGAATGTCGCACACGCCGCACCGTGGGGAACACCGTAATTCTCGGTTAAAACATAACCGAGCGGGTGGGGGAAGGCTGTGCCGCAGGTGTTGATAACAAGCCCGGCATAAAGCGAACCGAGGTAGAGCTTTTCGCGGATTTTATCATCCGGCAGGGCGCGTGTTTCATAAAGCTCGCAAAGGCCGGAGAAAATCATCGGTATCGCCTTTTCCGCCCACAAATCGGTCATGCCGAGTGATTTGGGAGTGAACCACCCCTCAACGGCGTGGGCAAAGGCATCAAGCGCGGTGGAAACGGTTACGGAATAGGGCATGGAGCAGGTGTAGGTGTAATCACAGAATGAAACCGCCGCATAGCAATCGGGGCCGGAAATGCTCTTTTTGCGCCCCGTTTCGTCATTTGTAAGCACGCTCACCCCGGTAACCTCGCTGCCCGTGCCGGAGGTTGTGCCCACAAGGGCAACCTTAAGCGGTGCATTATCATATTTTCTTTTGTAAATATCGGCGGGTGAAAGCTCGGCATTTGCGGCATAAATCGCAACGGCCTTTGCCGAATCCTGAACCGAGCCGCCGCCTATGCCGAGAATGAAATCGGCACCGAAATCCCTTGCGGCTTTTCCGGCGCTGAAGCAGGCGGAAATAAGCGGGTTTTCACTTATTCCGTTAAACACAGTAAAGGGAATACCGGCGCTGTTGAGCGCGTTTTCGGCGTCGCCGAGCGCTCCGCTTTTTCGGGCGGAGGTTCCTCCGGTAAGAATAAGGCAGCGTTTGCCGAGCTCGTTTAATACGGCGTAATTATCGGTCAATGCACCCTTGCCGCATATAACGCGGGCGGGCATAAAGATATTCTGAAGCATAATTAACCCTCCGAATCGGTTGTGATAAAAAGATTATAGCATAATTCACAAAAAATACCACACTTTTTTTCCGAACACACATCGGGAAATTTCGATAAAAGGTTGAAAACCAATTAATTATATAATAAAATAAGAAGGATAATATGAAGTAGTGTGTGCAAAGGGGAGCGAAACGGATGAAGAAAAAATTACCGGCTGCCGTTTTGCTTGCCGCTGTCATATTCCTTTGTGCCGTGCTCTGCTCCTGCTCCGGCAAAAATGAAGTCACGCTTTCCGCTTTTATTATGGATACGGCGGCTTCCGTTAAGGTTGCCGGCGGCAACGCGGAGGAAACGGCGCAAAAAATAATCAATTCGGCCTCCGGGCTTGAAAAAAAGAATCTTTCAAGAACCGAAAACGGCTCCGATGTGTTTAAGGTCAATTCATCCGGTGCCGCGCAGGTGAGCGAAAAAACTGCCGCGGTTATCAAAAAAGCACTTGATGTTTGTGAAAAAAGCGGTGGTGCGCTTGATATCGGCCTCGGCGCGGTCAGCGACCTTTGGGGCGTTAAAACAAGAACCTCTCCGCCTGCCGATTCCGAAATAAAAGCTTTGCTTGCCGATGAAAACCGCGTTGAGCTTTCCGGCAACGAAATCAGCCTTTCGGGCGGTGCGCTGCTTGATTTGGGCTCAGTCGGCAAGGGCGCCGCATGTGATGAGGCCTTTGCAGTGCTTAAGGAAAGCGGCGCCACCCGTGCCGCGGTTTCTTTCGGCGGCAGTATTCTGTTTTACGGCGAGGGTGAGTTTACCGTCGGCATTGCCTCACCGCAAAAGGGCAGCTCCGATTACATAGCAAAGGTGACCACGGGGCAGGGGTTTATTTCCACCTCCGGCACCTATGAGCGCTATTTTGATTATAACGGTGTTCGCTATCACCACATTCTTGACCCGAAAACCGGCTTCCCCGTCAACAACTCGCTTGTGAGCGTTACGGCCTTTGCCGCTGACGGCGTGCTTTCCGATGCGCTTTCAACAGCCTGCTTTGTGCTGGGTGTTGAAGAGGGCTTAAAGCTTGCGGAAAGCTATGGTGCAGATGTGCTTTTTGTTGATGAAAACGGTGCAATCACCGTTTCGCACGGGCTTAAAGATAAAGTGGAAATCACAAATGATGAGTTTTATTTTAACTGAATGGAAAGAAAGCTTTTAAGAAAAAAAGATGTTATCGCCGCTGTTGTTATTCTTGCCGTGTGCGCGGTCTGCCTATTTGCCGGCAGATTTTCGGGCGGCGGGCTTGTGGCGGAGATAACGGTTAACGGCGAGGTTGTTAACAGCATTGAGCTTTCCGGCGTTAAGGCACAGTATGATATCGTTACCGGCACCGTGCCCGAAACCGTGATAACGGTTTTCCCCGACGGCATAGCTTTCAAAAGCTCACAGTGCGACAATCAGCTTTGCGTTAAAAGCGGAAAAATTACTCGAAAGGGCGCGGCTGCCGTTTGCCTGCCTGCAAGGGTGGTTATCACCTTAAAGGGAGAAAACGGAGTTGACGCGATAACCTACTGATGAATAAAAAAAACAGCGCGGCAATGAGGGCGGCACTCGGCGGTATTCTTTGTGCCGAGGCACTTGCGCTCTCGTGGCTGGAGGGACTTTTGCCAGCCCTGCCGTTTTTGCCGCCCGGAGCAAAACCGGGATTTTCAAATATCGTTACAATGTTTTCGGCAGGCTCGCTCGGAGCGGGGCAGACCTTTGCGATAACAGCCTTTAAAGCACTTTTTGCTTTCCTTGTCAGGGGAGCAACCGCAGGGGCAATGAGCCTTGCGGGCGGAATACTCAGCACCGCCGCAATGCTTCTGCTTCTCCGCACCGAAAAAAACGGGTTCGGATATATCGGCATTTCGGTTATCTGCGCCCTGTGCCACAACGCGGCTCAGCTTGCCGTTGCGGCGTTTATCACATCAACCCCGGGCGTTCTGTATTATGCGCCG
>JAZUJM010000215.1:0-3642 GCA_045642785.1 Acutalibacteraceae bacterium | reverse complement strand
GCTTGGGCCTCCGACTTCCACGGTTGATACTATTCTTTTACCGTACCTTTTAAGTGCGTTTGCGGCGCCGAAAAGCGCCAGATTGTTGCTTTCGGTTCCGCCGGAGGTGAAATACACCTCTTCGGGGGAGCAGAAAAGCTTTTTTGCCACATTTGAGCGGCTTTTGCGCAGCAGGTCATCCGCCTCAAGACCCTTTTCGTGAAGGGAAGAGGGATTGCCCCATGCCTCGGTCAGCGCCGCCGTAACAGCCTCAACAGCCTGAGGGCACACCTTTGTGGTGGCGCTGTTATCAAAATACGCTTCCATATTGCGTTGTATCCTCCTTGTGCAATCCGGCGTATCGGAATCTAAAAAAAGAAAATATTTAAAATATTATACACCATTATTTTGCGCGTTGCAATATTTTAAAAAAATAAATCGGGGGTATGCGGCGAAAAATATTCCCCCGTTTCAGTATATGCCCCGCTCCGGCACTTTGCCGGGGTGCAGGCTGATTTTAGCTTTAAAATATAGACCGACTGTGAACAGTTTTAAAACTTACAGCTTTTTTCGCGGTTTTAATTGAGATTTTTGTTTTGTTGTGGTAAAATAAACATCAAATCACCTTAAAACAGCCGGGAGGAGGTGCGTTTCATGCCGGCGTCAGAGCAAAAAACAGCGGTCAGAAATTACCGTCAGCCCGCGTTCAAGCAGGTTACCGTTATGATTGCCATAACTATATTTCAGCTTCTTTCGGCGGCGTGCGTGGTTTTTCGCGAAGAAACCGTAAACACCAACATCCTTTATGTTTTTCTCGGCTACATTGTTGCCGAATGGCTCTATATGCTCATCGGCACCATTGCCACGGGAACCGATTACTTTGAGCTGGAGGCAATGGCGTTTTTCCTGTCCGGCATAGGGCTGACCGTGTGTGCAAGCTTCAACGAAAATTACGCCGTCAAGCAGGCGGTTGCCATAGGCGCGGGAATAATTGTTTATCTTGTTCTTCAGCTGATACTGAAAAACATTGACATTGCCCAGAAGCTTCGCCTGCCGGCCGCCGTGCTCTCCATTGCCGTGCTGATAGCAAACCTGCTTATGGCAAAGGTCAAAAACGGCACACTTAACTGGATTAAAATCGGCGGAATATCCATCCAGCCGTCTGAGCTTGTTAAAATCGCTTTTATTTTTGTGGGCTCGGTAACACTTGAATATCTTATTTCAAACACAAGCCTCACAAAATATGTCATATTTTCCGTCACCTGTGTCGGTCTGCTGTTCCTTATGCAGGATTTCGGCACCGCGCTTATCTTCTTTTTCACCTTTATTCTCATTGCCTTTATGCGCTCCGGCGATGTAAGAACAATAGTGCTTGTGTGCACCGCCGCCCTGCTCGGCGCCCTGCTGATAATTTATTTCAAGCCCCATGTTGCAAGCCGCTTTGAGGCCTACCGCCATGTGTGGGATTATATGTCCACCTCCGGCTATCAGCAGGCAAGAACCTTAATCTATATTGCAAGCGGCGGCCTGCTCGGCTTAGGCCTGGGCGAAGGCTATCTGCGCAACATTTACGCCGCCTCCACCGACCTTGTTTTCGGCCTTATCTGTGAGGAAATGGGGCTCATAGTCGGCCTTACCGTTCTGCTCTGCTTTGTGGGCATTGCTCTTTTTGCCCTGCGCAGCGTTCGTCAGGCCGGTTCAAGCTTTTACGCCATTGCCGCAACTGCCGCGGCGGGTATGCTGCTTTTTCAGCTTGCACTTAATGTTTTCGGCATAACCGATATTCTGCCGCTCACCGGCGTTACCCTTCCCTTTGTCAGCAGGGGCGGCACAAGTATGATTTGCTCATGGGGTCTGCTTGCCTATATCCGCTCGGCGGGCAAGGAGTTTATGCCTCCCAAGCCGGTTGCCTCAATTCCCGTCGGCGCAAAAAGGAAAAGCCGGGCAAAAGCGGATATCCCCGTTGCCAAAACAGTTAACAAAAAAAGATAAATCCTTTTCCATTCCCGATGAAAGGAAGTGATATGCGTTGCGCACGGCGCTGAAAAGAACTGCGGTTCTTTATGCCTTCATCCTTCTGTTTGCCGCCGGAGTTGCCTTTTTGCTGTGGAGCATCTGGTCAAACGGCGCTCAATGGTCATCCAACCGGGCAAACAACCACATTTACAAAAACGGCACCACAATCAACACCGGCACAATCTATGACCGCAACGGTCAGGTGCTTGCATACAGCAGCGACGGTGAAAGAATTTACAGCGAATCGCGCAAGGTGAGAATGTCCACCCTCCATGTGGTGGGCGACACCTCCGGCTTTATCTCCACCGGCACGCAGTCGCTTTACCGCTCCCAGCTTTCCGGCTACAATTTCATAGAGGGCATTTACAAAATAATCAACGCCCCCGCCTCCGAGGCGGCAAGCATAAAGCTCAACATTGATTCCGACGCCTGCCGCACCGCCTACAACGCCATGGGCGATTACAACGGCACAATAATAGTTTACAACTACAAAACCGGCGAGCTTGTGTGCAGCGTTTCAAAGCCCACATATGATGTGGACAATGTTCCCTCCGGCCTGCTGACCGACAAAGCCTATGACGGTGTTTTTCTTGATAAGGCGATATCCGGCCTTTACACCCCCGGCTCGGTTATGAAGATTTTTACCGCCATTTCGGCGCTTGAAAATATTCCCGATATTGAATCGCAGACCTTTGAGTGCGACAAGGAATATGAATGCGGCGACGGAACGGTTATCTGCAACGGAACCCACGGCACCGTAACATTTGAAGAGGCGTTCAATCAATCCTGCAACTGCGCCTTTGCCGATATCACGCTTCAGCTGGGGCAGACCAGACTGCTTCAGACCGCAAACGAGCTCGGCTTCAACAATTCCATTTACTCCGGCAAGGTTCGCTTTTCCGGCAGTCTTTTCAAGCCCGACGCATTCAGCAAAAGCGAGCTCGGCTGGGCGGGAATAGGCCAATCCACTACCCTGCTCAATCCCTCACACCTTTTAACCGTTGTGGGCGCCATAGCAAACAACGGCACGGGGCTTGCCCCCAACAGAATAAAGAGCATGAGCGCATTTTACGGTGAAACCGCTCCCGCCGCCGAAAAGGCAATCACCCTTAACCCGGCAACGGCGGCAAAAATGAAAGAGCTTATGCGCTCCAATGTTATCAACAAATACGGCGACGGCAGCTTCCCCGACCTTGAATTCTGCGCAAAAACCGGCACCGCTCAGCTTGACAATGCCGATTCACACTCGTGGCTTGCGGGCTTTTCAGCAAGAAGCGACCTGCCGCTTGCGGCGGTGTGCGTTATTGAAAACGGCGGCTACGGAAGCGGCCCCGCAACAGAGGTTACAAATTGTGTAATGCAGTATTTTCTGGATAATTACACATAACAATAATCCAATAAAGGAAGGAAAAAACCAATGAAAAAAATCGTATCAATTCTTCTGAGCCTTGTGCTTGTGCTCGGCATAGCGGCAGTTTTCGCCGGTTGTGACGGCGGCAAGCAGCCCGAAACAACCACAGAAGAAAGCGCCCCCGTTTCCGAAACCGCAGGCGAAACTCAGGCAACCGACGCAGCAGAGCCCGAAAGCGAAAGCGAAACCGAAGCCGCCTCGGAAACAGCCACAGAGGCTGAAAGCACCACAGAGGC
>JAZUJM010000214.1:0-3513 GCA_045642785.1 Acutalibacteraceae bacterium | reverse complement strand
AGAACGAAAAAGATAAAATCAAAATAGAATCAGAATGAAAATGGAATGATTTTCCAAAAACCCTTCGTTAATTTGAACAAATTTCAATGTGAGAATTCAGCCTGCTTTGCTCTGTTGTTAAAATTTCTTTACAAAACTATTACATTTAATATTTTTACTTGAAAAATGCATATTATTATGTTAAAGTAAATGCCATTCCAAAGGGGCTTTTGCGCCGTTTTTCAGATTCTTACCGTTTTTATGCTTCAAAAAACCCGGCGCAGTTACTATTATACTTTAAGTTTAGAAATTCTATTATCCCAAAAGAGGTGCAAATGTGAAAAAAGTATACACAAAACCCGTCGTGCTTATTCAGGATATGAGCGTTAACTGCTTTGTTGCGGGTGCCTGCTCCGATGCCGGGGCACAGGTGCTCAACCACAGCGAAACCTCATGTACTCTTTACGACGCAGGTTCAAACATGACATTTTTCTCATACCAGTGTGAGGATGATACGGGTTTCGGCGTAAATATTGTTCACCCGAACCCCAATTCACCGTTTGCCCAGTTGTGCTACCACAGGCCGCTGGATGTTTCCAGCTTTTTTAACTCCTGATGGGCATTGATTTCGGGTCACTTCTCGGCATTCTTGATGAGCGGGGCAGTGTAACCGTTAATGTTCAGGGCAGCAGTATGAGCCCGTTTCTGCACGATAAAACCGATTTTGTCGTGCTTGAAAAGCCGCGGAATATCCGCAGGGGCGACATTGTTGTTTTTGAAAAAGACGGTTACTTCATTATGCACCGCGTTGTCAGCATCGGTGAAAAAAGCTTCACCGCACTCGGCGACAACCTCACCGCGCCCGAAAGGGATGTTCCTGTTGAGAATATCCGGGCAAAGGTTGTTTCGGCCTGCCGCGGCGGCAAGCGGATTACACCATCCTCACCCGTGTGGCGGTCAGCCGCCATTGTTTACGGCACGCCGTTTCTTAAAAAGGCGGCAGCAAAGATATTACGGAGAAAAAGATAATGAAAATTGTCGGCGAATATATGCTGCGCGATGTTGCGGGCGAAACGGTAGCCGTGCCTGTCGGCGAAACGGTGCTGCGCTCAAACATCCTTGTGGCGTTAAATGATACAGGTACTTTTTTGTGGCGCAGGCTTACCGAAGGTGCAAGTGAGGAAGAGCTTGTTTCCTGCGTTTGTGCCGAGTATGAGGCAGACCCCGCTGCGGTAAAAAAAGATATTGCCGAATTTATTGAATATTTAAGAAGAAACAAGGTGCAGATTGATGAAGTATTTTAAGATTGCCGAAATAGGCTTCGGCTTCAACACCGTTTCACCCGTTGCCGATTCAGATTATTACAGCAGGTTCAGCATTGATGAAAATGAATTTAATTCTTTGAAAAGCAAGCATTATTTTGATTTGTGCGCCCCTGAAAGTCTGCCGCAGCCCGGCGACACCGTTTTTGCCGGTGCGGATTTTGCGGTAAAAGAGTGCGATAACGGCTGGCTGAAGGTTTCAGACCGCTATGAAAACGGCGATTACAAAGCCCTGTGCTTTCAAACAAGCGAACAGCCCGGCGGTAAAATCGCTTTTACCGAAAACGCCGAAAATAAGGAGAGAACCGCTGCCGAGCTTTTCAGATTGATTGATTTCACATCCTCTCTGCTTTATTACAAAGCAATTCTTCTTCACGGCTCGGTTGTTGAATATAAAGGCAAGGCCTATGTTTTCTCCGGCGATTCGGGCGTGGGCAAATCCACCCAGGCGGAGCTTTGGCGAAAGTACCATAACGCAAAGATATTAAACGGCGACCGTGTTATCCTGCGAAGAATCAATAATGAATGGCGCGCTTTCGGTGTGCCGATGTGCGGCTCGTCTGAAATTTGTGAGGATTTCAACCTTCCGCTTGCCTCAATAATCTTTTTGGGTAAGGGCGAGCAGAATAATATAGATGTTCCGAATTTGTTTTATGCCACGGTTTATATTATCTCTCAGGTCAACTGCGGGGTAAGAAAAAAGGATGATTCCGAAAGGATTATTGCTCTTTCCGCGGATATTGCGGGGAGTGTTAAAATAATCCATTATGAATGCACGCCGGATAAAAAGGCGGCAGACGATTTGAAAAATTACTTTGACAGATGATAAATGTAACCGATTCGCTGTTTCTTGATGCCTCCGAAAGGGGCGTGCCGCTCGGCGGAACCTTTGAGTTAACTCCGCTGTGCAATTTCAACTGCAAAATGTGCTACATCAGAATGAGCGCGGAGCAGATGAAAAAGCAGGGCAGGATGAAAAGCGTTGAAGAGTGGCTGAATCTTGCCCGCCGGGCAAAAGAAGCGGGAATGTTGTTTTTGCTTTTAACGGGCGGTGAACCGCTGCTTTACCCCGGCTTTCGTGAGCTTTACGGTGAGCTTAAAAAAATGGGCTTTTTTGTTTCAATCAATTCAAACGGAGCCCTGCTCAGCGGCGAAAACCTTGAATTGCTTGTCAAAAATCCCCCTTACCGCATCAATATCACCCTCTACGGCGGCAGCGATGAAACCTATCGCGAGCTTTGCGGGTGCGAAAACGGCTTTTCACTTGTTACCGAAGCCGTAAAAAAGCTTAAGGCGGCGGGCGTTTATGTTAAGCTCAACGGCAGCATAACCCCGTTTAACTGTAAGGATATTGATTTCTGCTTTGATTTTGCCCGCACGGTTGAAGCACCGCTTCAGCTCGGCACCTATATGTTCCCGCCGGTTCGGCGTGAGGATAAAAAAACCGGCAGGTTCGGTGCGGCGGCAGCGGGAAAATATCAGGCGATAATTGATAAAAAAAGATATTCTCCCGAGGAGCTTGAAAACAAGCGGGAGCTTATTGACGGATGTTTAAACAACGGCAGCAGCGCCGAATTGCCGGCGGGCTTCCGGTGCAGGGCAGGCAGAAGCACCTTCTGGGTTAACTGGAAGGGCGAAATGACCCCCTGCGGAATGACTGAGCTGTTTGCCGAAAATCCTTTTGAACTGCCCTTTGACGAGTGCTGGGCAAGGATAAAGGAAAGCTTAAAAAATCAGCCTGCGCTTTCGGAGTGCGTAAACTGCGAAAAGCGTGATTTATGCAAGGTTTGCCCGGTCATGGCTTATTCCGAAACGGGCGATCTCAATAAAAAGCCGGAATACATCTGCCGAATGACCGATGAATGGGCAAGGGAAATGATGAGCCCCGGCGAATAATACATTATATATAAAGGAACACAATGAGAAAAATTCTATGCCTGATTATCAGTCTGTCGCTTGCGTTTTCGCTTGCGGCGTGCACACGCGGCTCCACGGGTGAAACGGCAGCCGAATCCCGGCCCGGTGAAGAACCGCTTTTTCCGCTGTCACTTGAAAACGGCAGCATAACGGTTGAAAAGCCTCAGGGTCTTGACGGGCTTTTCGTTGAGAAAGGCAATCAGGATGAGGTAAAGAATGTTACGGCACTTGTGATAAAGAACAACAGTGAACAGATGCTTGAATATCTCAGCCTGTCATTCAGGGTCAACACATA
>JAZUJM010000213.1:0-4745 GCA_045642785.1 Acutalibacteraceae bacterium | reverse complement strand
AAGGTTCTCATTGTAAGCTGGGTGCCGGGCTCACCGATTGACTGGGCGGCAATGATACCGACCGCCTCACCGACGGTAACGGGATCGCCGGTTGCAAGGTTTGCACCGTAGCACTTGATGCAGACGCCGTGCTCTGCGCGGCAGGAAAGGAGTGAACGAATCTCAACCTCTGCCCTGCTGTTTGCGGGAGCCTCCCCTGCCTCAATCTTTCTCTTATTCTCGGCATAGGCGGCCTCGGCAATCTTTTCAGCGTCGGCATCGGTGAGCATTTTATCCTTGGATGCGATAACCTTACCGGTTCTCGCGTCAACATAATCGTTAAGAAGGTATCTGCCGGAAAGGCGCTCTGCAAGGCCGACTATCTTACGGTTGCCGTCGAAGATATCGTAAACCATGCAGCCCTCTGTGCAGTGACAATCCTCCTCGCGGATGATAACATCCTGAGAAACATCAACAAGGCGGCGGGTAAGATAACCGGAGTCCGCAGTACGAAGAGCGGTATCGGCAAGTCCCTTTCTTGCACCTCTTGATGAGATGAAGTATTCCAGAATGTTAAGGCCTTCACGGTAGTTTGCTCTGATGGGGATTTCAATGGTTTTACCTGCGGTGTTGGCGATAAGTCCGCGCATACCGGCAAGCTGACGAAGCTGAGAGTCATTACCACGGGCACCGGAAGCAAGCATCATGTTGATGGGGTTGAACTCGCGGAAGTTCTTCTTGAGCTCTTCGGAAACCCTGTTGGTGCATTCATCCCAGGTTTTGATAACGCCGTCGGTCTTTTCCTCTGCGGTGATAAGACCTCTGTCGTAATTCCTTGAAATCTTTGCAATCTTGGCATCGGCTTCGGCAAGAAGGTCCTTCTTCTTCTCGGGGATAGCTGCATCGCAAACGGCAACGGTGATACCGCTGCGGGTGGAGTAGCTGTAACCCTGAGCCTTGATTTTATCAAGCACTTCGGAGGAGATTGCCGTTCCGTGAAGCTTTATGCACTTGTCAATGATTTTACCGAGCTCTTTCTTCCTTACAAGGAAGTTGATTTCAAGCTCGAATGCGTTTTCGGGGTCGCTTCTGTCAACAAAGCCGAGATCCTGAGGAATAGGATTGTTGAATATGATTCTGCCGAGGGTGGTCTTGACAAGCTTTGTTACCTGCTCGCCGTTGACCTCCTTGGTCATACGAATCATAACATCAACATGAAGGCCGATGTCGCCCTCATCATATGCCATGATTGCCTCGTCAACGCTTGTATATACATTATAACTTCTGTATGTGAAGTTGCCGTTCTCATCATAGTGATCAACGGGAGCACCGGGCTCTTCGGGGTTGTCGGGGTTGTAATCCGTGTTGCCCTTGCGGTTGTTGTTGACCATGGTGAGGTAGTAGGAGCCCAGAACCATATCCTGAGTGGGAACGGTTACGGGGCGGCCGTCGGAGGGCTTAAGAAGGTTGTTGGAAGCAAGCATAAGGAATCTTGCCTCTGCCTGAGCCTCGGCGGAAAGGGGAACGTGAACAGCCATCTGGTCACCGTCGAAGTCGGCGTTGAAAGCTGTGCAGGCAAGGGGATGAAGCTTTATGGCTCTGCCCTCAACAAGCACGGGCTCAAATGCCTGAATACCGAGGCGGTGAAGTGTGGGAGCACGGTTGAGCATTACGGGGTGATCCTTAATGACTATTTCAAGAGCATCCCAGACAGCGGGGTTGGAGCGCTCAACCATCTTGCGCGCGCTCTTAACATTGCCCGCAACCTCTGTGTCAACAAGGCGCTTCATAACGAAGGGCTTGAAGAGCTCAAGAGCCATTTCTTTGGGAAGACCGCACTGATACATTTTGAGTTCGGGACCGACAACGATAACCGAACGGCCTGAGTAGTCAACACGCTTACCGAGAAGGTTCTGTCTGAATCGGCCCTGCTTACCTTTAAGCATATCGGAAAGGGATTTCAAAGCACGGTTGTTGGGGCCGGTTACGGGACGGCCGCGGCGGCCGTTGTCTATAAGAGCATCAACCGCTTCCTGAAGCATTCTTTTTTCGTTGCGGATGATTATTTCGGGAGCACCGAGCTCAAGGAGCTTTGCAAGGCGGTTGTTGCGGTTGATAACACGCCTGTAAAGGTCGTTTAAGTCGGAGGTGGCAAATCTGCCGCCGTCAAGCTGAACCATAGGGCGAAGCTCGGGAGGAATGACGGGGATAACATCCATCACCATCCACTCGGGGCGGTTGCCGGAAAGGCGGAATGCCTCAACAACTTCAAGGCGCTTAAGAGCCTTTGCTCTCTTCTGGCCGCTTGCTGTTTCAAGCTCTTCCTTAAGCTCTGCGGAAAGCTTTTCAAGGTCTATTTCCGCAAGGAGCTCCTTAATGGCCTCGGCACCCATACCTGCCCTGAAATCATCTTCATAATAGAGGCGGTATTCGGCGTAATCCTTTTCGGAAAGGATCTGATATTTTTCAAGGTTTGTTATCTGCTCGGGCTTGCCGTCGGCATCGAGAACAATGTTGCCCTCATCATCCCTGACATAGCCGGGGTCGATAACGATATACTGAGCAAAGTAGAGAACCTTTTCAAGGTTTCTGGGGGTAATGTCAAGGATAAGACCCATTCTTGAGGGGATACCCTTGAAATACCAGATGTGGGAAACGGGAGCAGCAAGCTCAATGTGACCCATTCTTTCGCGGCGAACCTTTGCGCGGGTTATTTCAACTCCGCAGCGCTCGCACACCTTGCCCTTGTAGCGGATTCTTTTATACTTTCCGCAATGGCACTCCCAGTCCTTTGTAGGCCCGAAAATTCTTTCGCAGAAAAGGCCGTCCTTTTCGGGCTTGAGGGTTCTGTAATTTATGGTTTCGGGCTTTTTGACCTCACCGTAGGACCATTCTCTGATCTGATCGGGCGAGGCAAGGCCTATTTTTATTGATTCAAAAGAAATGTTATTCTCATTATCCATGGAATAATTCCCCTTCCGTTGTTAATTTGCCCGGGTTCAATCAAAGTCCTCTGCGTCGTCTGAGTCGATACCGAGGTCGTAATCCTCTTCGGGAAGCTCATCATCATCAAAGTAAACGGAATCGTCGTCGTCATCGTCACTTTCTCTGATGAAGATATCCTCTTCCTCGCTCTCTTCGTCAACTCCGTAGCCCTCTGCGGTTTCGGCATCGTTAACATTTGAGAATGCCTTTTCATCCGAAACAACAAAGTTATCTTCGGCATCGAAATCTTCTCTCAAGTCGATTTCTTCGCCGTTTTCATCAAGTACCCTGACATCAAGTGCAAGGGCCTGGAGTTCTTTGATAAGAACCTTAAAGGATTCGGGGATACCGGGTGTGGGAACGTTTTTGCCCTTAACGATTGCCTCGTAGGTCTTAACTCTGCCCACAACATCATCCGACTTAACGGTAAGTATCTCCTGAAGAGTGTAAGCCGCGCCGTAAGCTTCAAGTGCCCAAACTTCCATTTCACCGAAACGCTGGCCGCCGAACTGGGCTTTACCGCCGAGGGGCTGCTGAGTAACAAGTGAGTACGGGCCGGTTGAACGGGCGTGAATCTTATCATCAACAAGGTGATGCAGCTTAAGGAAATACATTACGCCGACGGTGACGGGGTTGTCGAACTTTCTGCCGGTTCTGCCGTCGGTGAGCTGAGTTTTGCCGTCTTCTCTCTGACCGGCCTCGCGGAGTGCAGCGCGGATATCCTCCTCATGAGCACCGTCGAAAACGGGGGTCATAATGTGCATGCCGAGAGCTCTGCAGGCGTAGCCGAGGTGAACCTCAAGCACCTGACCGATATTCATTCGAGAGGGAACGCCGAGGGGGTTAAGAACTATATCAAGCGGAGTGCCGTCGGGAAGGAAGGGCATATCCTCCTGAGGAAGGATTCTTGAAACAACGCCCTTGTTGCCGTGGCGGCCCGCCATTTTATCGCCGACCGAAAGCTTACGCTTCTGGGCGATGTAGCAGCGAACGACCTTGTTGACACCGGCTGAAAGCTCGTCGCTGTTTTCTTTAGTAAATACTTCAACATTAACTACTATGCCGTATTCGCCGTGGGGAACCTTGAGGGAGGTATCTCTGACTTCCTTGGCCTTTTCGCCGAAAATGGCTCTGAGCAGTCTTTCTTCGGCTGTGAGCTCAGTTTCGCCCTTGGGAGTTACCTTACCGACAAGAATATCGCCGGAGTGAACCTCGGCACCGATGCGGATAATACCCTCTTCGTCGAGGTTTGCAAGAGCATCATCACCGACATTGGGAATATCTCTTGTGATTTCCTCGGGCCCGAGCTTGGTATCTCTTGCCTCTGTTTCGTATTCTTCGATATGAATGGAGGTGTAAACATCCTCACGAACAAGCTTTTCGTTGATGAGAACGGCGTCCTCGTAGTTGTAGCCCTCCCAGGTCATAAAGCCGATAAGAGCGTTTTTGCCGAGGCTTATTTCGCCGTGGTCGGTTGCGGGGCCGTCGGCAAGAACATCGTGAGCCTTGACCCTCTGGCCGGCGCTGACAACGGGAACCTGGTTAACGCAGGTGCCCTGGTTGGAACGCATGAACTTAAGTATTTCGTAATGCTTTGTTTCGCCGGAATCGCCGAGAACATCAACGCCGTCGGCGGAAACCTTGGTAACAACGCCGTCTTCCTTTGCAAGCACGCAAACGCCGGAGTCAACAGCGGCCTTGTATTCCATACCGGTGCCGACCATGGGAGCCTGGGTCTTCATAAGGGGAACAGCCTGCCTCTGCATGTTGGAACCCATCAG
>JAZUJM010000212.1:0-4117 GCA_045642785.1 Acutalibacteraceae bacterium | reverse complement strand
TCAGCGCCTTCACCTTCGGCGGGGGCTTCGTTATAGCCTCAATCGGCAAAAAGCGTTTTGTTGACAAGCTTCATCTTATTGAAGAAAACGAAATGCTTGATTACATTGCAATAGCGCAATCCTGCCCCGGTGCGATAGCGGTCAATGTTTCGATTCTTATCGGGCAGAAAATTGCGGGCTTCGCCGGAATGGCGGCAGCCGTGCTCGGCACAATCATTCCGCCGTTTGTGATTCTGAGCATTGTTTCGGTTATTTATGATTCCTTCGCCGCCAACAAATATGTTGCGCTGTTCCTGAAAGGAATGCAGGCCGGAGTGTCGGCGGTGATTTTTGATGTGGTTTACACCCTTGCCAAAAATGTTCTCAAAGAAAAATCCGTTCTGTGCACGGTGATTATGGCCGCTGCCTTTGCGGCGGTGGTGTTCTTTGATGTCAATGTTATGGTAATAATTGCCGCGGCTTTCGTTATCGGGGCTGCGGCGGCCCTCCTTGAATACAAAAAGGAGGCGAAAAAGCATTGATTTACCTCAAATTGTTTTTAAGCTTCCTTAAAGTCGGATTGTTCAGCATAGGCGGCGGATATGCCGCCGTGCCGCTTATACAAAGTCAGGCGGTCAAAGCAAACGGCTGGCTTTCACTCAGCGAATTTACCGACCTTATCTCCATTGCGGAGATGACTCCCGGCCCGATAACCGTCAACTCCGCCACATTCATCGGCATAAAGGTTGCGGGGCTCCCGGGTGCCGCCGCCGCAACAGCCGGGTGCGTGCTCCCCTCGCTGTTCATAGTAACGGCAATGTTTTTAATCTATGCCCGGTTCGGCAAGCTTAAGGCCTCGCAAACCGTGCTTTCACACATCCGCCCCGCGGTGGTTGCGCTTATCGCCTCCGCCGGGATTACGATTCTTATTTCCGTTTTGTCTGGCAAAGAAGCATTCTTCACCCTCGGCACGGGGATAAATCTTGCCGCGGCGTTGCTTTTTGCCGCCTCGTTCATCGTTTTGCGAAAATTCAAGACAAATCCGATAATCGTAATGGCGTCAAGCGGAGTTATCTATCTGCTTTTGTCGCTGGCCTTCGGCGCTTAAATTTACTATATCTACGGAGCATAGACCTTTATGAAAGAAAAGCTCTTAAAAGCAAAAGTCATTATTCCCGTTGCCGTTATGGCGGTGCTTATCACCGCCGCCGGGTTATACTTCCGCCAAAGCTTTATCAGAATACTTCCGCTTTACATTTCGCTTTTTGTTATGATTCTTTCGGCGAATGTCAGCCGGTATGCCTACCTCCTCGGCGGCCTCAATTCCGTGCTGTATTCGGTGATATATTTCGTTTACGGGCTTTACGGAATAGCGGCGCAGGCGCTGTTTTTCTCATTTCCGATGCAGATAATCACCTTTTTTAACTGGAAGAAAAACGCCGATAAGGATTCGGTCAGGCTCCGGAAAATGAGCATAAAGCAAAGGGCACTCTGCCTTTCGGCTTTTGCCGCCGCGTGGGCGGGGCTTTTTTTGCTGCTTCGCCGTTTCGGCTCCGATTACGCATTCCTTGACAACACGGTTTCCGTTATGGGCGTTTTCACCTCGGTGCTCACCGCCCTTGCCTATATTGAATACACCTACATTATGCTCATTGCCGGGGTGCTGAACATTCTGCTTTACATTCAGGTCATCCCGAACAGCCCCGAGCAGACCACCTATCTCATTTATTCGGTCTATTCGCTTATCTGCGTTTCAATCCAGTTCTTTAACGCAAGAAAGCTTTGGAATAATCAACACTCAGTTTCACAAAAAGGAGAATAATTATGCCGCAGATTTTTTCAGGCGCAAAATTCATCTCGACCGGGTTTGAAAACTATTTTCCGCCCGCGCAGATTGCGTGGAGTCAGAAAAAGCCCCGCCTTTATCAGCACAACGACCTTGTTGCATGGCGCGGTCTTCCCATGTTCGCAAAGGATTTTGAAATTGAAAACCCCGACAACTGCAAAATTTACTACACCGCCCTCGGCTGTGTGGATATTTTCGTTAACGGCAAAAGAATCGGCACCGGCGAAATGAAGCCGGGCTGGAGCTCCTACGACAAGCGCGCCCTTTATATGGAAAGTGAAGTTTCCTTTGCCCTTAAAAAAGGCAAAAACCGTGTGCTTGCGGTTGTTTCCGCCGGCTGGTACTCCGGCAGAATAGCGGGCGGCATTTACGGCGATAAAGAGCCCGCCGTTATGCTCGAAATAAGGGATAAAAACGGCGCCGTTGTTTCCACCGATGAAAGCTGGCAATGCCTTGTGGGCGGCCAGATAAGAACCGCCGATATATGGGACGGCGAATACCGCGATGCCCGTGAGCCCGATTACTCCGAATTATCCCTGCCCGAAACCGCTCTTGACGGCTGGAAGGCGGCAAATGTTGTTGATTACGGCGGAGAGGTTACCCCCTTCATAGGCTCCGAGGTAAGAGCCCGTGAGGCCCTTGCTTTAAAGCCCGCCTCAATAACGATTTTTGACGGCATAAAATTCAACTGCACCCACTACGGCAAAATAAACATCTGTGAGCAGAACGCCGCCCTGCCCGTAACGCTTAAGAACGGTCAGAAAATGACGGTTGACTTTGCTCAGGAAACCGTGGGCTGGGTCAGAATAAAGCTCAGAGCGGCAAAGGGAACCGAAATCAAAATGCGCTATGCCGAATTCCTTAACGACAGCGGCAAATTGACTCGCGGCAACGACGGCGCCGAGGGCTCGGTTTACACAATCAACCTGCGCTCCGCTCTCGGCAAGGCATATTATGTTGCCCGCGGCGAAGGCGTTGAGGAATACCGCCCCACCTTCACCTTCTTCGGTTACAGATATGTTGAAATCAGCGCAGATTCCGATGTTGAAATTATCGACCTTACTGCCGTGGTGGTGGGCAACGACAACACCGAAACCGGCAAAATAGAAACCTCCAGCGCACTTGTAAACAAGCTTATTTCAAACACCATATGGGGTCAGCGCGGCAACTATCTGAGCGTTCCCACCGATTGCCCTCAGCGTGACGAGCGTTTAGGATGGACGGGCGATGCTCAGGCATTCAGCACCACCGCCGCTTATAACGCTGATGTTTACGGCTTCTTCCGCAAGTGGATGCAGGATATGCGCGATTCTCAGGGCGAAACCGGCGGCTATGCCGATGTTAACCCGAGGGTGGGCTGCTGCACGGGCGACGATGCCTCCGCATGGGGTGACGCAGGTGTTATCATCCCCTATAACCTCTACAAAATCTACGGCGACCCCACAATGATAAAAGAGCATTTTGACTCAATGGATAAATATATGACCGGGCTTGTGAAAAAGTATGAATACTCCGGCCCTATTCCCCGCTTCGGCGACTGGCTTGCCTATGACAAATGCGACAACAAGTTTATCTCCTCCGTTTACTTTGTGCACGATATTGACCTTATGATTGAAATGTGCCCCGTTGCCGGCAGAGATGACAGAACGGCATATTACAGGGATTTAAGGCAAAAGGCATATGACTACTTCTGCAAAAAGTTTATGAAGAACGGAAAGCTTGTTGAAAAAACCCAGTGCAACAAGATTCTTGCCCTTGCTTTCAACCTGCTTGATGATGATTATGCAAAGGAAACGGCGGATGCCCTTGCCGCTCAGATAAAAGAAAACGGTGACCGCCTCTCCTGCGGCTTCCTCGGCACCTACAACCTTTGCCCCACGCTTTCAAAGTTCGGCAAGGATAAAACCGCCTACAATCTTCTTCTTCAGCGCAATGAGCCCTCATGGCTTTACAGCGTTGACCAGGGCGCAACCACCATTTGGGAAAGGTGGAACTCCTACACCCTTGAAAAAGGCTTCGGCGATGTGGGTATGAACTCCTTTAACCACTATGCCTACGGTGCGATTGTTGAGTGGATGTATCGCTTCATGGCCGGCATTGAGGCAGCCGAGCCCGGCTTCGGCAAAATCGAGCTTTGCCCGAGGATTGATTTGCGCACCTCGGACGAGCTGCCCGCAGGTCAGGAAAACATCAGATGGGTCAAGGCGGAATACAATTCCGTCAAGGGCCTTATAAAGAGCGAATGGAGCACGGAAAACGGCCTGACATACAAGTGCACCGTGCCGGAGGGCA
>JAZUJM010000211.1:0-3053 GCA_045642785.1 Acutalibacteraceae bacterium | reverse complement strand
GAATGTGCCCTTGATGCCGTATTTGTTGAGAATTTCAACAAGCCTGATATCGTGCACGGTATCATCATCATAGCTTAAGGTGAGGGCAAGCTTTTTGCCGCCGGGGAAAAGTGCGGTTTTATTCATTATATTTTCCGCCTTTCTTATTTTGTGAAAAAATCCATAAGCCTTTGTTTATAATCGGGTGCTTCATCATAAACCGCGTGGGCATAATCATCATAGATGAAAAGCTCACATCCGAGCTTTTCGGCGGTTTCGGTAAAGGCGGCTTCGGTCATTATTTTATCGTTTTTTGAGCCGATGACAAGCGCGGGGCATTTTATTTCGGGGAGCCTGTCATAAATATCAAAGCCTTTGCAGGCACCTGCAAGAACCGCAAGGCGCTCACATTCCTCGGGGGTGCCCTCATTTTCCAGTATCGGCAGGGCAGCGGCGTTCTTTTTCAGAAACTCCTCGGAAAAAAGCATGGAAAACATATTGCGGTTGATTGAAATATTATCGTGGCTTTTGCCGAATTGTTCCCATTGCAGCGCTATTGAAGAAAAAGCGGGATTGGGCCGCGAGCAGGTGGAGCCGAGAACGATTTTTTCAACAAGCTCCGGATAATCAAGGGCTAAATACTGGGTTATCATTCCGCCCATTGAAGCGCCGAAAACGCAGGCGTTTTTAATACCCAAAAGGTTCATTGCCCTTGCCGTGTCATCTGCAAGCTCACGAATGGTGATTCCCTGCGCGATTTCTTTTTTTATATCAAAGGTGTAAACCGTAAACTCCACGGCAAAATCGCGGTAGGCATAGGCGACAATATCCGCCGAGTTCATCACACTTTTCAGGCTGAGCCCGGGGATGATTACAAATGCCCTTTTACCGCTGCCGAAACGGAAATATTCCATTTCAAAATCGCCGTCGGTTACTTTCAGCCTTTCTGCTCTGTGCTGCATTTACCCGCCTCCATTTGCATTTTAAATTATGATATAACTTTTTTAAAAAATAAACAATCCTCTAAATGAAAAAATTATGTTTTTTTACAAATTTGCGGGATTTTGTATATATTGAAAAAAGTGTAAAATTTCTATTGACAACACATTCTTTTTTGTGTAAAATCAATAAATGGTTCCGAAAAGTGGTGGAGTCTGTCATAGGGCCTGCAGGCCTTATTTTGAGGAGCCGGATTCCGGATTTTTGCGCTGCTTTGCGTGCTTCCGGAATTTGTGACAGAATCCTTGTTCAAAGGGGTTCTGTATTTTTTTGACCTCCATCCCGATTGAGTAATTTGCTTTGTCGAAAATTTACCCAACAGGAGAGATTACAAATGAACACTGTTACCCTCGCGGCGCTCATCATTTTTGCCGTTACCTATGTGCTTATGATGGCGTTTCAGAAAATCCGCCCCTATGTGGCGGTTGCCTCTGCCCTTGTTTTTGTGGGGATGGGCATTGCACAGATTGCGAAGCCCGGCCTTCTCGGTGATTTCTCATTCACCCCGCTTCAGGCACTCGGAGAAATCGACTGGAATGTTATTATGATGATAGCGGGCACCATGGGCACGGTTTATCTGTTTATCGAATCCAAAATGCCCCAGCTTATGAGCGATGTGCTTATTTCCCGTATGCCGTCGGTAAAATGGGTGGTTGTTGCGCTTTCGCTTTTTGCGGGCATAGTTTCGGCCTTTGTTGACAATGTTGCAACGGTGCTTATGATTGCCCCCGTTGCACTTGCATTTTGCAAAAAGCTGAACATTTCACCCGTTCCCTCCATTATCTGCATTGCCGTTTCCTCCAATCTTCAGGGCGCGGCAACCCTTGTGGGTGATACCACATCCATTCTGCTTGCCAAGGCGGCAAACCTTGATTTTTCCGATTTCTTTGTTGATGAAGGCAAGCCCGGTATGTTCTGGGTGGTTGAGGCGGGTGCGCTTGTGAGCGCATTTATCATCCTCTTCATGTTCCGCAAAGAAAACGGCAAAATTGAATTTAAAGGCAGAACAAAGGTTGAGGATATGTTTCCCACCTATCTTCTTGTGGGCACGGTGCTTTCACTCATTCTTGTTTCGTTTATTCCCTATAAGGATTCCGCAAACGGCGGCTTTTACAAGCCCGATATAACCAACGGTATAATCTGCATTCTGTTTTTCCTTGTGGGTATTATCCGCCAGCTTGCCGTTAAAAAGGATAAAGAAACCGTCAAGGGCGCATTCAAAGAGATTGATTATTACACAATAATTCTTCTCACCGGCCTGTTTGTTGTTATAGGCGGCGTTAAGAGTGCCGGCGTGGTTGATTTCCTCGGCGGCAAGATTGCCGACCTCGGTTCCGGCTCGGTGTTTATTGTTTTCACAATCATTGTGTGGATGAGCGTGCTGCTCTCTGCCTTTATTGATAACATTCCCTACACGGCAACAATGCTTTCACTTGTTCCCGTTATTGCCGCTGATATCGGTATTGAGCCCAAGCTGCTTTATTACGGGCTTCTTTGCGGCGCAACCCTCGGCGGTAACCTTACCCCCATCGGCGCCAGCGCAAACATTGCCGGCCTCGGTATTCTTCGCAAAGAGGGCTATGATGTCAAGGCGGGTACCTTTATGAAATTCGGTGTGCCGTTCACCCTCAGCGCCGTTACAACGGGCTACATAATGCTCTGGCTTATCTGGAGATAATAGGACAGATTAAACCCGCCGAAAAGAATCCTGATTGGATTTCTTTTCGGCGGGAGTTTTTGTCAATTGAAAACCCCCGGTAATGCCGGGGGTTCAAAAAAGCTTAAGCGGTGAATATACAAAAATAACTCCTTTTGATAGAATAGAGTTGCGGCTACCAACTGCAACAAAAATCAAAAGGAGGACATTCAAAATGAATGACAATAACAGTTTAGCACATACAACATGGAATTGCAAATATCACATAGTGTTTGCACCAAAATACAGAAGGAAGATATTTTATGGAGAACACAGAGAAGAAATAGGAAAGATATTAAGAGAGCTGTGTAACTGGAAGCAGGTAAACATAATAGAAGCAGAAATCTGTCCGGACCATATACATATGTTGGTAGAAATA
>JAZUJM010000210.1:0-9622 GCA_045642785.1 Acutalibacteraceae bacterium | reverse complement strand
CTTGTAGGCAAAAAATATGCTTACTTTGTGGGCTGGTTTATGTCTACCATTTATTACCCCGCCATGACCTCGGCACTCGCATGGCTTTCGGCAAGATACACCATGGATATTTTCGGCTTCAGCGCCGATTCCGCTCAGGTTATGACCCTTGCGGGCTTCTACCTTATTATGGCCTATGTTATAAACACCATGTCCCCCAAGCTTGCGGGCAAGCTTCAGGTTTCAATGACTGTTATCAAGCTTATCCCCCTGCTTCTTCTTGCGGTTGTCGGCACCGTTTACGGTATCAGCAAGGGCATCCTTTCCGCAAATATGGGCAATGTGGTTCAGGCAGTTGCCGATGCCGAAGGCAACATTCTCTCCTACACTCCCGTTGCAAGGCAGGGACTTTCAACCTCGCTCATTCTTCCCGGCATCTGCACCTCGGTTTTCGCATACGAAGGCTGGGTAATCGCAACCTCCATCAACTCCGAGCTTAAGGATTCCAAAAAGAACCTTCCCAGAGCCCTTGTTTTCGGCACACTGGTTGTTGTTCTTATTTATATGTTCTATTATATCGGCATTTCCGGCGCAATCAAAACAGAGGACCTTCTTCCCACCGCCGCCGAATCAAAGGGCGCAAAGATTGCCTTCCAGTCAATGTTCGGCAACATAGCGGGCACTATTCTCACAGTTTTCATCGCCATTTCCTGCCTCGGCACTCTTAACGGCCTTACCCTTGCCTGCGACAGAGGCTTCTACTCCCTTGCCGCAAGAAATCACGGCCCCGCCCCCAAATTCCTTGAAAAGCTTGATGAAGCAACCGAAATGCCCTCCAACGCTTCCATGATAGCCCTTGCCTTCAACGGCTTCTGGCTTTTCTACTTCTTTATGGCAAACCTCACCGAGCTGTCTGCCCTTGACGGAATAGCCGGTATGTTTATGTTCGATTCCACCGAGCTCCCCCTTATCTGCGTTTATGCCTTCTATATCCCCGTTTACATTATGCTTATGGTAAAAGGCAAGGAGTTCGGCTTCTTCAAAAGATTCATTATGCCCGTGCTTTCAATCGGCGGTGCGTGCCTTTTCATCTATGCCGCCATTGCCGCTCACGGAATAAAGAATGTGGGCTTCATAATTGTTGCGGCCGTTATTATGGCTGTCGGCGCATTCTTCTACCGTGAAGAAAACGCAAAAGCGAAGGAATAATATACAGATTACATTTTCAGGGTACCGTCAAAAAACGGTGCCCTGTTTTTTTATTGAAAAAACATTTACATAATGGTATAATATAATAATGAAGCAGCTGCCTGTCGGGCAGTAACGCAAAAAATCCGAAATAAAGGGGTAAGGCGTTATGTACAAAACAAACGAGCTTTTTGATTTTGAGCACAGCCTTGCGGGTGATTATCTTAAAGGCTTTGAATACCCGTGGCAGGCGTTAAAGGGAATAAAGGATATGATTATTTCCGTCGGCAAAACGCTTGATAAAAACGAATATGACGAAACAAGCGAAAATGTGTGGGTTCACAAAAAGGCCGTAATCGCGCCCACCGCTTATATAGGCGCCCCCTGCATTATCGGCGAGGGTACCGAGGTTCGCCATTGCGCCTTTATCCGCGGCAGCGCACTTATCGGCAAGGGCTGTGTAATCGGCAACTCGGCAGAGGTTAAAAACGCCGTTATTTTTGATGAAACTCAGGTGCCGCATTTCAACTATGTCGGCGACAGTATTCTCGGCTACAAATCCCATATGGGCGCAGGCTCCGTCACTTCCAATGTTAAATCGGATAAAACAAATGTCACCGTTAAAAGCGGTGATAAAAAGGTTGAAACCGGGCTGAGAAAATTCGGCGCAATGCTCGGCGATTATGTTGAGGTGGGCTGCAACAGCGTTCTTAACCCGGGCACGGTAATCGGCAGGCACACCAATATTTATCCCCTCTCCTGCGTGCGCGGAGAAATAAGCGAAAACAGTATTTTCAAAACCGGCGGAATAACCGTTATTAAAAAATAAAAGGAGATACAAATAATGCTTGAAACCTTATATTCACCCGAATCCCTCGGCATTTCATCAAAGGGAATTGCCGAAATGATTAACACAATAGCCGCGGCGCGGAACAATATGCACGGATTTATTATTTTAAGGCACGGCAAAAAGATTGCCGAGGCTTACTCCCCCGAATTCGGCGTTGATTCAAAGCACAGAATGTATTCTGTAAGCAAATCCTTCACCTCCGCCGCAATCGGCATACTTGCCGGCGAGGGCAAAATTTCACTTAATGACAGAGTGTGCACCTTTTTCCCCGAAAGGTGCCCCGCCGATATGCCGGAAGAGATTAAGGAGGCAACCATCCGCGACCTGCTTATGATGGCAACCCCGTTTAATGAAACAACATATTATATCGGCGCGGAGGACTGGACAAAAACATTTTTCAACACCGCGCCCTCACACCGCCCCGGCACCCTGTTCAACTATGACACAAGCGCAACCCTTGTGCTTGATGCAATTATCTACACCGTAACCGGCAAGCAGTTTGAGGAATATCTTTATGAAAAAGCCCTTAAATTTGCGGGCTGGGAAAAGGCTCCCCGCTGCGTTAAGGCGCCGGAGGGAATCTCATGGGGCGGCAGCGGTGTGCTGTGCTCACTCAGGGAATTGGCCTCATTCTCTCAGCTTTTCCTTGACGGCGGCAAGGCACCTGACGGCACTCAATGTATTCCCGCGGATTATGTAAAAGAGGCAACCAAAAAGCAGATTTCAAACGAAACCAACAACGATTTCAGCTATTACGGAGGCTACGGATACGGCTATCAGATCTGGGTGACAAAGCTCGGCTATGCCTTCCTCGGCATGGGCAATCAGCTTTCGATTTTTGTGCCGGAAAAGGATCTTCTTTTCTGCTGTATTTCCGATGACCAGGGCAACGACGGCGCACGGGATGTTATATTTGAAAGCCTTGAACGCTTTGTTTTAAACACCGCCGCCGATAGCCCTTTGCCGGAGGATGAAAACGGCAGAAAATCACTTGAAGAAGCATACAAATTGCTTAAAATGCCGCTCCCGCGCGGCACGGCACATTCGGTTCTTGAAAATGAAATAAACGGCAAAGAATTTAAAATGAAGCCGAACCGCATGGAGATAAGCTCGGTTCGCTTTGATTTTGACAAGGAAAACGGAGCCATGACCCTCGGCACCCCGAGGGGAGAAAGAAAAATCACCTTCGGACTCGGTTTCTTTGATGATTCCGTTTTCCCCGAAACGCACTATGCCGGTGAAATAATAGACAAACCGCTCGGCAGGGGCTACCGCTGCCACACGGCAGGGGTCTGGGATGAGCCGTGCAAGCTGATTCTTCGCTGTTTTATTACCGACGATTACCTCGGCAATTTTACCGCAACCGTATCATTCAAAGACGGAAAGCCGAACTTCTATTTCCTGAAAACCGCCGAATGGTTCTTAAACGAGTACAGAGGCTTCGCCGAGGCGGAATAAAGCCGCACTTTCACGGTAAGTTCATTCAGATAAAAAATATTCAATTAACAATGAGGAATATATGAAATCAGCCATTGCGGCAGAGCAGCGGTGATTTTGATTTTCCCCGGGGCGGAGGATATAAAAATGACATATGAAGAAATAAAAAAAGATGAAGCAATCAGAACCTATATTATCCGTGCGGATGAATCTCTTTCGGCTCTCGGCTTAACGGAGCATTGTTTTCCTCACCTTACCATTGCATCGGAAAAGGCAGGGTATATTTTGGAGGAGCTCGGTTACCCCGCAAGAACCGTTGAAATGGCTAAAATTGCCGGTTATCTTCACGATATAGGCAACCTTGTTAACCGCATAGAGCACAGCCAGAGCGGTGCGGTAATGGCTTTTCGCATTCTTGATAAAATGGGCTTCCCGGCGGATGAAATCGCAACTATCACAACCGCCATCGGCAATCACGATGAAGGAACGGGGCAGCCCGTCAACGAGGTTGCGGCGGCGCTGATTCTTGCGGACAAATCCGATGTTCGCAGAAGCAGGGTCCGCAATGTGGATATGTCCGTATTTGACATTCACGACAGGGTAAATTATTCCGTAACAAAAGCTGAGCTTAAAATCAACGAGGCTCACACTCTGATAAAGCTCAAACTGACCGTTGATACAAGATACGGCTCGGTAATGGATTACTTTGAAATCTTTTTAAGCAGAATGATTCTGTGCCGTAAAGCCGCCGAAAAGCTCGGCTTGCAATTCAAACTGATGATAAACGAACAGCAGCTTATCTGACAAAAAACAAATAATGAAAGTCCAAAACGGGGCTGTGACGAAAGATTCGTCACAGCCCCGTTTCACTTTCGGGTGTTTATGAGAACATTATCTGATTTACTATGCTTTCAAGCTTTTCCTGCTTGCCGGAGGCGGGAGTTTCGGCATTCTTAAGCTTTGCGGCATATTCTGCAAGCTCTTCAAGAGTTGCCTCACCCGAGCGGATTTTTTTGCCGAGTTCGGTTTCAAATGAAGCATACTTGTTCTTTACAAATTCATCTATTCTGCCGTCTTCGATAATTGCCGCAGCCTTTATTAAGCCGAGTGCAAAGGTATCCATACCGAGAATATAGCCCTCAAACATTTCCTCATAGGTATTTGAGGGGCGGCGGTTCTTGGCGTCAAAGTTAAAGCCGCCGGTAAGGCCGCCCGCCCTTATGACCTCAAGCATACACATAGCCGCTTCATAAACATCAAAGGGGAATTCATCGGTATCCCAGCCGAGCAGATAATCGCCCTGGTTGGCATCTATTGAGCCGAGCATTCCGTTTATTGCGGAGATTCTGAGCTCATGGTTAAAGGTGTGCCCGGCAAGGGTGGCGTGGTTGGCCTCAATGTTAAGCTTGAAATCCTTATCAAGGCCATACTGTCTGAGGAAGCCGATTGCCGTTGCGGCGTCAAAATCATACTGGTGTTTCATCGGCTCCTTCGGCTTGGGCTCAATGTAAAAATCGCCCTTAAAGCCAATCTTTCTGCCGTAATCAACCGCAAGGTGCATAAGCTTTGCTATATTCTCCTGTTCAAACTTGACATCGGTGTTAAGCAGGGTTTCATAGCCCTCTCTGCCGCCCCAGAAAACATAGCCCTTGCCGCCGAATTTAACGGTTAAATCAAGTGCTTTTTTAATCTGCGCCGCGGCAAAGCAGAAAACATCAACGCTGTTTGTTGAACCCGCGCCGTTCATAAAGCGGGGGTTGGAGAACATATTCGCCGTGCCCCAAAGGCACTTTATACCGGTTTCATTCATCTTTTGAAGAATATAGTCGGAGATTTCGTCAAGCCTTGCGTTGGTAACATTGATATCCTCATCCTCGGGAACAAGGTCAACATCGTGGAAACAGAAATATTCGATTCCGAGCTTCTGCATAAATTCAAAGCCCGCGTCAACCTTTGCCTTTGCGTGAGCCATGGTGCCCTTTTCGGCGCCGAAGGATTTATCTGCCGTGTCGCGCCCGAACATATCGGTGCCGGCAGCGCCCAGGTTGTGCCACCAGGCCATGGCAAAGGGCAGGTGCTCCTTCATCTTTTTGCCGAGGATTACCTTTTCGGGGTCGTAAAACTTGAACGCGAACGGATTTTTGCTGTTTGCTCCCTCATATTTTATCTCGGGAATGTTTTTGAAAATTTCGCTCATTTTTATTCCTCCTTTGCAAGCTGTGCGAAAACGGGTTTTAACGCGGGGTAAAGCTTTTTGAATTTTTCATATTTTTTATCATAAAGCGCCGCAAGCTCTTTTTCGGGGTAAACCGAGGATGAAATTTCAATAAGCTCGCTGCACGCTTCATCGGCATTTGCAAATCTGCCCGTGCCTATCATTGCAAGAATCGCCCCGCCGTAGCCCGGGCCCTGCTCTGTTTTAACCTTATCAAGGCGGATGTTGAGCACATTTGCGATTATCCTTTGCCACAGCGCACTTTTTGCGCCGCCGCCGCAGATGTTGCTCGCCTCAATCTTTATTCCGAGTGCCTTTGCCTTTTCAAAGCTGTCGCGTATGGCGAATGCCACGCCCTCCAGAACGGCAAGCAGCATATCCTCACGCGTGGTGTCAAGGGTCATCCCGGTAAAGGTTCCGCGTGCGAGAACATCGTTTATCGGGCTTCTTTCACCCATAAGGTAGGGCAGAAAATACACATTGTTTTTGCCGAGCTTATCTTCGGCTATTTTGATTTGGGCGCCCGCAAAATCTTCATCACGAAGAATATCCTCCATAAACCACTTGTTGCAGGAGGCGGCGGAAAGCATACAGCCCATAAGGTGAAATCTGCCGTCTGCATGGGCAAAGGAGTGAAGTGCGTTGTTGTTGTCAACCCCGAAGCGCTCGGAAGAAATAAACACCGTGCCGGAGGTGCCGAGCGAAATGTTGCATTTGCCCTCGCCCACCGTGCCCGTGCCGATTGCCGCCGCGGCGTTATCCCCCGCTCCGGCAACGACGGTTACTTTACCCAGGCCGAATTTATCGGCAATCTCCGCTTTGACGGTTCCCACGGCTTCATAGCTTTCATAAAGGCGCGGAAGCTGATTTTCGGCAACACCGCAGATATCAAGCATCTGCTTTGACCAGCATTTGTTTTCAACATCCAGCAAAAGCATACCGGAGGCATCGGAATAATCGCAGGAGTGAACCCCCGTGAGCTTATATACAATGTAATCCTTCGGCAGCATTATTTTGGAAATGCGGCTGAAATTCTGCGGTTCATTCTCTTTCATCCACAGCAGCTTCGGCGCGGTAAACCCGGCAAAAGCAATATTGGCTGTGTAAGCGGAAAGCTTATCCCTGCCGATTACTTCATTGAGATATTCCACCTGCTTTTCGGTTCTGCCGTCATTCCACAAAATGGCGGGGCGGATAACCTCATCATTTTCATCAAGGGCAACAAGGCCGTGCATCTGGCCGCCGGTGCCTATTGAGCAGACAAGAGCCGGGGCGCTCCCCTCCAGAAGCTTCGGCAGGCAGGTTAAAACGCCTTTCCACCAATCTTCCGGATTTTGCTCCGACCAGCCGTTTTGCGGAAAATACAGCGGATATTCCGCCGAAACGCTGTTAAGAATATCGCCCTTTTCATCAACAAGCAAAAGCTTAACAGCCGAGGTGCCGAGATCAATACCGATATAATTCATAATAACGCCTCGCTTTCTGTTTAATTTTAATGTTTTTTTCACTTTAAGTCAACCGATTTTTCTTCGTTTTTTATTGACCCGCGTTATTTTATTATGTAAAATATATTTATCATTTTATATTCGGAGGAATGTGTTATGAGGCAAAGTGAAATTTTCGGCGCGGCAAAATTCGTAAGTGCGGGCAAGCCCTGCGTTTCTCCCGTGTTCTTTGATAAATTTACGGTTAACAAGGCCGAAAGCACCGAAATAACCGTTACCGGGCTCGGTTTCTTTTATCTTTTCATAAACGGCAAAAGAGTGGGCGAAGATATTTTCGCCCCGGTTACAAGCTTCTATCACGAATATGACAAGCTTGCCTGCAAGGTGCTCTATGATGAAAAAATGAACAGCAGGATTTATGCCGAAAAATACGATATTTCCGATTATGTTGCCGGGGGAGAAAACACCGTTGCGGTTTTCACCGGCCCCGGCTGGTATGCCAACTACTCCGACAGGTGCGTTGCCTGCTTCCGCATAGTCAACGGCGAAAACGAATTTGTGAGCAGTGAAAACACAAAATGGTTCGGCGGCCCGCTCACCGAATACCGCTTCACCAAGGGCGAAAAGCAGGATTTCACCTTAAGCGATTTTTCAAAGGTTGACGAAGCGGCGCTTATGCCCTGCGTTATTGCCGAATTGCCCGAAACGGAGTATTTCATTGCCGATTGCCCCAATGATAAGGTTATCAGAAAAATCAGCCCCCGAAAAATCAGCACGGCAAACGGGCTTGATATTTACGACGCGGGCGAAAACATAACCGGCACCGTGGTTTTCACCTGCCCCGAAAGCGGAAAAGAAATAGAAATAAAGGTTTCCGAATGGCTTGACGAAAGCGGAAATTTAAGCGAAAAGAATCATCACGGCCAGCAGGCAAGCTTTATCTGCGACGGCTCCGGCAGGGAGTACCGCCTGCTTTTCACCTGGCACGCATTCAGATTTTTCTCAATCAGCGCCGGGGCTGAAAACATCCGCTGTGATGTGATTCACTCCGATGTTAAACAGACCTCTGAATTCAAATGCGAAAACAAGGTTTTAAACTGGCTTTATGAGGCTTATATCAGAACTCAGCTTTGCAATATGCACGCCGGTATCCCCTCCGACTGCCCCCACCTTGAAAGAAGAGGCTACACGGGTGACGGTCAGCTGACCTGCGAAGCGGCAATGCTCAACATTGACAGCGAAAAATTCTACCGCAAATGGATTGAGGATATAAGCGACTGTCAGGATATCAAATCCGGCCACATTCAGTACACCGCGCCCTATGTTCACTCCGGCGGCGGCCCCGGCGGCTGGGGCTGCGCGATAGCGGAGGTGCCCTATGTCTTTTATAAGATGTTCAGCGATATTGAGCCGTTCAAAGCAAATTTTGACAAAATGCTTCACTATTTTGATTACCTTGAAGCCCACAGCGAAAACGACCTTGTTGTGAGCGACCAGGGCGATGAATGGTGCCTCGGCGACTGGTGCACCCCGCACACGGTTCACGCCGCAAGGCCGGAAATTCCGGAGCCCTTTGTCAACAATTATTTTTACATCCGCACAATAGACAGAATGGTTGAGCTTTGCGAATTGATAGGCAGGGGCGAAGAAAAAGAAAAGCTCCTTAAAATAAGGAGCATAAAGGCCGAAGCATTAATCAAAAATTACTTTAACCCCGAAACGGGCGATTTTGCCGGCAACCTCAACAGCGCAAACGCCTTTGCGGTTGATATCGGCCTCGGTGACGAAAGAACCCTTGCAAATCTTGTTGAGCACATCAGGAACGATAAGCTTGACACCGGCATTTTCGGCACCGACCTTGTTGTAAAAACACTGTGCGAAAACGGCTTTGTTTCCGAAGCGTTTTCGTTCCTCGCCCGTGAGGAATACCCCTCATTCGGCTTTATGATGAACAGCGGCGCAACCACCCTTTGGGAAGAGTGGAACGAACCGCGCTCAATGTCACACCCGATGTTCGGCAGCGCGGTAAAATATCTGTTCTTCTGCCTGCTCGGCATAAAGCAGGAAAAGGGCTCAACGGCATTTGAAAAAATAACCGTTTCGCCCTTTGCAAATGAACTCACCGGCGATGTTGCCGGCAGTATTGTTACCAAAAGCGGTAAAATTGAAGTAAGCGTTAAAAAGGATATGAGCACCTGCTTCGTTAAAGCCCCGAAAAACATTGAACTCACCGTTGTTTTCCCGGGCAAAGCCGAAACAGTGCGTTATTAATCCTCAAACAAATCATAAGCGGTAAGTATTGCTTTCCCTATCTCATAAAGGAAAGTTACTGCCGCTTTTTTTAATTGCAGGGTAACATCGCCCGCCCTGCGAGGGAATCTTTCATCCCTGCGGCTGTCAGAGGAAATGATGTTGTCGCACTCAAAGGTGAAATATCCGCCGCGGGATGTGTACCCGCCGTCAATAAGGGCATTCATCACGCTGTCGATATCAAGCTTGCCCATATAC
>JAZUJM010000209.1:0-3772 GCA_045642785.1 Acutalibacteraceae bacterium | reverse complement strand
GGTAATTCTCCAGGTTCATTTTTTCAACTTCTTTTTTGGGCTCGCGCAGACCCTTCAGCACAATGCCGTCATCGAAGGTTCGCAGGAAGCAGTCGGAAACATGAACATTCTGACTGTTTACGAAGTCAAAGCCGTCGGAATTGTAGCGCCACATACCTATTACCTTGACATTTCTGAATTCAAGGCCGACACAGTTGATTGAAGTGGCGGTCCACATGCAGGAATCGCGAAGAATGATACCGTCAACGGTAACATTTTTGCACCTTGCAAAGTTTATCAGGCCGTCGCCGCCTATTTCGCAGCCGCCCGTGCTTCTCGGGTATTTGGAGCCGTCAAGTATTCCTCTGCCGAAAATGCGGATATTTTCGCTGTCGGCGCTGCTGATTTCACCGTATACAACGGCATCTGCGCCGATATACACGCTCTCATTGCTTTTAAGCCGAAGCTTTCCCGCATTGAAAATGCCGTGTTCAAATTTATATGTAGCGTTTTCCGCTTCAAAAAACTGCTTCGGGTTGGCGAAAATGTGAAGAATATTGTGCCTGCCGTCAACCTCAAAGGTATATTGTCCGGGCTTTTTTATTGTGAAATAAACGGTATCGCCGAGCGCCTCGTATTCAACCTTTTCGCTTAGCGGGCGGATTGAAATATCCCGGGGCCTGCGTGCAAGCTTAACGCGGATGTCCGCCGGGGAATCCATATCAAACGAAATGAAAGAATCAACCTGTGTCTGCTCAATCGGGCGCTGATGCCCGGGCCACACGGTGTTAAAAGGCATCTTTGAATCTCTGCACCGGTGGCATTTTATCTTTCGCCCGTCAACGGTTACATCGTAATCGGTCTTTTCGCTCCATTCGTCATTAAACTGCGGAATAACGGGCGCCGAAAGCACGCCGGTTTTCTCAATGGCGTCAAAGATTTTTTCCGCAATGGCGTTCATCCCCTTGTCCGAAGGGTGAGCAGCTACCCCGTCATGTTCAAATTCTCCCAGCGCCTTATATTCATCGCCCTGCACGCTTTCAAGCGAAACAAAGTGAACCCCGCATTTTTCGGCGCAATCCCTTGTTATTTTTTCGATTATCGGCTGTTTCCAGAAGCTTGAAACAACAAACACGGCTGAGTTTTTAAACAGCTCAATAAAATCGGGAAAATACTTTGCAAAGGCCTCCGCCTTTTCGCTTGCAACATTTTCGCCGATTCTGATAACAACAATATCCGCTCCGAAAGAGCAAAGCTTTTTCACCGCTTCAAGTGCTTGCGCGCCCGGATTAACCTCAAACCCGGAAACATTTTCCGCCTTGAAGATTATATGCTTTCCGCATTTTTCAAGCATTGCACAAACTCTGTGAACATAGTCGTTTTCGGGGCAGCTTGCCGCCATTCCGTAGTCGCCGTCCCAGCCTATTTCGGTTTTCGGCATATGCCTTGTTATGCTGTTGCCCAAGAACAGAATTTTCATTTTCCGTGTTCCCCTTTCAGCTGATTATGATTTTTGTATTCTCGTCTTTGCCGTCAAAGAGTGAAGCATCATCCGCACCCTCCCTGAACCCGGCGGTTACATTTTTCAAAAAAACGGTGAGCGGTTCTTTTTCGCTCGCCTTAACCATTGATGCTTTTTTAAGTCCCGTGAAGCTGACATTTTCAAGCGTTATATCCTTAAGATATGTTCCGGTCTGAAGCACTTCGCTGTCCGCCTCATAATATAAAAAATACTCCGCATTTTGTACCGTACAGTTTCTGAAAACAATGTCGTGAAACGGCTCCGGGTTCGGATGATTGATGCTTGCAAAATGCAGAAAAACTCCGTAAAGATTGTGCCTGCCCTGCTCCTTCGGCAGGGTGTTGCTTTTATCTCTCACGGCGTCGGTGCCTCTGTTTTGCACCACCGTCATTCTGTGAGGATATTCGCCCGGGCCGAACATACGGCAGTTTTCAATAAGGAAGTGGCAGCCCCCGGCGCGGAAAATATCGCAGGAGGTGTTCATAACGCAGTTTCTTACCGTAAGGTTTTCCATATTTATGCCGGCTATGCAATCATCCCCGGTGTAAAAGCGGCAATCCTCAATAAGAATATTTTTGCAGCAATGCAGGTGCACCCCGTCGGAGCCGCCGAGGCAGGTAATATTTTTCATCGTGATATTCCTGCAGTTATCTATCTGGTGCATAAAATTGCCGCAGTTCGCTATTGTGTAGCCGGAAAGGGTAATATTTTTAACATTGGTTATCATAAAGCCGTGGGGGCCTCTGTACCCCTCTTCGCCATTCGGGTCTGCACAGTCATCACCGTCAATAAGTGAATCCTCTTCGCCGATAACGGTTATGTTTTCCCCGCCGTAAACCGAGATAATCGCCCTGCGGTATTCCTTCCACGGGCGGTTTTTGTAATATTGAGTTATCATTTCCATATCGGTGCGCAGCTCCACACCCTCCGGAACCTCAAACACCTCATAATCCTCGCACTTATCCGAACCGATAAGCCTTGCACCGCTTTGGAGGTAAAGGGTTGTGTCTGACCACATTCTCAGCCCGCCGGTTTTAAAGCTGCCCTTCGGAATCACCACCGTGCCTCCGTTTTCGCGGCACATATCAAAAACATGCTGAATTCCGGCAGTTTGCAGGGTGCCGCAGTCCGCCTGAACACCGAAATCGGTAATGACATATCTTTCGCTCATTTTCGATTCCCTCCCATTGGTTTTCATCTGTATTTTAGCATATTTCGGGAATAATTCAACCAAATAAAGTGGTATATTTTTATAATATATATTGCCGTCGGGGTTATTTTGTGATATGCTGATTTTCGGGAAAGAAAAAGTAAAAAGGAGCAATTGAAAATGAATAATAAATACCCTCATCTTCTGTCCCCCGCCAAAATAGGAAATGTTGAAATCCGCAACAAAACGGTTATGGCTGCAATGGGAATGAGCCAGTCCGACAACGGCTTTGTCAATAAAGCAGTGCTCAATCACTATGCCGAAAGAGCAAACGGCGGCGTTGGTGCAATAATTGTTGAGGTTACCTGCGTTGATACACCGCTCGGCCTTAATACAAACGGTATGCTTGTGATTGATGATGATAAATATATCCCCGGCATGAAGCAGCTTGCCGATGTTATACATGACGGCGGCGCAAAGGCATTTTTGCAGATTTCACACACGGGGCGCGGAGCACGCCGCGCAATAATCGGCGCTCAGCCCGTGGGCCCCAGCGCCGTGGCAATGCCCTATTCGTTTATGATGGGTCTCGGCAACGAAACGCCGCGTGAGCTCACCGTGAAAGAGATAAAAGAGATTGAGGAAAAATACGCTCAGGCGGCACTCAGGGCAAAGAAAGCGGGCTTTGACGGAATAGAGCTTCACAGCGTGGGCTATTACCTCGGCCAGCAGTTTTTATCCTCCACCGCAAACATAAGAACCGATGAATACGGCGGCTGCCGCGAAAACCGTGTTCGTTTTCACATTAACATAATCAGAAGAATCCGCGAGCTCTGCGGCAAGGATTTTGCGATTATAGTCAAGCTTTCGGTAATCGAGCAGGGCACCGACGGCGGTATTTCCCTTATTGACGGCGTTTATTACTGCAAGCGCTTTCAGGAAGAGGGCGTTGACGCCCTTGAGGTGCTTGCGGGCAAATGGTCAAGCGAATCCGGCAAGCACGAAAATCCCGAATCCTCCTACCCCGACTGTATGGCGGTTATCCTTTGCCGCTTAATGAAGGCGGGGTTAATGCTCACCACCGGCAAAAAGAAAACAATTCCGCTTATCGGCGGCGGCAG
>JAZUJM010000208.1:0-12844 GCA_045642785.1 Acutalibacteraceae bacterium | reverse complement strand
TTACAATGAGCGGAATATTCACAAAAATCATTGCCTTTATTTCTTCAATCATTATGCTGTTCGTGAGCCCCGGCGGCCACATCAGCAAATCGCTTGTTTCAAAGAAGTGCCCCGCGAAGTTTGATAAACTTCGCGGGGTTTTGCTTGTCAAATAAGAATACGGAAAATTTCAGTCCGCTTGCCCAACACAAAAAGAATATTAATTTTACGAATTTAAAGGCGCCCTGTGGGGAGCTGTCTGCGAAGCAGACTGAGGGGGTAAAAAGTGAGAACTTCCACCGCCGCTTAAAGCGGCACCTCCCCCGAGGGAGGCCAAAATCACAACCGAAAAATGGGTCTGTCGCAAATTGAGAAAATCAATGTGCGGCAGACCCATAAATTTTATCGTCTTATTTTATTATTTCAAATCCCTTTTCATAAGCCGTGAAAACATTATCATATGCGCCGTAGATTCCGGCGGCTGCGGATGAACCTAAGGCTTCGCCGAGGCGGTTAACAACGCTCCCGGTGTCGCCTGCTCCGCCGTTGAGGATATCAACCGTGCAGTAAAACGCGCCGAAAACAAGGCTTCTCATAAGATTTTTGCCGTAATAGCCGAAGGTTCCCTTATTCTCTTTATCCGCCTTAACGGCAGCGGAAAGCTGCTTTGCAAAATCGGCGGCGTTATAACCCGTATCTGCGGGCTTAAGGCCGTATTTTTCAGCCGCTCCGCCGAACACGCTCGGGAAATTGGGCGAAATATAAATATATCCCTTTTCGGCGGCAAGGTCGGCAATGAGCTTCTGAACAGAGGAGTCGGTGCAGAAAAACGCCGATTTGCCGGGCTTGATTTTATTGTTCATTTCAAGCGCCGCAAACTTTTCTTTGATAACAAGCTGAGCCTTGTTAAAGCCCTCGGCACGGGTCGGGTCAAAGCACTTATCCTCCACAAAATTCACGCCGTTTTCGGAGCACGCAGCCTTGAAATAATTCTTTTGCTCCTCAACAAGCTCGTTTCCGAGGTGGCGGTCAAAGCTTAAATAAACAAAATCCTTCGCGCCCGCAGCTTTGAGCGCCTGAATCATATCTTTTGCCGCCGCCTGCCAGTCGCAGGCCAAGACAAGGCTTGCCGCCCCTGCAACGGAAGAAAGTTTATCCTCAGGCTCCAGAGCAACGGTAACAATCTGAGAGTTGATGCTTTTTGCCCTTGCAATGGCATAGTTTGTAAACTCCGTGGCGCGGGCGTAAACAATCGCGCCGACATCTGCATCACCCGCAAGCTCGGCGGAAAGCTTAATTATCTGTGAATCGCCCGCCACAAGCTTTCTTGAATCGGGGTATTCTTTAACGATTACCGTTTCGGGGTAAGCTTTGGCAAGCTCCTGCGCCGCGGCATAATCCTCGGGATATTCCTCTGCCGGCGCAACAAGCACCGCTATTTTTTTGCTTGGCAGATTTACTTCAACCTTTTTGGGTGAATCGCCCGTGTTTTTTCCGCAGGCGCCGAAAATGCACAGAACGGTTAAAGCGGCAAGAAAAACAGCCGCAAATTTTTTGAATTTCATATTAATTGCCTCCTTAGCTTGATTCAATTATAGCAGTCAAATATGAACAGTTCAAGTATAATTAAAAATCTCCCCGGCGCCGAACGCCGGGGAAACATGGCTGATATTATTTTCCTATTGAAAGTATTCTTGAAAGATAGCCGAAAATAATGGAGCAATATTTAACGATAACGGAAATGATGTTTGAAATGTTGGCAAAAACATTCTGAACTTTCTGAGCGGTATTCACCGTGCCGTAACCTGCGATTGTGCCGTTATTATCGTCAACATTATCCGAATCACAGGCAAACTTGTAAAGCAGAGGTGAAGCGATGGCAAGCAGGAAATATTCACCTGCCGTTACGGGGCCGAAGGTGTCGGTGCCGAGCCTTGTAAGCTCCTTTGCAATGCCGTCGGTGCCGAAAAGAGTGAACACATAGTTTGCGGCCTTGAAGAACACTTCATCATTAACGCTTGAAAGGTCGTCAAGCAGAATAAGGTCAACCGTTCTGAGAAGAATGAGAACCTCGGTGCTGTCTAAATCAAACTTTTCGCTGCCGGCATAGTGGGCCGCCACAAGCTCACCTGCAAGATCCCAGCCGGTTTTGTAGCTGCTGTCGGGGATATCAATGTTGTAGGTCTTTGCAAGCTGCTGAACGCTGTTTTCACCGTAAAGCGGCATTTCAAGAATATCGGTCAGCCCGGTAACAGCTGTGTAAACAAGGCCGTAAAACGGGCTCGATTCCTCAACGCCTATCTCTTCCATTCTGAGGCCTTTGCCGAGGCGGAGCTTTATGCCGGCCTTAAGGAACTCCTTTGAATAAGTCGTTAAATCGGCCTTCATAAGTGAAAGCTGTTCATCGGTATAGCCCGCAACGGTATCGGCAAGGGCGTCGCAGTCAATGCTTTCAATGCTCTTTGATTCGTACTTTATTTCTTCCTCGGTAAAGCTGAACACTCTGTAAGCGAGGGGATACATGGTGAGCGAGGTTGTGGCATAATCGGTAATAACATTGCCGAGTGCGCTTGTAAATGATGCTGCGTCGCCGCAATGCTCGTGGCCGGTAAGAACCACCTTGATTCCCCAATCGGCGAATTTTTCAGCCGTTGCAAGGTGATTGCGGATTATGAAATCGTGGCTTAAAATTCTTTGAAGAGGCATATGGTCAAGCAGATTGTGGTGCATCATAAGTATGGGATATCTGCCGTCGGCATAAGCCTTATCCGCCTGAGTGTGAACCCATTCGATTTTTTCCTTTGTCATACCGTCTTCGGTGGATTGTGATTCGCTGCATGAATCAAGAGCAATAAGGCGGTATTTTTCGCCGAGGTTTGCGGTGTAGGAGCAATCGTCGCGAAGTGCTTCAAGTGCCTTGTCATAGCCGAAATCGGCATAAATGCGTTTGAAATCGGCAAACTGGGTGTCACCCTCGTTAAGGCTGGCATCATGGTTGCCGTTGATAACGAAAACATCCTTACCCGTCTTTTCCTCAAAGGCCCTGAGCTTTGCGGCAACAGCCTCATGCTCCTCAATTTTGGTTTTTCCGTTATCGGCAAGGTCGCCGGAGATAAGCACATACTTTATATCATCGTTTTCTGCGCATTGATTCAGAAATTCATCAATGATAAAGCCGCTTTCATCCTCCATGGCACAGCGCCTGTTTGCATACCAGAAAATAGGGTCATCGGGGATATTGGTTTCAAGCTCTTCACTCGGTACATTGTAGTGAAGGTCGCTTGCAACGGCAAAACAAAGGTCGCTGCCCTCAGCCGAGGCATATAAGCCCAACGAAACAGCACCGATAAGCATAATTACCGAAAGAACCGCTGAAATAATCTTTTTCATTTTGTACTCTCCCTTTGAATTATTTGGCCTTTGTTACAAAGCAGAGCCAGCCGCCGCTTTCCCTGCGCTCAATAACCTCAAGTGAATTTTCGGCAAAGGCGGCAAGCACCTCTTCCTCCCTCGGCAGAATAATGCCGGAGGTGATGAACACCGCGCCCGGTACCATAAAGCTTTTAACATCCGCCGAAAGCTTTATTATGATATCAGCAACGATGTTGGCAACAACCACATCGAATTTACCGCTTATTTTATCGGTTAAATTGCCCTCAACATATTTAAGCTCAGGCTCGGCAAAGCCGTTTTTAACTCCGTTTTCCTTTGCCGTTTTAACCGCAAGGGCGTCAATATCAACTCCCTCGGCGTGAGAGGCGCCGAGCAGCATTGAGGCAACCGAAAGTATTCCGCTGCCGCAGCCGATATCAAGCACCGTTTTGCCGGGGGCAACATATCTTTCAAGCGCTTCAAGGCAAAGACGGGTGGTATCGTGTGTGCCGGAGCCGAAGGCAAGGCCGGGTTCAAGGTTGAGCACCGCTCTGCCGTCCGCTTCAAATTCATCCTCCCACACGGGGCGGATAAGCAGCTTTTCGCCCACGGGCATCGGCTTAAAATACTTTTTCCAGTTATTTTCCCAATCGGCGTTGCGGCAGATACTTTCATCTATTGAATAGTCAATATTCTCAGCCGTGTAGCGCTCGGTGAGGAAAGCCACCGCCTCGGCGGGGTTTGCCTCGGGTGAAATATAGATGTGAACTATTGCACGGGTTCTGTCTTTTGCAAGCAGCTCCTCGTCAATAATGTCAAATCTCGCTATCTCCATAGCCTCTTCTTCAAGGGTGCTGTAATCCTCAATGTAAATACCGTAGGGAACCACCATATTTGCAATATCCCCCGCCCTGTCGGCCTCCGCCGTGGGAACGGTGATTTTTATTTCAGTCCAGTCGCTCATTACTGCTCCTCACTCTCAATGTTTATTCTCACTTCGCCGCCCCTGCCGTGGTTGTAAAGCTTGCGGTTATCAAGTGCCCACTGCCTGGGGGTAAATTCTCCGCTGCCCACGGATTCAACGGCCTTACTCATTTCAAACATTCTTGCGTCAAGCAAATCAAGCTCCGAAAGAAGCTCCGCCTCAACGAACATCGGGAACTGAGCCGCGCCGAACTCCGGCTGGCCGTGGTGAGAAATCAGCATATGCTCAATAAGGGTCAATGTTTCCTCTGAAATGCCGTTTGCCCTGCCGATGCGGTCAATATTCATTGCGCCCATAACAAGGTGGCCGAGAAGATTGCCGCGCGCCGTGTAATCGGAGGCTATTCCGGTTTCGGCAGTTTTAATCTCTTCTGTTTTTGCTATATCGTGAAGGATGATGCCCGAATAGAGCAAATCCTTGTTAACATAGGGGTATACCCTGCACACGCCCTCGGCAAGCCTTAAAATGGAAAGGGTGTGAAGCAGCAGGCCGCCGCGAATGGCGTGGTGAAGCCTGAGCGCCGCCGGCCAGTAAACTATTCTTTCGCGGTATTCATCAATAACGGCAATAACAAGCTTTTTAAGCTCTTCGTCGGCAAAGCCCTCAACAATTCTTTCTATGCTTCTGAGCATTGCCTCACCGCTTAACTCCGCACTTTCAACATAATCCTCAATTTTAACATTATCGGAATCAAGCACGTGGCGGATACGCTCAATGCGGAACTGCTCGGCGTCGTTAAAGCTGACCACCGTACCGCGCACCTTTACAAAATCAAAGGGCTTGAATTTCATTGTAAGCTCGCGGTAATCCCACAGCTTTGCGTTCATTTCTCCGCTTTTGTCGCTGATTGTCATATCAAGATAGGCGGCACCCTTTGCCGTAGTCTTTTTTTCAACTGCTTTTATTATGCAAAAGCCCTCAACCGCGCCGTTGGAGCCGCACGAAGTAAAATTCATAATCATACCTGCCTTTTTAGTTCATTTCAAACCTATATTATAAAGTAAAAGAACAAAAATGTCAATCTTGGGTGCCGCTATTGACAAGCCGCGCGAATAGTATATAATAAAGACAATAAATCTCGGGGCGGGGTGAAAATCCCCACCGGCGGTTAACCGTGTGAAAACAAATCACCCGGTTTAAAGTCCGCGAACCGCTTTCGGCGGCCGACACGGTGAAATTCCGTGACCGACGGTAAATGTACTTTATGTACACAAGTCCGGATGAAAGAGATAAGCCTTATTAAAAGCTTAAACGCCCCGAAGCCTTTCGGGGCGTTTGATTTTTTAAGGGAGGCTTAAAGTAATGAACAAAAAGGTGCTTAAAACCGCTTTGGCGGCAATGCTTGCGGCAGTTTCGGTGGTTCTCGTTTACCTTATCCGCTTTCCGCTTATCCCCTCGGCACCGTTCCTTGAGTATGATATGGCGGATGTGCCCGTGCTTATCTCCGCAATATTAATGGGGCCCGGCACCGGGCTTGCCGTGCTGCTCATAGCCTCGGCTGTTCAGGCGTTGACCGTCAGCGCCGCCTCCGGCTGGATAGGCTTTCTTATGCACTTCATTTCCTCCGCCGCGCTGCTTTTAACCGTTTCGCTGATTATCAAAAAAAGCGAAAGCTTCAAAAAGCTTGTTGTCGCCCTCATCTGCGGCTCGCTTGTTATGGCCGCCGTTATGATTCCGCTCAACCTTGTTTTCACCGGCATTTTTATGGGCACCGGTGTTAAGGCGGTTGCCTCAATGCTGATTCCCGCCATTATTCCGTTTAACCTGCTCAAGGCCGGCATCAACTCCGCCATAACCGCCGTTGTCATAGTTCCGCTGAGAAAAGCCTTTGTAAAAATCATAAAATAAAAATATTTCACTTTTACTCTTTTCAAACCAAAGAAAATGGTGTAAAATAAAATAAATATTGTTTGAGGTGATAAAAATGGATTTCAGAAAAATCGTTGATAACGCCGCCGAGCAGATAAAGAACTGCGGCACCTTTGCGGCAGAGAATATAACTCACATCTGCAAGGAATTCGGCCCCAGAGAATGCGGCAGCGCGGCAGAGAAAAACGCCCAGGAGTTTATGGCGGGCGTACTCTCCGGCTATGCGGATTCCGTTTCAAGAGAAACCTTTAAGGTTCATCCCAGAGCATTTATGGCCTTTGTTCCCATCGCGGGCAGCCTTCTTCTCGGCACCACCGCCGCCAACATCGCCGGCGCTTTCAAAAACAAAAAATTCTCCCTTGCCTCCATTCCCATGGTCGGCACCGCCCTTGCAAGCGTTGTGGGTGAATTTGCACTTTACAAGCAGCCCCTTGACCCGCTTTTCCCCGAGCAGGAAAGCGGCAACATAATCGCCGTTCGCAAGGCAAAGGGTGAAACCAAGCGCCGCATAATCATCTCCGGCCACACCGATTCCGCCCCCGAATGGACCTACACCTACAAGCTCGGCTCCAAGGGTGTTGTTATGGTTGCGGGCTACGCCGTTGCAGGCCTCGCCTACGGTATCGCCTCCACAGCCGTTTCACTCACAAGCAAAAACTCCAAGCTCAAAAAGGGCCTTGCCCTCGGCCAGCTTGCATTTGCCCCCGCCTTCGGTGCACTTTATGATTTCACAAACAACAAGAGATTTGTTGACGGCGCAAGCGATGATTTAAGCGGCTGCTTCGTTGCAAACTCCGTTATGAAATTCTTAAGCGACAACGATATCCGCTTTGAGAACACAGAGGTTATCGCCCTTCTCACCGGCGGTGAGGAATGCGGCCTTCGCGGCGCAAAGGCATATTTCAAGGCTCACCCCGAGCTTATCAATGACGGAGTTGAAACCCTCTATGCCGGCTTTGACACCGTTCGCGATGAAGAATATATGATGATTTACGAGAGAGATCTTAACGGCCTTGTCAAGAACGACAAGCGCGCCTGCCTGCTTATGCAGAAGGCCGCCGAAAAGTGCGGCAAAAAGGTTCCCCTCGGTGCAATTCCCCTCGGCTCCTGCGACGCCGCTGCAGCCTCTCAGGCCGGTGTTCCCTCGGTAAGCTTTGTTGCCATGGACCCCGCCCCCGCCCGTTACTATCACACAAGGCTTGACACGGCAGACAACCTTATACCCGAAACAATCTCCAAGGGTGTTGAGATTGCTCTTCAGACTCTGTTTGATTTTGACGAAAACGGCCTTAACGGCTGAGTTATTTTACAACGAACCCCGCGAAGCTTAATGCCTCGCGGGGTTTTTGTCTTTATTACTCATTTTCTCCGGTAATTTCGGCGCGGCGCTTTTTCTCCTGCCTGTCAATAAGAATACCGAGCAGCATACCTATCGAAATGCCGAAGCACATTCCTATGCCGACATTGCCCGCCGCGCTGCCGATACTTGTTCCTATTCCGATGCCCATGCACATATAAATTGCCATCCACAGCGGCTGTTCCTTATCTTTCCGGTAAAGATTTTCGCTTTCGGGAACGCAAGTGTATTTTCTGCCGTTGACTGCGGCGGCAAGAGCGGGTGAATCGGCTTTAACGGTAATGATATAAACATCCTGCCTGAAAAAGGCGCAATCCTCAGCCGCTTTAAGGATTTCGCCGCAATACTCTTCCGAGTTATACTCTTCTTCAATATTGATATTAACCTGAACCGCTCCTTTAACCGGCTCACCCGCCATGGCAAAAAAGCCTACGGTCTTTTCCGGCTCCGCTTTAAGGGTGATTCTGAAAGGAGCAGTCCATTCAGTACCGCCGTCAGTCGGATTAATTCCCGCCGCGCTTATTTCCCCGGCATTAATCCTTTCAAAGACAAGGTGTTTGGATTTGAATTTCATTTTTTTCATTCTGATTCTCCCCCTGCTTACTTTTTCGCGGGAAATCTTCTTTTGTCCTTAACATTTTTAACATAGAAATAAAAGGCGAGGCACATTATTATCTGAACCACCGTTGAAGCCGGAGTGGCAAGGCCGATGTAAAACAGCTCCACCCCCGCAATGCGGCTTACAAAATATGAAACGGGTATTCTTACACAGAAGGCGCCCAGAACGCCCTGAATCAAAACAAACAGCGTTTCGCCCAGGCCGCTGAAATAGCCGATAAAGCAGAAAAGGAATGATGTAAAAAGGCAGTCTATCGCATAGGCCTTCAAATACGAGGCCGAAGCGGCAATAACCGCCGCATCCTTTGCAAAGATGTGTGAGAGCATATCGCCGTGAAAAAATGAAATATAGCCGACAATAAATCCCGCGGCAAGTGAGGAAAGTATTCCGCACCACAGAGCCTTCCGCGCCCTTTCCGGCTTTCCCGCGCCGATGTTCTGCGCAACAAAAGCGGACATCGACTGAGAATAGGCCGAGGGGATAAGCATAACAAAAGCGCAAAGCTTTTCGGCAACGCCCACGCCCGCCGATTTGACCACACCGAGGGAATTGACAATGGCCATTAAAACAAGGAACGAAATGCTGACCAGTAAATCCTGAAGTGAAATGGGTATGCCGAGTTTCAGTATTCCTTTGATATGTTGAGCGTTAAACCGGATATATTTTTTTGAAAATTCAAACGGAAGCGGTCTTTTTCTGATAATAAGAACCGAGAGCAGCACGCTCACAGCCTGGGCGGCAACGGTTGCGGCAGCCGCGCCCGCCGAGCCGAGGCCGAAGCCGGCCACAAGCACCAAATCGCCGATAATATTAACAACACAGGCAATGCTGACCGTTATCAGCGGCATTTGGGAATCGCCTATTCCGCGAAAGATACTGCCGAGCACATTGAACGCAACTATAAACACCGTGCCTGCCGTGCAGATGCGAACATAGGAAACGGTTTGGTTAAAAGCCTCCTCCGGGGCCTGCATAACAGATGAAATCGGCGTTGAAAAGCCGACAAAAAGTGCGGTAAAAACGCAGGCAATCACAACAAACAGAGAAATGCCGCTGCCGATAACCTCACCGGCCTCCTTCGGCCTGCCCTCTCCGATTTTCTGCCCCACAAGAACGGTAATCCCCGCCGAAAGGCCGACTATTATGCCGGTGATTGTGTGCAGTATCTGTGAGCCGGTGGCAACAGCCGAAATATCCGCCGTTTCGGCAAATTTGCCCACAACAAGCAAATCAACCGCGCCGTAGGCCGCCTGCAAAAACAGCGCCGCAAGAATCGGCAAAGCAAAGCGTATAAGCGGCGAAAGCACCTTGCCGTTTGTAAAATCAAGGTTTTTTGACATTATATTTCCTCTTTATTCAAAATTATACCGCAATCATACCATAAAACAATATATTATTCAACTTTTTTTGACATTCCCGTATTAAGGTGCTATAATAGGGAGCGTTAAAATTCACTTTTCGGGGGAATGTAAAATGAAAGAAAGATATCTTATTATCAATGCCGATGATTTCGGAATGTGCCAGTCGGCAAACAAAGCAATTTATGACCTTTTTGAAACCGGCAGCATTTTTTCCTCAACAATAATGATGCCATGCCCCGCCGCGGAAGACGCGGTTAAATTTGCGGTTGCAAATCCGCAGTATGCAATCGGCGTTCATCTGACCCTCACCAACGAGTGGGAGGCAAAGTGGCCCTGGGGCCCGCTCACAAACGGCAAAACAATCCGCAACCCCGAGGGCAGAATGTGGCCCGAGAATGAGGATTTTGAAGCCCATTGCAATTATGCCGAGGCCATTGCAGAGGTTAAGGCTCAGATTGAAGCGGCTGAGAAAATGGGAATGAAACCCGTTCAGGTTGATAACCATATGGGCTCCCTTTACGGAATGAACGGCAAATATCTTATGCTGCCCAAGGTATTCGGTGTCTGCCGCGACAAGGGCTATCCGTTCCGTATGTGCACCACCCCCAAGGATGAATTCTGCCCGGAGGGTGTTCCCCTTGCGCTTTACAAATTCTTCTGCCGTTTCTCCGGCGTGCTCAGCAAGCTTTACAAGGTTCCCACCCCCGATTATCTTATCCTCACCGACCAGGTCAAGAGCCTTAAGGGCAAAAAGACCTATGAGGAGTTCCGCGACGCGTTCCTCGATTTTCACGGCAAAATCCCCGAGGGTATAACCGAAACCTTCATCCATCCCTGCCTTGACACCGATGAAGCCAAGAGCATAACCGGCACATGGCAAAGGCGCTACTGGGAATATCTGCTTATGAAGGACCCTTACACCCACGAGTATTTCAAATCGAAGAACATTAAGCTCATAAGCTACCGTGAGCTTGTTGAAATGAAAAAATAAGAATCCGTTTTTCGGTTCTGATTTTGAATCATTCGGCGCGGCGCTCTCCCTGTGAGGGCAGCCACGCCTTTTTCTTTGAAAAATCACCTTGAATTGTTCACATATTCAATATATAATTTAATTGCGAGATTACTTTTAAGGAGCGTCATTATGGATTATGATGTAATTATTATCGGCGCGGGCCCCGGCGGAATTTTCACCGCCTATGAGCTCACCAAAGAGAATAAAGGCCTTAAAATCGGCGTTTTTGAGCTCGGCAATCCGCTTGAAAAAAGGAAATGCCCCATTGACGGAGTAAAGGTTAAATCCTGCCTTAAATGCCCCGTTTGTGCCATAATGAGCGGCTTCGGCGGCGCCGGTGCTTTCTCCGACGGCAAATACAACATCACCAATCACTTCGGCGGCACCCTTTATGAGCACGTGGGCAAGGCAAAGGCCATTGAGCTTATGCAGTATGTTGATAAAATCAACTTAGCCTACGGCGGCGAGGGCACAAAGCTCTATTCCACCGCCAACACCGGAATCCGCAAGGCCTGCCTTCAGAACGGGCTTCACCTTATGGATGCTCAGGTTCGCCACCTCGGCACCGATATTAATTATGTTGTGCTTGATAATCTTTATCAGGAGCTCAAAGACAAGGTGGATTTCTTCTTCCGCTCACCCGTTTCATCAATTTCAAAGTGCGGTGACGGCTATGAGGTTAATGTTGACGGCAAAAGCTACACCTGCAAATACTGCGTTGTTTCGGTTGGCCGAAGCGGCAGCAAGTGGATGGAATCGGTGTGCTCCTCGCTCAACATCCCCACAAAATCAAACCGCGTTGACATAGGCGTTCGCGTTGAACTGCCGGCAACCGTTTTTGCCCACCTGACCGATGAGCTTTATGAAAGCAAGATTGTTTACCGCACCGAAAAATTTGAAGACCTTGTTCGCACCTTCTGTATGAATCCCCACGGAATAGTCGTTAACGAAAACACCAACGGAATCGTAACCGTTAACGGCCACAGCTATGAGGATGAAAAAATGCACACCGACAACACAAACTTCGCTCTGCTTGTCAGCAAGCATTTCTCCGAACCCTTTAAGGACAGCAACGGCTACGGCGAAAGCATTGCAAGGCTTTCAAATATGCTCGGCGGCGGAGTAATCGTTCAGCGCTTCGGCGACCTTGTGAGGGGGCGCAGAAGCACCGAAACAAGAATTGCGGAAAGCTTTGTTACCCCCACCCTTGCGGCAACGCCCGGCGATTTGAGCCTTGTTATCCCCAAAAGAATACTTGACGGCATAATCGAAATGATTTATGCGCTTGATAAAATCGCACCCGGCACCGCCAATGACGATACCCTGCTTTACGGCGTTGAGGTTAAATTTTACAATATGGAAGTTGAAATTGACGAAAACCTTGAAACGGTTAACAAAGGCCTTTACGCAATCGGCGACTGCTCCGGCGTTACCCACTCACTTTCGCACGCCTCGGCAAGCGGAGTTCAGGTGGCAAGGAATATTTTAAACAGAATAAGCTGAAGCGGCAAAAGGATAAGCCCCCCGTGATTAGGCGGTGCAATTTAGGGAGAAACCGGTTTTGAATGGCTATAATCGCCTTACACTTGCTGAAAAACCTCGGAATACACAAAGTATTCCTGCGGTTTTATCAGCGGCGTTTAAGTCTGATTCTATCACATTCAAAACTACTATGTATCTGAAAACAACAGATTTCAGATGAAGAACAATGAAAAAGCGAGCGGCATACTGTCGTATGTTGCTCGCTTTTGGAGCAGTTATTCGCTGAAATATGCGTTTTCAGACGATTTATCCCTAATTTGCACCGCCTTTATGTGCGGTGCTTTTCGGTATGTTTTGGGGGGGATAAGACTTTCTGTAAATGATTGCTTTATTTATTCAAAGTAAGTCAGATATAATATCACTATTCGGATTTTCGGATGAAAACAGAAACCGTATAAGTTTTTTATAATCAAACATCTTGTCAATCCTTATAATAAAAGAAAAAAATCAAAAAATTTAAAAAAACACTTGATTTTTTATAAATTGTAATATATAATAATGTTCGTTGTTTGACAGATACGGAGAGTTGTCCGAGCTGGTCGAAGGAGCACGATTGGAAATCGTGTGAACTGCAAGAACGGTTCCGAGGGTTCGAATCCCTTGCTCTCCGCCATAAAACAGTCCACCCAACAGGGCGGGCTGTTTTTTTTTAGCGCTTCCAGCATGAAAAAACCCCTGGTTCAACCAGGGGTGAATAAAAAGCCTTGGCATATAAAAACCTCTGTGATATAAGTAAAGTGAAGGTTTG
>JAZUJM010000207.1:0-1826 GCA_045642785.1 Acutalibacteraceae bacterium | reverse complement strand
CGCAGGATGCGAAGCAGCAAAGAACAAATGAAAGTGCGAGAAGTAATGCCAGTACTTTTTTCATTAGACTTTTCCTCCTGAAAATTTTTGTAGGATAATGCGCGGCACCAGAAGCTTCTCACTCACGTGTTCACGCATAATACCACTTAGCAATTTACAACAATAGTGTGATTTTGTCAATACCATACCACCGAATTTGAGCAATATTAATATATTCTCGCTTTATTTTTTATATAATATACTATATTGATTTTAATTTTAAAATTCTTAATATTTATTAAATTTAAGGGATACACCCGCACGGGGTTGTAAATTGAAAAATAGTGTGCTAATATAAAAAAAGTGCAAAAACGGGAGGTGACAGAATGAGCAAAAGAAGAAAGCACAAAAGGCACTTAAGGCTTACCGATTTTCTTGAGGGCGCCGCGCTGACAATCGGCGTGCTGCTTCTGGGCACATTGATTGCCGTTGAGGTTTACACAAACGACCCCTTCACCCTTTTTAACCGGGGCGGCGGTATGCTGTCTGATTTGCTCTATGTCGCAAACATCATTTTCCTGCTCGGCCTAACTGGCTTTACCTGCTTTTTTGCGGTTAAATGGTGCTACGAAAGAGGCCGTGAGTTCTCCTTCTTCGGAATGGAAGCCGTGCTTGTGCTTGTTGTTATCTCCTACCTTATGTGCTGGATTTATTCGGCGGCATTCAGCTGGGAATCGGGCTTTCTCCACAACCTTTACAAGGTGTTTATGGTTTTGCAGATTCCCTTCTCCTCAATCTGCAGGGGCGCCGTTAACGGAATAGTTCAGTTCACCGGCAAATCGGAGCTTGAAGAGGCCGGCCTCAGAGCTATTTCGGAGGTTATTTTCGTTCTTTCGGCGGTTGCGCCCGCGGCGCTGCTCTTCGTTCGCGAAATTGACCATATAATCGAAATGTTCAGAAAGCATAAGATTAAACTCGGCAAGGGCGGATTCAAAAGAGAAAGGTAAGCGGCTTACGCCATTTATAAAGGAGAGTTAAACATGAAAAAGTTCAAAGGTATACTTGCGCTTCTGCTCGCATTCATTATCGTTGCCTCAATTCCGTTTTCGGCTTTTGCGGCAGGCAGCAAGGCAGACTCGGCAGCAGTTCAGGAAGAAAAAAAGGGCAGCGATATTGTTGCCACAATGTATCTGATGGTTTCAAACGCCAACCCGGCAAAGCCCCATGTGTGGATATATATGGAGAATGAAACAAAAGAAACCTTCACCGTCGGCCACTACAAGCTTAAGGGCAACGAGGCACTTTCAATGGGTGCTTTCAAAGACAGGGGCGAGGGCAACGGAATCCACTATAACCTTGAAAGATACTGGGTTAAAGACGCAACCTACGGCCGCACCTTCAGCCTTAAGACCACGGTAACGCGCAATGAAATGGAAAGAATCTCCAACTGCGTTAACCGCCACAACTACTGGAACTGGATTTTTAACTGCAACTGGTTTGCAACCTGCGTTTGGAATATCGCCTCACCCAAAAAGATTCTTTATCTCATTGCCCCCCACATCACAAGGGTTGAAATGATTCTTTGGGGCGCAAGAAGACCGGATTTCAAGATTTCCAAGCTTTATAACGAAGATAAGGTTTACAAGCACACCGACGACGGCCTTAAAATCGTTTCATGGCGAGTACTCCCCACAAACACCGGCGTTTAATTTTCACCGCCCCGCTCAAAAAGCGCGGGCGGTACTTTATTTTTAAAAAACGGTTGACTTTTTGGCAAAAGAAATATATAATAACTTCTGCTTAAATCTGAATACGGGGTATTAGCTCAGCTGGGAGAGCGCCAGGTT
>JAZUJM010000206.1:0-2607 GCA_045642785.1 Acutalibacteraceae bacterium | reverse complement strand
GACATGGCTACGATCCGACTTATTGATTGAATCTGAACAAGCTTGTAGTATTTGCCCTTCTTTGCAAGCAGCTCTTCGGGCGGGCCGAATTCGATTATTTCGCCCTTGTCAACCACAACAATTTTATTAGCTTTGCGAAGTGTGGAAAGGCGGTGGGCAATCATAAGCGTAGTTCTGCCGTTAATAAGTCGCTCAATAGCCTGCTGAATAAGGCTTTCGGTTTCGGAGTCAACAGCTGCCGTAGCCTCATCAAGAATAAGAATCGAGGGGTTTTTCATAACAGCCCTTGCGATTGAGATTCTTTGCTTTTCACCACCGGAAAGGCCGATTCCGCGCTCGCCGAGAACCGTGTCATAGGCATCCGGCAGGCGACAGATAAAATCGTGAGCATTTGCAATATCGGCGGCGTGAAGAACCTGTTCAACATGAACATGGCCGCTGCCGTAGGCTATGTTGTTGAAAATGGTATCCTTAAACATCAACGGCTCCTGCTGAACAAAGCCAATCTGATTGCGGTAATATTTAAGGTCAATATCTCTTAAATTCTGCCCGTCAATGAGAATATCACCGTCGTAATCATCATAATAACGCATAATCAGATTTATGAGGGTGGATTTTCCCGAGCCGGTTGTACCGACAATACCGACCACGTCGCCGGGCTCAATGGTAAGGTTTATGTTGCTGAGAACCTTTTTTGAACGGTCAAAAGAGAAATTAACATTTTTAAATTCAATTTTGCCGTCAATTCTGTCGGGGTAATTATCCATGCCGAAATCGTGTTCCGGCTCAGCATCAAGGATATCAAGAATCTTTTCGGCGGAAGCGATTGTGTTGCGGTAAGTGTCGCTGAAATTGGCAAAGAAGTTAACGGGATTATAAAACATACTTGCGTATGAAACAAAGGAAACAAGAAGACCTGCCGAAAAATCCTTTGCGCCGTTAATTACAAATGAGCCGCCGGAGAACCAGATAATAAGTGAACCGCAGGTTACAAGGAAAGTCATAAAAGCCGGGAAAATGCTCGCAATTTTGGAAACATCCTTATCCTCGCGCATCCATTCATCACAATAGGCGTTGAATTTATCAACCGCACTTTTTTCATTGGTAAACGCTTTTATAACTCTTATTCCGGGAATGGTATCGGTTAAAAGGCCGGAAATCGCCGCTGACCGGCGCCATATTCTCATATATCTGGGGCCTATTTTTTTGCCGAAATACTTGCCGATAAGTGCAACAAGCGGAACGGGAACAAGAGAAAACAAAGTAAGCTTCCAGTTAAGGCAAATCATAATTACCAGAATGCCGACCATTGTGAAGAACTGAACGACGGCCTCCTGAGTAATTTTCATTACAAAGTTCTGTATTGCGGAGGTGTCGGAGTTTACTCTGTTTATTACCGAGCCGGTTGAGGTTTTATCATAGAAGCTCATGGGCAGGTACTGCGCTTTTTCGTAGATATCCTTCTTTAACGAAACAACAACTTTGTCGCCGGTAATTCTGAGCAGATAGGAGCGGAAAGCACCGACCGTGTATTGAAGAATATAAACGCCGAGCAGAACAAGAATCATCTTGATAAGCCCGCTTCTGTCCCTCTGCGGCAAAACGGTATCCACCATATGTCCGGTAATATATGGCGGTACAAGAGCCGCCACGGTTGTAATGCCGGAAAGGAGCATACAGATAAATAGACTTTTTTTATAAGGAAGAGCATACCGGGCAAATTTGGAAATCATTCTGCCCTTGCCCTTGCAGTTTAAACACTCGGCATCGGGCTTGGGCAGCTTTCTGCCGCATTTCGGGCAGAAAGACCTTAATCTCATAAAGGTATTTTCCACCGCAAACAAAAACTCTTCCGAATAGCCGCTTTCATTGACCGAATTAATAAAATCTGCGCCTGCGTCGGCGGGATTTGCGGCGGCATAGGTGAAGCGAATCAGCTTTTTGCTGCCTCCCTCTTTAAGGAAAGCGCAAAACACGGCATTACCGTACATTCTTTTAACCTTTGCCTCTTCAATTTCGGAATATTCACAGCAGGTATAACCGTTTTCATATTCCGAGTCGAAGGCGTAAACTTTGCTTTTTGTGAAGCAAAGCATACTTTCACCGTATTTGCGTTTAAGGGTTAAATCACCCACAACGCAGAACAGCGGCTCTTCCGAGGTAAAAACATTGTCGAAAATAGTTTTAAAGCATTCGGGAATCGGTTTGTTTGTAAGCATTTAATCACCTGCTTTACATCTGTTTTCACCGTGATTATAGGTTGATATTCAAATAAAGTCAATACAATTATGCCAATAAATCACTTTTTTCTTAATTAGTCGTATTGTACTGATATTACTTTAATAATTTATGCAGTTTGCACATAAACAAATTAATCAGTTGAAATGTTTATTATTTTATAATATAATTTATTCGGAATTTTTTCAAAAGGAGTTGAGGCTTTTGTCTGAAATACTTGAGTTCAAATGCCCCTGCTGCGGCGGAAAGCTTGAATTTAATGCCGCAACACAGAATATGAAATGCCCCTACTGTGATTCCGAAATTGATGTTTCATCCCTTGCCGCAAATGATGCAGCTCTTGATTCCGAACCAGCCGCCGAAATTCAG
>JAZUJM010000205.1:0-2657 GCA_045642785.1 Acutalibacteraceae bacterium | reverse complement strand
ACACAGCCACCGCGGGAGCCTGCGTTTTCGGCTGAGAAAAGTATTGTTCTGCACAGATAAATTCTTGCTTTTGTTGTTTGGTGCAGATAAAAATACTTTGCAGGTTCGGAGTAAGAAACGGTTTTGTCAAAGTTTTCCGAAAGGGATTCAAGCTCCGAAAGAAGAGCCGTTATCTGTTCACAGTTTCTGTTGACCCCGGCATACTCTGACATTTTTTCGGCAAAACAGGTGTCAATTTCATCCGCGCTTTTGTTCCCGGTTGAAACGGGTGAGGTAAAAACGGATTTTTCGCTGTTAACGGAAATGGAACCGACTGCGGATTTTATTTTTTGTGCGGCAAGCAGTCCGCCGGTTTGCGTGTCATTAAGTGCGGAGCCGCCGGGGCGGTAAACACCGAAATGCCCGGCTGCTTCACCGACTGCAAACAGATTTTTAACCGTTGTTTCGCAGTTGAAATCGGTGAAAATTCCGCCGTTGTTATGTTGAGCGCAAACATCAATTCTGAGCATTTCATTTTCCAAATCAATGCCGTTATCAAGGTAAAGCTTAATTGCCTTTGGGTTAAGCTTTTTTAACCTTTCAATGGGTGTTGCGGCGAAAGAATCGGTTTTTTCAAGGTATTCATATGCCTCCGGTGAAAGCAGGGAATAATCAAATTTATCGGGATTTTTTCTGAAATCAAGATAAACCTTATTTCCCTTGTTGACCTGTTCGGCAACATAAAGGTCGATTCTTGATGAACCGTTAATTTTTGCAAAATCAAACGGCCATTGATAACCCTTTAGAAATACATCGCTGAAGATGTTTTTATCATCGTCGGGGGATGGAAGAAATTCCGATTCTTCCCCGATTGGCGAAACGGAAACATAGCGCGGAATGACCTGCTGAAAGCTGCCGGAAAGATTCCAGCGAAAATCAACCGAGGCAATTCCGAACTGCCACTCCTGAAAATTGCAGAAATCGGCGCCCGCCTCTGCCGCAAGGCCGGAGGCACCCTTCTGGCTGAGCGGATAAACCGAGCGCTTGTATATTCCTGCCGGTGCGCCGGTGCATAAAACTACTGTCTTTGAAACAAGCTCTTTTATTTCACCGTTAACAAGGCAGAACACACCGCTGCAAACGCCGTCATTTACTCTCAGCTTAACGGCAAGGTGGTTGTCAAGAATTTCAATATTGTGCTTTTTAACCCTGCTTTCAAGCGCCTCGGTCATATATTTTGAGGTTAAAGGTCCTGCCGAGGTTGCTCTTGCCGTGTTGTCGTGGTCGGTTTTGTAGCCGATAAAGCGGCCGTATTCGTCGGCAGGGAAGGGGACTCCCGACTCAACAAGGCGCATAAAAGCCCTCATTGAATTTGCCGCCATTCCTATTGCGGCGCTGCCGTTCATTGCGCCGCCCTTCATAAGGTCGGCGGCCATTTTATCAACGCTGTCACCGCCGGTTGAACAAAAATCGGGCTTATAATAGGTTTGCTTATCGCTGCCGGTGTTGCGGGATGTGCCGCAATTTATTCCCTCGGTAACAATGCAGATGTTTGTAACACCGAGTGAATAAAGCCATTCTGCGGTGCCGAATCCCGCCGCACCGCTGCCGATGATTATTGAATCGTATATTTTACTCATAATCTTCTGACGCTGAAACCTCCGTCGGCGTTTATCACCGTGCCGGTGCAAAAATCAAGATTGCCGGAGGCAACTGCCGCAACAGCCGCCGCAACATCCTCCGGCTGTCCGAGGCGCTCAATGGGCGTTAAACCGCCGTTGATAAGGTTAATATATTTTTCCTTAACGCATTTTGTCATATCCGTTTCGATTATTCCGGGCGAAACTTCAAAAACAAAGGTGTTATACTCTGCCATTCTTGCGGCAAAAAGCTTTGTAAACATTGAAATTGATGCTTTTGAAACGCAGTATTCCGCCCTTTCAACCGAAGCGGTGTAAGATGAAAGTGAGCTTATGAATACTATTCGTCCGCTCCTTGACTGCTTCATAATATTTGCCGCAGCCTGCGAAACAAAGAATGTGCCTTTTTGATTGATGTTCAGAACATAATCAAATTCTTCTTCGCTGATTTCAAGCATATCCTTTCTTATCTTCGGTGCAACTCCGGCACAGTTTACAAGGATATCTATTTTGCTTTCTTTCTGAAAACGATTTTTAAGCCTTTCTCTGTCTTCAACGGATGAAATATCGCAGGGGAAAAACTCCGCTTTGCCTTCGCTGCAGAGTGCTTCAATTTCGGGTGTTTTGCTTCTGGCAACCGCAAGGCAGAAATACCCCTCTTTAACAAGCTTTTTTACCACGGCAAGACCGATGCCGCGGCTTCCGCCTGTAACAACTGCAAACATATTATCACTCCTTGTTAAGAACATATTTTTTGTAGTAGGGCAAATATACCTCACCGTCGCGCACGGGGCAGCCCGTAACGGAGCCGTGACGCATAAGCTCGGTGCATTTGCCGCAGCCCAGCCAGCATTTTGATTTATTCAGCGTGCCGTCAGCAAGATAATCACGATAAAATTCGGGATAGCAGAAGGTCATTCTTCCGAACCCCGCAAAGGAAGCCGCACCGTCCTGAAGAACTTTTTCGGCATAATCAATGCTGCCGTCGCCCAGGGACGAAAGGCCGGAGATAATAGTTTTTATTTCGGGGAAAGAGTG
>JAZUJM010000204.1:0-5421 GCA_045642785.1 Acutalibacteraceae bacterium | reverse complement strand
AATATCCGGGCTTTCACCGCCGCCGAAGGTGAAAAATCTGAGCCCTTCGATCGTGAAAACCTGGCCGCGCATAAGGTGATAAAGATTGCCGCTGATGTTGTGCACCTTGCCGCCGTTCCACACGGTGACCGGGTATGAATCGAGCAGCTCAAAATTCTCATGAGTGCCGCCAATGAAACAGATGTTGTATTTCTTTTTGCCGAGCTTTTGCAGAAGCTTCTGCTCCTGCTTGTTGTTATTCCATATAAAACCGAAATCGCCGCAGATTATCAGCGTGTCGCCCTTTTTTAAATTTTTGGCGGCGGGGCAGTCAAACCTGCCGGGGTCGCCGTGGGTATCTCCCGTAACGTAAATCATATATTAAACCTGCTTCCTGTTAATTGAAAACAAATCGGCCTGTCTTTTGCCGCAAATTAATTCTTTTGGTATTTATTTTTAGCTTTTTTTGTGCTATAATGAGTGATAATTACTGAGGTTCTTCTATAATACTACATTCAACGGGTAAAGTCTATGAAAAAATTAATAATTTTTGTTCTTGTTTTCTCGGCAATTATTTCCTGCGCTTTTTCCTTCCCCGCCAGCGCATCATACGACGATGCGGCAAAGTCGCTTAAGCTCCATTCGGAGCACTATATTCTTATAAGCCTTGATAACGGCACGGTGATTTTCCAAAAGAATCCCGACAAGCAGTGTGCCCCGGCTTCTTTAACCAAGATTGCCACCGCCGCCGTTGTGCTTGAAAACTGCAAGGATTTAACCGCAGTTGTCACCGCAAGCGAGCAGGCCATTGATTCCTTAAAGGGCACGGGCAGCTCAAACGCGGGCATCAAGGTGGGTGAAACCTTCACCGTTGACGACCTGCTTCACCTTTTGCTTATTGAAAGCGCAAACGATGCCGCCATGATGCTTTCGGAGTATGTGGGCGGCACCACCGAAAACTTTGTTAAAATGATGAATGAGCTGGCGGAAAAGCTCGGGTGTGACAACACAAGCTTTGTTAACCCCCACGGCCTTGATGATGAATACCAGTTCACCACGCCCAGGGATATTGTCACCATTGCACAGCACGCCCTCACTTTTCCCCTTTTCAAAGAGATAGTGGGCAAAACCACCTACACGGTTAACGCAACCAATATGACCGGCGAGCGCCACATAATAAACACCAATTATCTTATGAACGCGGCCTATGCCGATTATTACTGCCAGTATGCCTCCGGCGTAAAAACCGGCTCCACCTCAAAGGCGGGCAAGTGCGTTGTTTCCACCGCCTCCAACAAGGGCTACAATTACATCTGCGCCGTTATGGGTGCTCCGCTTATCAATATAGACAGCGACCCGATTGAGGAAAACTGTGCCTTTGTTGACTGTAAAACAATGTTTGACTGGGTAATTAAGAATCTGCGCTACACAAAGGTTGCCGAAAGCGGTCAGATAGTCGCCGAGGTTCCCGTTAAGCTTTCGAGGGCGGCGGATTATGTTACCCTTGTACCCGCCGAGGACCATTTTGAATTTATACCCACCGGCAACGATGCGGGCAGCGTGCTGATTGAGCCGATTAAAAGCGGCCTGCCGGCCTCGGTAAACGCCCCGGTCAAAAAGGGGCAGAAGATATGCGAGGCGAATATTCTTTACGCCGGCAAATCCATTGCAAAAATTGACCTTGTTGCCTCCAATGATGTGGAGCGAAGCATAGTGAGAACCGCTTTTGCCGTGGTTAAAAAAATAACGGCAAGCCCGGCAGTAAAGGCCGCGCTGGCGGTTGCGGCGGCACTTATCATTCTGCTGATAGTGCTCAGAATAAAAGCCGTTGCCGAAAAAAAGAGATATGAATCACTTCATGTGATTTCATATAACGGATATAAAAAGTGAGAGGATAAAGTATGGATACAATATATAAGGGAAGAGCACCGAAGGAGGATTACGATAAGCTCCTTGAAATGCTCAACAATGTGTTTTTTCTTGAAGATAACGAGGTGCCGAAGCGCGATTTTCTTACCCTTCTGCCCAAGCTTTACAAAAAAGAATATGACCCCTGCTATGCCAACTTTGTTGTTAAGCACGGCGAAACAATAAAGGGCGCGGTCGGCCTTTATCCCTTTGATTACATTGCCGCGGGCGAAAAAATCCACATTGAGGGTATCGGCAATGTTGCGGTTGCAAGGGATTCACGCCGCGAGGGGCATATGATAGACTGCCTGAATATGGCGGTGGAAGCGGCAATCAAAAACGGCGCCGCGCTTTCAATCCTCGGCGGCGACAGGCACCGCTACGGCTATTTCGGCTATGAGCCCATGGGCTTAAGCTATTCGTTCAACATCCGTGAGCGTGATATCCGCCACACCGGGGCCGATACAGGCGAAGACTGTGAGCTTTTGCCGCTCACAGAAAAGGATACCGATATTATTGAAAAAATCAACGGCGTGCTTTCTTCTTTGCCTGCCTATCCCGTCAGAGAGCCGGAAAAGTTTGTTGATATTATGAAATCGTGGCATTGCACCCCTTATTATGTTACCGAAAAGGGCGAATTTATCGGCTGGCTTTCAATCAACAGGGAGCGCAGCGGCTTCGGCTGCTTTAAGCCGGTCAAGGCCTCCGACTGGGCAAAGCTGCTTTCGGCGGCGTTCACCGTGCTTGAAACAAGAAGTGCCGGCGTTTCCGTTCCCGTTTATGATAAAGAGCTTTGCAATGAGCTGACAAAGGTTTGCGGCGGGGTCAACATAAGCCATTCGGAGCATTTTAATGTTTTTGATTATGAAAAGGTGATAAGGGCATATCTTCGCGTTAAGGCGCAGTGCACCCCCTTGTGTGACGGCGAAACCGTGTTCCTTATTCACGGTGTTGCAGGGGATGAAAAGCTTTGCATTTCGGTTAACGGCGGCAATGTGAATGTTTGCAAAACCGATGCTGCCCCCGATTTTGAGTTTGAGCACCGCGAGGCGGAAAGACTTATCGGTTCCCTTGCCTCCGAAAGGCGCTCCGAGCTGCCCGCAAATATCGCGGGTTGGTTCCCGCTTCCCCTTTTCTGCTACGGCACAGACGGAGTATAATTTCAAGCGGGCACCTTTGCCCGCTTTTTGTTTGCCGAAATTTTACAATTTGTTAATTGAAAAAAAGAAAACGGTTGATATAATCATAATTCAAAAAATAACCCGAAAGGATGATTTATATGAACGAAAAAAAGCTTTACAGGGTACTTGAAGGCAAGATGATATCCGGCGTCTGCACCGGCCTTGCCGAATACTTCAACATGGATGTCACAATAATAAGGCTTATTTTTGCCGTGGTTTCGATGATGGGCGGCAGCGGAATACTGCTTTACATCATCTGTGCCCTTATAATCCCGGTTAAACCCCAATAATATTAAAGGAAGTAATATTTATGCTCAAAATTGAACATCTTACCAAAACTTACGGCGACAAAAAAGCGGTTGACGACCTTTCGCTTCACATTATGCCAGGTGAGATTTACGGCTTTATAGGCCACAACGGAGCAGGAAAAACAACAACCTTGAAAAGCGCCGTGGGAATACTGAAATTCGACAGCGGCGAAATCTTCATTGACGGCGAATCAATTAAGGAAAATCCGCTTGCCTGCAAAAAGAAGATTGCCTATATTCCGGATAATCCCGATATATATGAATTTATGACAGGCATAAAATACCTTAATTTCATTGCGGATATTTTCGGGGTTTCCGCCGAAGACAGGCAGCAGAGGATTCACCGCTATGCCGATATGTTTGAAATAAGCGGCGACCTGGGCGAAAAAATCTCGGCCTATTCGCACGGTATGAAACAGAAGCTTGCAATTATCGGCGCGCTTATTCATGAGCCGAAGCTTGTAATAATGGATGAGCCCTTTGTGGGGCTTGACCCCAAGGCATCCCACCTGTTAAAGGGAATAATGCGCGACATCTGCGACAGGGGCGGGGCGATATTCTTCTCTACCCATGTGCTTGATGTAGCCGAAAAGCTGTGTGACAATGTGGCGATTATCAAAGACGGCAGGCTTATTAAATGCGGCACAATGGAAGAGGTAAAGGGCGATGCCTCGCTTGAAACCGCTTTCCTTGAAACGGAGGAATAAGGCTATGCTGAAGGCTCTTATCGGAAAGCAGTTTTCCGAACTCGGAAGCTTTTATTTTCGCAGAAAAAACGGCGGCAAACTTGAAAAAGGCGGGATTATCGGCTTTGCCGTGCTTTATGCCTTTGTGTATATCAGCATTGCTTTTTCGTTTTTCTCGGTAGCACAGCTGCTCGCCGGCGCTTTTCTCGGTGCCGGGCTCTCGTGGCTGTATTTCTCAATGCTCGGTATTCTTGCGGTAACGCTGTCGGTTTTTATCAATTCACTTTCCTCCTATGCCCTGCTTTATTCGGCAAAGGATAATGAGCTGCTGCTTTCAATGCCGATTCCGCCCTCAAAGATTCTGTTTTCCAGAATACTTACTGTTTACGCCATGGGCGTGGTTTTTGAAAGCGTGGTGCTGCTGCCGGCAATTATCATTTACTTTATGTTCGGCTTCGGCTCGGCTTCACAGCTGATTATTTCGCTTGTTATGTTTTTTGCGGTGTCACTTTTTGTGCTGGCACTTACCTGCGCCGTGGGCTTTGTTGTTGCAAAGGTGTCATCAAAGCTTAAAAACAAAAGCATTGTTACCACCGTCGTTTCGCTTTTGCTGATTTTTGTTATTTACTATTGTCAGTTCAAGCTTAACACATTCCTTCAGCTTGCGGCTCAGAATGCCGAGGAAATCGGCACTTTTGTTAAAAGCTATCTTTTTCCGTTTTACCATATGGGTCAGGGATTTGCGGGCAATATTAAATCCGTTTTGATTTTTACCGCTATTTCGGCGGTGCTGATTGCGGCGGTTTACTGCCTGCTTTCAAAAAGCTTTGTGAGCATCGCCACCGAAAACCGCGGGGCAAAGAAAAAAGCCTACCGCGAAAAGGCGGCAAAATCAAAGGGGATTGTGCCGGCACTCACCGGCAAGGAGCTTTCTCATTTTACCGCAAGCTCAATTTACATGCTCAATTCCGGGTTGGGAATCTTTATTCTCGCCGCCGGTTCGGTTTTTGCGGCGGTTAGGTTTAACTGGCTTTCGGCAAAGCTCGGCGAAACCTTTGAAGGTGCGCCGCCGGAGCTGAAAGCGGCACTGCCGGTGATTATTGCGTGCGGAATCTGCCTGATAGTGTCAATGAACAACATTTCCGCACCTTCGATTTCACTTGAAGGCAAGAATCTGTGGCTTATCCGCTCACTTCCGGTTAAGGCGGAGCAGGTCTTTTTGTCAAAGCTTCGCACCCATGTGCTTTTGAACATATTCCCCGCTTTGGCGGCGGTCATTCTTTTTGAAGCCGCGGTAGGTGCAAAAGTGACGGAAATAATCCCCGCCGGCATTCTGGTGGTGTGTTTTGTGTTTTTGAC
>JAZUJM010000203.1:0-7041 GCA_045642785.1 Acutalibacteraceae bacterium | reverse complement strand
GCCGAGCTTGACAATGCAACAAATCTTGAAGATGTTGAAACAATAGTTGAAACCGCAGGCGTGGATGCAGACGCCGCCGATAAGGCTCTTGCGGATGCAATCGCCACCGCAAAGGAAAACCTTGAAACCGCAAAAGAAAATGCAAAATCAGACGAAGCAAAGGCCGTTATTGAAGATGCCATTGCCGAGCTTGACAATGCAACAAATCTTGAAGATGTTGAAACAATAGTTGAAACCGCAGGCGTGGATGCAGACGCCGCCGATAAGGCTCTTGCGGATGCAATCGAAGCCGCAAAGGCAGACCTTGAAGAGGCAAAGACAGAAGCAGTTTCCGACGAGGCAAAGGCTGCACTTGATGAAGCAATCGAGGCACTTGACGATGCGAAGAATCTTGATGCCGTAGCCGAAGCAAAGGCAGATGCCCTTGACGATGCCGCCGAGGCCGACAAGGCTCTTGCAGATGCAATCGAAGCCGCAAAGGCAGACCTTGAAGAGGCAAAGGAAAATGCCGTTGCCGATGATGCGAAGGCAGCCCTTGAAGCCGCAATAGAGGATATGGACAACGCCACAAGCCTTGACGCAGTTGCCGACAAGAAGGCAGCCGCAGAAGAAGCCGCAGAGGAAGCCGAAAAAGAGCTTGCCGATGCCAAGGCAGAAGCAATCGCCGCTGTTGAAAACGCTGCCGGTGATGACCGCACGGCAGGCCTCAACCGCGCGGTAAACAAGGCAAAGGCAGATATCAACTCCGCCACATCACCCGAAGCTGTTGAAAAAGCTCTTGACGAGTCAATCGAGGCGGTTGAGCATCAGCAGGCTGTTGACGGATTCACCGCCCCCGATGATTACCACCTTCTTAAGTATAAGGGTACTGTTGGTCTGCTTGCCGAAAGCACAACCGGCAAGGTTGTTTACACCTCAAGCGACACATCCGTTGCAACCGTTGATGAAAACGGCAGGGTTACAGCTGTGGGCAAAGGCACCTGCACAATAACCGCCTCCGTTGACAACACCGACATTTCAAAGGATTGCACAATCGAGGTTAAATACAGCATTATTGATGTGATTCTTTATTACATCCTTCAGATTTTCAAGCCCGTTGTTAACTTTTTCAAATCACTTTTCTCCTTTTGATTAACATTATAATTTAAAGCATCAGCCCGCGGGGAACAGCTCTATGAGCACCCCGCGGGCTGATTGTTTTTTTCGGTTATTCCGGCAGGGCAAATTATCAAATTCCGACTTTTTATCGTGGGGAATTTGTAAAATCCGTTTGATTTTATAACCTGAAATTGAAATATGACCATTGATATGATATGATTTCATTGAATAAGGTGTTCCGGTAATAAAGCAATCTGATAATTTCGGAGGTGCTGAATGGCAAATAAAACTGACGGCGAAATCCGGGTAACAAGAACAAACACATCCGACGGATATTATACCGCGGTGAACAGGGGCATGGTTATTCCGCTTGAACGCCACGAACATTTTGAAACGGTAATAACGCTTAAAAATAATTTTATCCATACGGTCAACGGCATATCGTTTAAGCCGCAGGTGGGCGATGTTGTTATTCTGCGCCCTCAGGACTGCCATTCGGCTCACCCTATTGACGACAGTTCGGAGCATATATGCCGCGATATCTATATTGACTCGAAGCTTTTTAAGCAGGCGTGCGACTATATCTCGCCCACGCTTTTCGTTAAGATTATGACCGCAAAAAATCCGCCGTCATTTCATCTTAACGAAAGTGAGCTTAAAGCATTTGAAGACAGTATGGATTTTTCCTATCTGTATGCAATGGCAAAGGATTATGAGATTTATCAGTCGGTTAAACGGATTGTTGCGTGCAGGGTTATCGGCACTTATATCAAGAAATCCTTTGAAAGTGAAAAGCTCCTGCCGGAAAGCCTTACAAAGCTGCTTTTGAAGCTTCAGCAAAACGGCTCCGGCCAAAAAAGCATTGCCGAAACGGCAAAGGAAATCGGTTATTCACCGGATTACCTGAACCGCCTTTTTAAGGAGCATTTCGGCAAAAGCATAGAGCAGTATGTTATAGAGTGCAGAATTTATGATTCTTTGGCGCTTCTGCTTCAGACCGATATGTCAGTTAATGAAATTGCACTTAAAATGGGCTGGGAGTGCACGGGCAATTACATAAACCATTTCAAAAAGATTTATAACATCACACCTGCAAAATACAGAAGTGAAATTAAAAAGTCAGAAAAAAGGAGCCGTGTGATATGAACAGAAAAATAAGAAAAGACCCCTGCGGCGGTCTGCTTGCCAATATGCCGAATGAAACAATGGTTCAGGGCAGAATGAGAATAAGCACAAGCGGCAAGGCCGAAACGGCAAAGCACACCTTCAGGCGCAAGGGCACGGCGGCGGATTTCCGCGCGGGGATGCCCATTGGCAACGGAGATTTCGGCGCTTCAATGCACGGTATGCCCGATAATCTTACCTTCAACATCGCAAAAAATGACCTGTGGTGGGATGATTATGATGCCCCCGAGCCCTGCTACCCCGACGGCGGCATTGAAAATATCAGAAAAAAAGCGGCGGCGGGTGACGGCAGCGTTAAGCTTGATATGTTCAAAGCGGCAAACCGCAGAGTTAATCTGCCCATTCAAACGGGTGCGGCAAGGCTTACGCTTCATCTTCTCAGCGGCGGCTTCGGCTACAATATCCGTGAGGAGCTGGATATTTCTTCCGCTACGGCAAGGCAGTATTTTTCCTGCGACAATGTTAACGGCAGCGTTAACGGGTGCGATTATCTTGTTACCGCAAATGTCAGCAGAATTGACGAGGTAATGAAAATTTCCGTTCTGGCTTCCAAAACGGGGCTGAGGCCGGTTCTCGGCACGGTGCGCTTTGAGCTGACCCGTGACCCTATGGAGGTTCCGGCGGTGGTAACATACGGCAGGCACGATGAAAAAATCGAACAGTATGAAAAGGATATTGCGGAGTATTATTCCCCCGTCTGCTTTACCGACGGTGATTATTTCGGCTTCAATATGCGCCTTAAGGCAGGGGAGGACCCGAAAAATTCACCCGATGTTCATTACACCGTAATGGCAAGGGTCGGCGGCGGTGAAGCAAAGCTTTCCGATGTGGGTTATTCCGTTCTCGGCACGGGCAGATTCGGCAGGGATTTTGAAATCCTTTTAACGGTTGTCAGCACCTATGATGCCGATGATACTTATTCGGAAGCGAAAAGACGGCTTGAAAACGCTTTTGAAAGAAATACCGTTCATGTGCTTTCAAACTGCAATGAAATCACCTCTCACGATGTTAACCGTTCGTGGATAAGACTGCCCGAAACACGGTACTCGCTTCCCTGGTACTGGGGAATATATGAGGTAATGAGCGCAAGAAGACCCTCTAAATTTGCTGCCGGCTATGTTGCACCGTGGTTCCAGTCAAACTGTGCAAACTGGGGTCATCACATTCTGACATATGAGCAGACAAAAACAAACCTCGGCCTGCTTGCAACAAATCATGCCGAGCTTATGGAGCCGTGGTTTAAGCTGTGCCTTGATTCAAAGGAAAAATTACAGAAGTTTGCAAAGGATTTCTATAACTGCCGCGGAACGGCCTATCCCCACGCCATTTCGGGCACGGGCACGGTTATCGCTTCAACCGTAACACTCAACGGAACCGAAATGAACATTTCAACCACGGGCGAAACCGTCAAATATGCGTGGGATTACTATGATTTTACGGGTGATAAGGAATATCTCCGCGATGTAGGCTATCCGATTTTAAAGGAAGCGGCGCTCTTTTATCACGACTATCTTCTTACCGACGAAAACGGCGAAAAATACATTTTCCCCTCCCGTTCTCAGGAGTTTGTGGCCTGCCCCGGGCTTTCAAATGAATTTATGACAAATTCACTCATTGACCTTGCAATGTTTAAATTTGTTCTCAGCCGTGCCGCCGAATCGGCAAAGATTCTCGGCGTTGATGCTGCCCTTGCGGAGGAGTGGAGCAATGATGTTGCCGCGCTGCGAAAGGATTATGCGGTGTGGCCCGACGGCACCTGGAAAACCGCCGAGGATACCGACGACATTTCGCTTGGCTACGGCACTCCCTCCGTTTCGGATTTGTGCCCCATCTGCATTACCGATGAGGTTGATAAATGGCGCGGAAGCGAAGAGATGAAAACAGCGGCTCAGAAGAGCGTTGATAAATTTGTAAATAAAAACACAATGCCGTGGGATATGTCATTCGGCATTATTTCAAGGCTCAGAATGGGCGATAAGGATTATGCCCGCCTTGTGCTGGAGCTTTTGCCCAAATGCAGAGAGGGCGGCAATCTTAACCGTGCCGATGCCTGCGATTATGATGAAAACAACGAGATGAAGCCCGACGGTCAACACTCATTCTTTGTTGACAAGGGCGGGGCTTACTTAAGCGAGGTTATAACCGAAATGCTTTTGCAGTCGCAGGGCGGGGTTATCAGAATCTTCCCCGCATATCCCGGGGATATCGGCGATGCGGCATTTTTCTCCCTTCGTGCAAGGGGAGCTTTCCTTGTTTCCGCCGAGTTCCGTTCGGGCACTCCCGCTTATGCGATTATAAGAAGCCTTCGCGGAAATGACTGCCGCTTTATGAATGTTTTCGGCGAAAAGATAACCGTTCGTGACCTTGACACAAACGAAAAAATCAGCTTTGAGGAAACAGAGGGCGATATTGTTTTCGCAACTCGGGCAGGGCACGAATATGCTGTTGAAAACAGCGATATGCCGCTTGAATCATTTGAAATGAGAAATTAAAAATATTCGGCTTTATTTAAATCCCCGTAATATCAGAGATTGGCAGGTATGGTTTATGAGTAAGTTAAAAATAGGGCTTCATATTTCCGATGATGAAGTGCTCGGCAAAAACGACAAGGTTGAACGCGTCACGGATAACGGTGCTCTTATTGATTTTGAAGTGAGTCACATTGAGGGGCGCAATTACACCGCTGAGGATGCGGCGAAGTTTGCCGAAAGGCTCCGCACCCGCTTTGACGAAAACGGCGTTGACTTTATTGTAAACTGTGAGTATCAGAACTGGAACGAAAACTGCACCGCCCCCGACGGAACCGAATGGTCATATGACGGGGATGGCTGCCACAGGCTTCAGCTGCCCGATGACTTTATGAGCGCCCTTTGCAAATCCGCAGGCTTTAAGGGCATAATGTTTGATGAATTTGAGCACATTCTTATGAACCGCAACCCCACCATTCAGATTAATACAAAGCTCAGAAAAATCATACCCGTGTTTCCGCTTCTCAAAACAAAGGATGCGCTCAGGCAGGGCGAATATCTGACCGGGCAGCTCAGGGAATATGCCGATTCATTTAAAGCGCAGGGTGCACCCGCGTTTTACGGCGAGCATGTTTATCCCGTGATGTTCCACAAGTTTGCCGAAAGCGGCATAACCCCGAATTACAAATCCCTAAAAGAGAATATTTCCGATGTTGCCTTTGCCATGGCAGCGGGGGCTGCGCTTCAGTACGGCCTGCCGCTTTACAACTGCATTGACAGCTGGTATATGCTTACCAACCCCGGCCATTCTGCCGAGGAAATGTATTACAATCTTCTGTTTGCTTTCCTTGCGGGTGTTGACTGTGCCTATGTCGAGAGTATTCATGTGATGACCGACGGCGATAAGCTCACCGCCCACGGAGAGGAATTTAAGCGTTTCTGCCGTGAATACAAAGATAAAGACAGAGGTTATTCAATCAAGGATTACCGCCCCGAAATCGGAATTGTACACTATGATGACGGATTTTGGGGGCAATGGTACCCCGTGCTGTTCAAAAAATGTCTTTTCGGCAATCCGAAAATCAAGCCCGATTTCCGTTCATATGAGATTTTCAGAATATTCAACATTCTCACTCACGGTGAAACCTGCAAAAACGGTTTTTCATTCGGCAGATTTTCATTGTGGTCGCTTTTGAATTTCAAACATTTTTCTTTTGTTTCCCTTAACAGCACCGCCGTGTTTGACCACAATGCCGACAGAAAGGTGCTGGATTCATTAAAGCTCTGCTTCCTTTGCGGAATACATATTTCGGAAAATACACTTAAGCAAGTGCGCAGGTGTGTGCGTGAAAACGGAATGACCGCGGTTGCACCGAAACGCTTTGCACCGGCCGATATTGTTTCGCAGGCAAGCGGAAAAATCAGCGAGGTCAACGACGGCAAGGGCAAATGGATTGTTATTAAAAGCTACCGCACGGGCAAGCTGAAAAATTATGTTAAAAAATATATCGGAAAAAAAGGCGAAATGCGATTGACCTTTGCAGGCGAAGAAATTATTATGAAAATTAATAAAGACAAAGATTCGTTTACCGTAATTGATTAAAAAGGAGCTGACAGAATGAAAAGATTTGTTTCGGTTGTGCTTGCGCTGCTGCTGGCGGTACTGACCGGCGTTCCTGCATTTGCAAAAGCGGAAAATGAAATCATACTTGCCGAAAACGGTTTGGCCCGGTACAGCATTGTAATTGCCGAAAACGCTTCGGGTGCCGAAAAAAATGCGGCTGAAATTCTGGCGGAATATCTTGAAAAAATCAGCTCGGCAAATTTTGAAACCGTGACCGATTCCGCCGCCCCGGCAGAAAATGAAATCGTTATCGGCGTTACAAACCGTGACGGCGAAATAAACATTGACCGCACCGTATACGGTGACGACGGTGTGCGTATTCTCACTTGCGGCGAAAAGCTGTTTCTCACGGGCGGTGTGAAAAGCGGTGCAATCTACTCCGTTTACACATTTCTTGAGGATTATCTCGGCTGCAGGTGGTTTACGCAGGATTTGACCGTTATTCCCGAAACCGAAAGGCTTGCAATCAATCGGATTGATTATGAATACATTCCCTGCTTCAGATCAAGGCAGACCTACTGGCTGTTTTCCGCAAAGTATGCGGATTTCTGCTCAAAGCATAAGCTTCACGGCGTTATGGCTTATGTTCCGGATGATATGGGCGGCTGCGCTGAGAGCTATGCCGTTAATTCCGTGCACACCATGCAATGGATTATCACCCGCGAT
>JAZUJM010000202.1:0-9000 GCA_045642785.1 Acutalibacteraceae bacterium | reverse complement strand
AGTCGGAGGCACTTAAAACAATCGGAATCGGCGGAATTGACGACAGCGACAACTTAGGCGGCAAAAAAGCGAAAGACAACGGCAAAACGGAGGATGATTAAAATGGTTAAAAATTATGATAATTTCACGGGCACCATTTCGCCCGAAACGCTCAAAACCGAATATGTTTCCCCCGAAAGCTGTGTTTTTTCCGTTGCTGAAAACGGATTTTTAAGTGCGGTGATAAACGGCACCGAATACAAGCGCGTTATTCTTTCCCGCTGCCTGCCGCTTAATTTCCCCGATGATTACATCTGCATAACCGATGTTGATAAAAACGAAGTGGGAATAATTGAGCACATTTCTTCGTTTTCCGCCGAGCAGCAGAGCTTCATTAACAAGGAGCTTTCCGAAAGATATTTCTGCCCCGTAATCTCTTCCATTGAATCAATAAAGGAGAAAATGGGTCACTTCTATTTCAATGTCACAATCGGCGAGCGTAAAAAAGCCTTCACGGTCAAGGATATTTCAAAATCAATCCGCCAGCACGGCGACGCCATTGATTTGACCGATATTGACGGCAACAGGTTCAGAATAATCGATTTTGACTCCATCCCCTCAAAGAGCCGAAGAATACTTGAGCCCTATCTTTATTGAGTTTTTTTCGGTGAAAGGAGTGTGATGAAATATGAATGTTACCGCGTGCTACGATTTAACGCGGGATTCCGCTTTCTGCGACGGTGAGCTTAAATTTGACGGTGAAGCCCTTTTCGCCTATATGAACGGTGAAGAGGTTTTAAGCTTTCGAGCTGATGAAATAAAAGAGCTTATGCTTCGCACCTATGTCGGCTGCGGAATGATGGAAATAATAACCGAAAGCTCGGGCGAGCTTATGGAAAACTCAGTTCCCGTGTGCCGGTTCAGTATGAGCTGTGTTAACGAGCTCGGTGAATTCTGCAAGGTTATCAATCACTACATAAGAACCGGCATTGAAACCGAAATTTCAACCGATGATTTCAGAGTTTGCCCCAAGTGCGGCAGGCACTTTGCAAAGGGAATTGATGTTTGCCTTTTCTGCGTTGAAAAAAGCTATCTTGTTAAAAGAACAATCGGCCTTATCCGCCCATATATCAAAACCTTTATTCTTTCAAGTCTGCTTGTTATCATCGCCTCGGCGCTCTCGGCGCTTCAGCCCGTTCTTAATGCCCGCCTTGTTGACGGTTATTTTTACAACACCTCTCTGCCGCAGACACAGGCGGTTCGCGGAGTTATTACAACCGTTGCAATGATGGCAGGCGTGCAGGTTTTAAATCAGGTTTTTGTTATTCTCAGCCGCCGAAAGGCAAACAAAATAAGCTCCTCACTTGCAAATGACCTGAGAATGACCGTTTATGATAAGGTTCAGCGCCTTTCATTAAGCTCAATGTCACGCAAAACGGCGGGCGACCTTATGAAAAGAATAACAAAGGATACCGAGGTTGTTCGCAACTTTATTACCGAGCAGGGAATGTACGCCCTCGAAAAGCTTGTGCTTTTCATTGCCGTGCTGATTATTCTGCTGAGCATAAGCCCCCTGCTCACCCTGCTTGTGCTGCTGCCCGTGCCCTTTGTGCTTTTTGCCATTTCACGCTTCTGGAAATTCATCCACCTGCGCTATGAAAAGCAATGGCGGTGCGATTCCCGCTCCAACTCCGTGCTGCACGATATTGTGCGCGGAATAAGGGTGGTTAAAACCTTCGGCACCGAGGAACGCGAGGTCCGGAAATTTGAGCGAATCTGCCGCAGGCTTGCGGAAATTTCGGCAAGCAACGAGCGCACATGGGCGTGTGTTTTCCCCTTCCTGAGCTTCTTTATGGGAATAGGCGAATTTTTCGTTCTCTATTTCGGCGGGCGAATGGTGTTAAACAATACAATCACCCTCGGTGAACTGCTTGAATTCAACCTGTTCCTTGCCTACATATATCAGCCGCTTCGCTGGATATCCTCTCTGCCCCGCCGTTTGGGCGAGGTTGCCACAAGCCTTATTAAGATTTTCGAAATTATTGACGAAAAGCAGGATATAACCGATGCCGAAAATCCCGCCCCCGCCGATTTGAGCGGTGATATTGAATTTAACGGCGTGCAGTTCGGCTACAAGGCCTATGAACCCGTTCTGAAAGAAATTGATTTAAAAATCAACCACGGTGAAATGATAGGCCTCGTCGGCCACTCCGGCGCGGGAAAATCCACCCTGATAAACCTTATTATGAGGCTTTATGACGCCGATATCGGCTCAATAACCGTCGGCGGAGTTGATATAAGAAAAATGCTGCAAAGCGAATACCGCGAAAAAATCGGCGTTGTTTTTCAGGAAACCTTCCTTTTTGCCGGAACGGTTTATGACAACATAAGCTACGCCCGCCCCGGCGCCACACCGCCGGAGGTAATAGCCGCCGCCAAGGCCGCAAACGCCCACGAATTTATTATGAAGCTGCCTGACGGCTACAATACCATAGTCGGCGAAGACGGCCACAACCTTTCCGGCGGCGAAAGGCAAAGAATTTCCATTGCAAGGGCCGTGCTGAGGAATCCCGAAATTCTGATTCTTGATGAAGCCACAAGTGCCCTTGACCCCGAAACGGAAAGCTCCATTCAGGAGGCTCTTGCCCGCCTTGTTAAGGGCAGAACAACCTTTGCCATTGCCCACCGCCTTTCCACATTAAGAAACGCAAATCGCCTTGTGGTTATTGAAAAGGGCAAAATTGCCGAGGTCGGCACTCACCGCGAGCTGCTTATGCAAAACGGAATTTACGCAAAGCTCGTTATGGCTCAGCGCCAGACTTCAAAGCTGTCAAAGTAAACTAAAAATTACGAAGAGAAGGTTATTCCGAACAATCGGTTAACTTTCTCTTCGTTTCTTTTATCTGTTAATTTTTGCTTTTCGGTCTGTGCTGAATTTTTATCCGAATTTTACGCTCTCGGCCCACCGAATAAACAAATCCACCTTTTGCTGTGCTTTTTCGGCATCCGTTCTGAAATCAACGGTCCAGAAAGCGGTGGAGGATTTATAAAGAAACACGGCGTGATAATATTTTTGAGTTTCATACCTTTCGCGGCCTATAAATTCAAAAAATGTAAGCTTATTCACCGTGCCGAGCTGAACAGAGCCCATATCGTTTTCTTCAATCAGCTTGTTGCCGTATTCTTCAAGATTCATATCGCGCAAAGCCCGCGATGAGGAAAATTCATCCTTCTTAATATAGATTTCAACATCATCGCTGTAATAGTAGGCGTCACAATCCTTATATGTGCCCTTTTTAAAATCATCGCTGAGGGTGATTTTAAGTTCCTCATACGCAAAGCTTTTTGTTTCGGTCTGTTTATTATCGCTTTTCGCCGTGGAAGAAGCTTTTTTGGAGGTTCCTCTTGCGGTTGTCTGCCCCGGGTTGGATGAAGGTGAAGAATTTTTGTGAGTGGTAAACGGTTTAACGGTTATATTTGCAAAGGTGGCGGGGACTTCGCTGTTTTCGGCCTGCGCTTCGCTCCCGCCCGGCGCCGTTGTTTCAATTTCCCATGTAAAAGGTGCCTTTGTTTTTTTAACCCGTGCCGCGGTTGTCGGAATAAGGTAGGTTTTTTCTTCCGCGGTGGTTGATTCCGCGCCCTGTTCACCGCCGGAGCAGGCGGCAAATGATATTATCGCCGCAAGCAGCACGGCGGCAATAAGCGCTTTTTTCATCATCCGTCCCCTCCGTTCCTTTTTATTCCATAATAAACCAATCGGGGCTTTATGTCAACAAAGCAACTTTTAACACACTTCAACAAAAATTATCGGCTTTTCGCTGATATTCTATTTATAATTGATAAAAAATTGAGGTTTATCCCTTGCCCGCCGCCGATTAATATGATATAATATAAGATGAATGATTTTGTATTATTTTTCGATTTTCCCGAAAGGATGATAATATGGGAGAAATATGCAGATACCCCGTGGTTTTTGTTCACGGAATGTTCGGCTGGGGCGGTGATGAAGGCATCAATGAAAAAATCCCCTATTGGGGAGCCACCACGGGCGACCTTATTGAATTTCTCACTCAAAACGGCTGTGAGTGCTACTCTGCCTCCTGCGGTCCGGTTTCCAGCGCGTGGGACCGGGCGTGTGAGCTTTATGCAAGGCTGACGGGCACCGTGGTTGATTACGGCAAGGCACATTCGCAAAAGGTTAACCACAAGCGCTTTGGCCGCTATTATGAGGAACCTCTTTTCGAGGGCTGGAGCAAGGAGAAAAAGATTCACCTTGTCGGTCACAGCTTCGGAGGCAACACGGTAAGAATGCTTGCCTACCTGCTCACCTACGGTTCAAAGGAGGAGCGCGATGTTACCGACCCGGAAGATATCTCCGGCCTTTTCACCGGCGGCAAAGAGGAGCTGCTGCAAAGCGTTGTTACAATTTGCGCCCCCCACAACGGAACAACCACCTTTGCCGCGGCTAAAAAATTCCACCTTATGGAGCCGCTGACCTTTATTGCCTACAACTACATTTCGCTTATGGGCCGTTCCCCTGCCGAGGGCACTATTTTTGATTTTCACCTTGAGCAGTACGGTATGAGCTACACCCCCGGTCAAAAAGATGCACTTTTCGGCAGAAGCCGCGCCAAAAGCTCCTTCCGCGACAATATGGATAACATTGAGTTTGATATGTCACCCGCCGGGGCAAGACATTTTAACTTTATGGTGGATATAAGCCCGAACACCTACTTTTTCTCCTACGCCTACAACGCGGTTGAAAAGGTCGGCAAGCACCACCGCGCAAAGAACACCGATTTCCCCTTCCTCACCTTCACCTCAAATCTGGTGCTGCTGTATGACCACCTTGTTAACCCCGGCAGTCACCGCACCTTTGAGGGCTATGCAAACGACGGGCTTGTGGATGTCAGCTCCGCCATGCACCCGGAGGATGAACCCTTTACCGATTTTGACCCCGACAACATTCAAAAGGGAATATGGAATGTTATGCCGGTAAGAACGGGCGACCACGGCACGCCGATTGGCCTTTTTGCCGACGAAGAGGAAACGCACGCCTTCTATTTTGAAATTCTTGATTTGCTTCGCAAAACGGAAATCCTTTCCGAAAAGGAAGCGGCAGCAAACGCATAAGAGCAATATTAAAAGCGCTCCGCGGAAATTAAAACCGCGAAGCGCATTTTTATTTTTATTTACCAAACACAGCTTACCTTAAGGCCGTCTGTTGTATATGTTACATCGTGCAGATAGTGGTTATCCACCGCCTCGCAGAATGCCTCAAGCATTTCTTCGTCCGGCATTACAAGCGAAAACTCCAATGTAAGATTCCTCGGGTTATACATTGATTTGCCCATTTTAAAGCCGTTTATCCACCAGTGCATTTCGGGGCCCAGATCAACAAGCACATCATCACCGTGGCTCACCTTCATTGTCATTTCAAGCAATTCATCATCGGTGGCACAGTTATAATAGGTGCCGAAGCTGCCCGCGTCGCGGTTATAAAGGCCAACCTCACCGCCGTTGGTGATAAGGTAATTGCCCTTCCACACCTGAACCATCCATTCCCTGCCCTGATAGTCAAACTTGAAGCGGCGGGTAATGTAGTTCCACATAGGCATAATGTAGCAGGCGATATCATAGGCAACCGTGAAGCCGAAGCCCCTCATCCACGCATGAATCGGTGCATAAACCAAAAGCTCGTTAAGGTTGTAGTTAAACCCGGTGTTGACCATTCCGGTTTCGCCGTTGTAGCACTCGCCGGTTGCAAGGTCGATTGTTATGCCGGGGTAAAGGATTTTTTCGCCGCCGTCACGGAAGGTTATTTTAATCGCAACCTGAATAAGGTCCTCGCCGATTTCTTCACCGTAAATACAGCAGTCATCCATAACGCTGAAATAGGTGCCGAGGAAAAGATAAAGCATTGAGTTAACATTGTCGCCGTTATCCCAGCATTCATCGGATTTTGCATAGAGCTCACGGCGCATTTCGGCGGTGTCGATTCTGAACAGCTTTGTGGTAAGCAGGGCAAAATCCTTGGTTTCGGGCAGGTTGGAGAATATCTTAACGATATCAAGCCCCGCGTTTTCACAAACATAATTGCAGATTTCGGTCAGGGTTTCATCAAACTCCACCTTGAACTTGCGCTCGGGGAAAATAATCGTGCCCGTCAGAACACGGAAAACCGTGTTGAATGTGTTTACGATTTTAAAGAAATCATCGGTGGTAAAGGTGGGCTTTTCGTCACCGAGGAACAGGCTCTGATATTGAGAGCGCGATTTAAGGCCGAATCTGTTTTCTTTTTCTTCGGCGTTTACAACCGGAAACATTGCCGTAACCGCAATTACAACGGCAAGTAATACCGCCAGCAGATTTTTTAACGATTTCAATTTAAACCACTCCTTATTGTTTTAAGCCTCGTGCATTATACTACATATTGTGGCTTCGCTGTTTCTTATTTGGAAATATAAATATTATTTTTTTGAATTTTCAAAAAAAATGAAGCATTTAACATTTTCTTTGCCGTATTGCAAAATCCGGCGGCTGTTGATATAATTGAAAAGAACAAACATATTGAAAGGAAAAAATAAAAAATGGATATTAAAGAAATTCTCGCCGCGTGTGACCACACCCTGCTTGCACAGGACGCGGGCTGGGAGCAAATAAAGGTAATCTGTGATGACGGAATAAAATACGGCACCGCAAGCGTTTGTATTCCCGCTTCATTCGTTAAGCGTGCAAAGGAATACACCGGCGGCAAGCTCACTATCTGCACGGTTATCGGCTTCCCCAACGGCTACTCCACCACGGCGGCAAAGTGCTTTGAGGCAGCCGACGCCGTAAAAAACGGCGCAGATGAAATTGATATGGTAATAAACATAGGCGATGTTAAGGATAAAAAGTATGATTGCGTGCTTGAAGAAATAAAGGCGGTTAAGGCCGCCTGCGCAGGCAGGCTGCTTAAGGTAATAATCGAAACCTGCCTTCTCACCGATGATGAAAAGAAAGAGATGTGCCGCGTTGTTTCGGAATCCGGCGCCGATTTTATTAAAACCTCCACGGGCTTTTCCACGGCAGGCGCAACCTTTGACGACATCCGCCTTTTTGCCGAAAATGTTGCCCCCGGCGTTAAAATCAAAGCTGCCGGCGGCATATCCTCAATAGAAGACGCCGAGGAATTTCTTCGCCTCGGTGCCTCCCGCCTGGGCACAAGCAGAATAGTAAAAATCGTTAAGGCTTCCGAAAACAAATAACGGAGGGTAAAAAATGGAATTTCCGACAACGCCACACATAAATATTCAGAATGAAGCGGGCTTCGGCAAAACGGTGCTTATGCCCGGCGACCCGCTGCGCGCAAAATTCATTGCGGAAAATTTCCTTATAAATCCCGTTCTTGTTAACGGCGTTCGCGGCATTAACGGCTACACGGGCTTCTACAAAGGAACAAAGGTTTCGGTTATGGCAAGCGGAATGGGTATGCCCTCTATCGGCATTTACAGCTATGAGCTTTATAAGCTTTTTGATGTGCAGAATATTATCCGCATAGGTTCTGCCGGGGCAATATCCGAAAGCTGCGCCCTGCGTGATATCGTTGCCGGAATCGGCGCGTGCACCAACTCCGATTTTGCAAAGCAGTACGGCCTTTCGGGCACAGTTGCCCCCGTGTGCGATTTTGATTTGCTTTCACTTGCAAAGCAAACGGCGGATGAAAAGGATTTTTCAATGAAAATCGGCAATCTTTTCTCCTCCGACACATTTTATGATGACACTCGTCCGGCGGCGGATTGGGGCAAAATGGGCTGCCTTGCCGTTGAAATGGAAGCGGCGGCACTTTATCTCACCGCGTTAAGGCTCGGCAAAAGAGCCCTTGCGGTCTGCACAATCTCCGACCTTGTTATTGAGCCGTTCAGCGCCCTCAGCGCCGAAGAACGGCAAAATTCATTCACCGATATGATGGAGCTTGCCCTTGAAACGGCGATTAAAGCGGAGCAGCTTCCTCATCTTGTTCCCAAGGAGTAAAAAATGGCGAAAAGAGTTTTTTTAACCGTGCTTGACAGCTTCGGAATTGGTGAAGCACCCGACGCCGCCCTTTTCGGTGACTGCGGGGCAAACACCCTGCTTTCCTGCTCAAAAAGCGAAAATTTCAGGCTTGATAATTTAAAGAAGCTCGGCCTTTTCAACATTGACGGCGTTGAGCTTCGCGGCCCCTCTGCGCCAAAAGCCGCATTCGGCAGATTCCGTGAGCTTTCAATGGGCAAGGATACCACCATAGGCCATTGGGAAATAGGCGGGCTTGTTTCGGAAAATCCCCTGCCCACCTTTCCGAACGGTTTCCCCGAAAAAACAATCCGTGAATTTTCCGAAATAACCGGGCGCGGCGTGCTGTGCAACCTGCCCTATTCCGGCACCGAGGTTATAAAGGATTACGGCGAGGAACACCTGAAAACCGGGGCACTGATAGTTTACACCTCCGCCGACAGCGTTTTTCAGATAGCGGCAAATGAGGCGATTGTGCCCGTTGAGGAGCTTTATGATTATTGCAAAGCCGCAAGAAAAATATTAAAAGGCGAAACCGGAGTGGGCAGGGTGATTGCCCGCCCGTTTATCGGTTCAGCGCCCGAAAATTTCACAAGAACAGCCAAGAGGCACGATTTTTCGCTTGAACCGCCTCAAAAAACAATGCTTGATTACATAAGCGAAAGCGGGCTTGATTCAATAGCCGTGGGTAAAATTTATGATATTTTTGCCGGGCACGGCATAACGGAACACACCTACACCTCCGGCAACACGGAGGGCATGGAAAAAGCTCTCGGTTATATTAACTCCGATTTCAGCGGGCTGTGCTTTATAAACCTGGTTGATTTTGATATGCTCTACGGCCACCGCAACGATGTTGACGGCTACGCCGCGGCGTTAACGGAATTTGACCGCTGGCTGCCGGAGGCACTCGGAGCACTCCAGGATGACGACCTTTTCATCATCACCGCCGACCACGGCTGTGACCCGGGCTTCACCGCCTCCACC
>JAZUJM010000201.1:0-1929 GCA_045642785.1 Acutalibacteraceae bacterium | reverse complement strand
TCACAGAACGACATGGCTACGATCCGACTTAGGTATAATAAGTCTTAAGCCAACCGGCACCCACAGCGCAGCAATAAGCCGTTTCGGCGCTTTTTTGAGCACAAGACGCAGAAGCACCACCGCAAGAGTAATCCACAAAGCCTTAATACTCATATTCAAAACGGTAAAAAACAGCTCTGACATTATGTTTCCTCCCCGAATAAATCTATCATACGGCGGATTTCCTCCACCTCGGCAGCGCTGAGCTTTTCGGTGCGCGTAAACGCCGCTAAAAATGCGGGCAGAGAGCCGGAAAAAGATTCCTCCACAAAGCTTCTGCTTTGGGCGGAATAAAAATCATCCCGTGAAATCACCGAGGCGACCATTCCGCTTTCATTTTTAAAAATTCCGCGCTCACAAAGCTTTTTCAGCACCGTGTAGGTGGTTGATTTTTTCCAGCTCAGCTCCTTTGCGCAAAGCTTAACAAGCTCCCCCGAGGAAAGCGGCTCATTATTCCATATTAGGTCGGCAAATCTTGATTCCACCGCCCCGAGCTTTAATTCATCCGTAATAAGCACCTGCCTTTATTGGTTTACTGCCTATAGACCGTCTTTAGTCTATCATCAATAGACCAATTTGTCAACACCCTTTATATTTTTTGTGTGAACCCATCAATTTTTCTTAATGTTTCTCTTGTATTATTATTATTCGTTGTGATATAATAAATAGTAATTTTTCAGCGTTTGGAGAGATAATATGTATAAGCTTACCATTCCCGAGGGCTACAAATCCACCCTCTCCGTAAGGCAGACTCAGATTGCCATTAAAAAGGTTAAGGATTATTTTGAGCGCGACCTTGCCGTTCAGCTTGAGCTTATGCGCGTTTCCGCGCCGCTCTTTGTTGAATCCTCCTCCGGCCTTAACGACACCCTCAACGGTATTGAAAGGCCCGTGCGCTTTGATATAAAAGGCATTGACAGCGATGAGGTTGAAATTGTTCAGTCGCTTGCCAAATGGAAAAGATATGCCCTTAAAAAATACGGCATTGAGTGCGGCGAAGGTATCTATACCGATATGAACGCCATTCGCCGTGATGAAGATGTTGACAATATCCACTCGGTTTTTGTTGACCAGTGGGATTGGGAAAAACGCATTGAAAAATCCGACCGCACCGAGGAGCTGCTTAAGAAGACGGTTCGCCTTATTTACAGCTCACTTCGCCACACCGAGCGCTATGTTGCAAGGGATTACAATTTCTTTGAGCGCTTTTTGCCGGAGGATATTTTCTTCATCACCACCCAGGAGCTTGCCGACAAATACCCCGGCATGACCGCCAAGGAGCGTGAGCTCGCCATTGCCAAAGAGAAAAAGGCCGTTTTCATTATGAAAATCGGCGGTGCACTGCGCGACGGCAAGCCTCACGACGGCAGAGCCCCCGATTATGATGACTGGGAGCTTAACGGCGATATTATCGTTTATTATCCCGTGCTTGACATAGCCCTTGAGCTTTCCTCAATGGGTGTTCGCGTTGATGAGGATGCTCTTATGCGCCAGCTCACCATTCGCGGCTGCACCGAAAGGTGTGAGCTTCCGTTCCACAAGGCTCTTTTGAACGGCGAGCTGCCCTATTCAATAGGCGGCGGAATCGGCCAAAGCAGAATGTGTATGTTCTTCCTGCGCAAGGCTCATATCGGCGAGGTTCAGGCCTCCGTCTGGCCGGAAGAAATGGTTAAGGAATGTGAAGAGGCAGGCATAAACCTTCTTTAAAACCATACGGGGCGAAGCCTTTAGGCGCATACCAATAAACCAGTTTGTGGTTTTTGCGGCATATTTGCCGAATAACAGCGTCAAACCCGTATGGTCATACATCAAGTATTGACCATACGGGTCTTTCTTGTTCTTCAACAAATCTGTTCGCAAAAACTGCTTTGCACCTTAAAATGATGAATT
>JAZUJM010000200.1:0-3463 GCA_045642785.1 Acutalibacteraceae bacterium | reverse complement strand
AGACCCAACGACCTTGATATGCTTGAAAAGATGCTCAAGCTCAACAAGATGCGCGGCGGCACAGCTGCTGTTATCGTTGAGCCCGTAGGCCCCGAAAGCGGCACAAGACCCGTTGATTTCGATTATAACAAGGGCGTTCGCAAGCTTTGCGACAAGTACGGCGCACTCTTCATCTTTGATGAGGTTGTTACCGGCTTCCGTGTAGGCCTCGGCGGCGCACAGGGTTACTTCAATGTTGTTCCCGATCTCACCATCTTCGGCAAGATCGTTGCAGGCGGCTATCCCTCAGCCGGCGGCGTAGGCGGCAAAAAGGAATTTGTCTCCGGCATGGCAGCAGGCGTAGGCACCATGATGAAGCGCGCATATGTCGGCGGCACTCTTGCTGCTAACCCGCTTTCATCCTATGCAGGCTACTGCGCAATTCAGGAAATCGAAAAGACCAACGCCTGCGAAAAGGCAGGCCTTGCAGGCGACAGACTCACCGCAGGTCTTCAGGGTCTTATCGACAAGTACGCTCTTCCCTTCGTAGTTTACAACCAGGGCTCCATCGTTCACCTTGAGTGCTCCGGCGCTATGAGCTACGACTTCAGCTCAATGAACCTTGTAAAGAGCGTTGTTCCCATGCTCAAAACCAAGCCCGAAATGCTTCGCAGAAAAGTTGCAATGGAGCAGATGGGTGCCGCATACATGGCTCACGGCATTGTTACCCTCGCCGGCAGCAGACTTTACACCTCACTTGCAGATACCGATGAGGTTGTTGATGATGCTCTTAACCGCTTTGAGGATGTTTTCAAGACCGTTACCAAGTGCACAAGAAACCTCGACAAATAATCAGATTTATTCAAAAGAGCCCGCATCGGCAAAACCGATGCGGGCTCTTTTTATTCTTCCATCTGCTTGCCGAGGAAAGACGCGGCAACCTGAACAAGCTTTTTCTCCGTTGTGCCGGGTGCCGCTCCGCTTTCGCCGAGCAAAAGCACGACGCTGCCGGAAACATCGCCCCCGCCTATTATCGGAAAGGCAAGCCCCGCCTCACGGTCAAGCCCCTCAATGGGCTTCATCTTTTCGCTGCCGTTTTCAAAGGCGTAATCCTCGCGGTTTTCCATTGCGTTTTCAAGTGAATCGCTCACCCTGCGGTCAATAACCTCCCTGCGTGAGATTCCCGCGCAGGCTATTACCGTATCTCTGTCTGTGATTATTACGGGCAGATTTGTTGAACGGTTCAGAACATCGGCATACTGCGCCGTTACAGAGGAAAGCTCCCCTATCGGTGAATACTTTTTAAATATAACCTCCCCGTCAGAGTCGGTGTAAATTTCCAGCGGGTCTCCTTCTCTTATTCTCATTGTGCGGCGGATTTCCTTTGGAATTACCACCCTGCCGAGGTCGTCTATTCTGCGAACAATGCCGGTTGCTTTCATTGTTTATCTCTCCTGTTCCGAAACGGAATTTCCGTTTTCATATTTTCATTTGCTCTGTTATTGTTTACCGATTATTCCGTTTTATTCGCAGAAAGCAAACGCCGAAAATAAAAAAACGCAGCAGGGTCGTTAAAACCTTACTGCGTTTTTGTGCTGTCTATTCTAAGCTTTTTGCAAAATTATTTTGCAAGGTCGCCTATTGTAAGAAGGAATCCGCCGAACTGAGCACCGAACTCGGGGCCGCCGTCCATGATAAGCTTGCCTGTCTTAGTGGCATCAAGCATATCAAGGGTGCCGAGAAGAATGCCGAGTGCACTGTCGTAGGAGTCGAAGCGAAGGGTGAAGAAAGGCATTGCTCTCTTGTATTCGCCTCTGCCGGCTCTGGACTTGCCCGCCTTGATTCTGATGTAGGCGGAAGCCTCGGGATGACCGTCAACCGCAAGGGCATAAACACGGTCGGGAGACTTTGCAGTCCAATCATGAATCTCGGGATGACCCATCTTGTTAAGCTGGCTTATGCCGCTGGTAAGAAGATAGAACATACATTTTACCATAAGAGCCTTGTCGTCTTCATCGGCAGGGGGCTCTGTGGCACCGAGAACATTAGCCATTTTAAGAAGAGCCGCAACAAAGCTTACGAAAACCGTGGGAGCCTTGCCGGGTCTGATCTTGGGAACTCCGCCAACCTTGATTGCGCCGGGGATGTCGCCCTTGAAGAACTTGTTGAGTGCTTCAATGCTGCCGAATTCTATCTCGCTGTGACCCTTGGTGGTGTCAAGGCAGGGATGAACAAGCCATTCACCGGAGTTGACAACAAAGTGCATACCCACTTTGCCTTCTTCACAGTCGGGGTAACGGGCGCTTATCTGAATGATGGCGTGTGCGTGCTCGAACTTTTTCTTAAGCGAGGGAACATCGTTGGCGATGACCTTTATAAGCGGAAGAGCAGCGTTTAAAAATATTTTATTGGAGTATAATTCTTCTATTGCTACTGCCATGATATTGCTCTCCTTTTCTTATTAGAATTCGTCGTCCCAGTTTTCGTCCTCTTCAAAGTCAGCCTTCATAACCTCGCGAACTGCCGAGATGATGCCGTTGGCATCGATGCCGACCTCAGACATGATATCTTCCTGAAGGCCGATGGGAGCGAACTTATCGGGATGGCCGAGCTTCCTGAATGCGCAGGCCTTACCGGACTCAACAACTACCTCTGCAACAGCGCTGCCGAGGCCGCCGATGGTGCTGTGATCCTCAACTGTGATGATTCTTCTGGTTTCAAGAACAGCCTTGATTATAGCGTCACGGTCGATGGGCTTAATGGTGTGCATATTGAGCACGCGAACCTTGAGTCCGTCGGAGTTCTCAAGGAACTTCGCAGCCTCTCTGGCCTGGAAAACGCAGGAGCCGCAGGCGATAACGGTGATATCGGTACCCTCGTGAATCTCAACTGCCTTACCGACCTCAAAGCCGTAATCCATTGAATCATAAAGAACACGGTCAAAACCGCGGTTAATGCGGATGTAGTACGGGCCTACATTCTCGTATGCGGCGTTAACTGCGTTTGCAGTCTCAAAGCCGTCAGCGGGAACGATGAGGGTCATGTTGGGCATTGCGCGAACGATGGCAAGGTCAACAATGGCGTGGTGGGTGGAACCGGCCTGACCGAAGGATGTGCCCGAATGGGTGGCGATGATCTTCGCATTAACATTCTGATAGCAGATGTCGGTGTGAAGCTGATCGCAGGCTCTCATTGATGTGAAAGCGGAGAAACCTGAAAGGAAAGGAATGATGCCGGCTCTTGCCATACCTGCGGCAACACCGAACATATCCTGCTCTGCAATACCTACGTTGATAACTCTCTCAGGGCAAACCTTGAGAACGTCACCGAGCTTGGTGGACTTTGCAAGGTCGGCGGTAATGGCAACAACCTTGGGATCAGCGAGAATCAAATCAGCAAGCGCCTTGCCGTAAATTTCAGCGGTGGCAACTTCTGTCTGGTCAATAGCATTATAAACGAATCCGCCCATAATTATTCGCCCTCC
>JAZUJM010000199.1:0-3423 GCA_045642785.1 Acutalibacteraceae bacterium | reverse complement strand
CCCCTGCTTTCTGTGGCTATTGCTACACACAGCTTACTGATGTTTATCAGGAAAAGAACGGCCTGCTTTATATGAACAGGGAACCGAAAACCGACACGGAAAGATTAAAAGAAATATTCTCCGAAAACGGAAAAAGATATTAAAATAAAGGACTGCGTTCATCCGGATTGATGAATGCAGTCCTTTTTATCTTTTCACTTAGCCTATGCACTTTGAGCAGGGCGAATATCCTTTTTCAACAGCCTCGCTCTTTTTGATGCCGGAGCCGTTTTTGCCGGCGCAGTTTTTATCAATGTGATATTTCTTGCCGGAGGGGGTAACATAAACGGTTGAATCATCGGTAATCGCGGTGGTTTTCTCGGCAGGGAGAATGTTTGAAAGCAGGCCGCTTGATGAATTTAAGGATTCACCGCTTGCCTTTTTCTGATAAAGCTTAACGCCGACTATAACAAGCACTATTGCGGCAACTGCAACAAAGCCGAGAATAGCCTTTTTGCTTTTGGCTTTTTTTGATTTGCCGAGAGTTTTTGAATAGGAAAGGCCGGTGCCGGGAATGCCGACTGTTGCTGTTTGCTTGCCGGAAGAGTTGATTGAATAATGTGCTCCTTTTGTTCCTATTGAAACGCCGACTGATTTTTTGCCCACATTGAGCTTTACGCCGTCAAGGAGCTTTATGCTTTTTCTGAAATTAAGTCCCATATTCTTCCTCCGAAAATGTTTTCTTTATCTTACCATAAACTGAAAGAATGTTCAACCCTTTTTGCTCTTCAATATTTCTTCAAAGCTGACTATTCCGAAACGGTCAAACATTTCGTGGGCAAGGTCAAAGCCGAAATCAAGTGTATCGCGGTGGTGGCTGTCGGAGTTAAGAACAAGCGTTCCTCCGTGTTCGGTAATAAATTCCGCCATCGGAATTGTCGGGTAGGGGGTCGTTCTTACCCCGCGTGACATGGCGCCGGTGTTTATCTCAAACGGAACTCCGAGCGTACAAAGGTACTCAGCCGCAGATTTCCATGCGTTAACATAGCGGGGGTCATTTGAATCAAAGAGCTTGTCGCCTTCATTGTATTTTGAAATAAGGTCAAAGTGGCCGATAACATCTGCTTTGGTTTTGTTTATAACATCGGCAACCTCTTCAAAGTATCTTACGGCAAGTTTTATTAATGAGCCGTCAAAGAATCTGTCAGCGGCAAGAATAAGCTTTTCGGCAGAGGAATCAACGGGATAATAGCCGTCACCGAGCTTAAGATAATGCACCGAGCCTATGGTATAATCAAAACCGGTAAACTCCGGGGAATAGTAGTCAAGCTCCAACCCGAGGTAGATGTTAAGCTTATCCCTGTACTTTTCTTTAAGTGCGTTAACATCGGCTTTGTAAAGCTCGGTTCCGTCAATTCCCATACAGTAATGTGTGTCAAATGACATATAGGAGTGGCCGGAAAAGCCGAGAGCATCAAAGCCCTTTTCAATAGCGCTTTGAATCATTTCTTCAAGGGTGGATTTCCCATCGCAATAGGTTGAGTGAGTGTGAAAGTTTTCTTTTATCATTTTATTCTGCCTTTGATAATCCTAACATTGTTAATGAAATGCGGTTCCTTGCGGCATCAACCGCAAGCACCTTGACCTTCACAACCTGGCCTACTTTAAGCACCTCAGAGGGGTGCTTTATGTATTTTTCGGTTATTTTGGATATGTGAACAAGTCCGTCCTGATGAACGCCGATATCAATGAATGCGCCGAAATCGGTGACGTTGCGCACGGTGCCCGTCATTTCAAGGCCGGGGGTTAAGTCGTTCATATTCATAACATCGGTGCGCAGCATCGGAGGGGGCAGCTCGTCGCGGGGGTCCCTGCCGGGGCGGGATATTTCCTTTATTATATCCTTAAGTGTGGGAACGCCTATCCCGAGCCTTTCGGCTATTTTTTCTTCGCCGAAGGCTTCTGCCTTTTCGGAAAGGTCGGCAAGTGAACCGTTTTTGATATCCTTTTCGGTTAATCCGCACAGAAGAAGCAGCTTTTGTGCCGCCTCGTAGCTTTCGGGGTGAACTCCGGTGGAATCAAGCACATTTTTGCCGTCAGTGATTCTCATAAATCCGGCGCACTGCTGAAACGCCTTGTCGCCGAGTTTCGGAACCTTTTTTAACTGTGTGCGTGCGGTAAATGCGCCGTTTTCCTCTCGGAAAGCAACAATATTCTTTGCAATGGAAGCATTTATGCCCGAAACGCGGGAGAGAAGCGGAGCCGAAGCCGTGTTAAGGTCAACACCTACCGAGTTAACAGCATCTTCTACAACTCCGTTAAGTGCGCCGTCAAGCTCCTTGGGGGGCATATCGTGCTGATACTGACCGACACCGATTGCCTTGGGGTCAATTTTAACAAGCTCGGCAAGCGGATCCTGCAGCCTGCGGGCTATGGAAACTGCACTTCTCAGCGAAACATCAAACTGAGGGAATTCCTCGGCACCGAGCTTTGAGGCGGAGTAAACCGAAGCACCGGCCTCGCTTACAACCATATAGGAAACATCAGCTTTGATTTCCTTGAGCAGATTTGCCGCAAAAATCTCGGTTTCCTTTGAGGCTGTTCCGTTGCCGATTGAAATGGCGTTAACGCCGTGTTTGGTAATAAGTTTTTTTATGTATTCATTTGCCTGCTGTTTCTGAGCCTCGGAGTGGGTAACATATATAACGCCTGTGTCAAGCACCTTGCCGGTGGGGTCAACAACCGCAACCTTGCAGCCGGTTCTGTAACCCGGGTCAAGGCCGATAACCGTTTTGCCCTTAACGGGGGGCTGAAGAAGCAGCTCTTTGGTATTGAGTGCAAAGACCTTTATGGCGCTTTCACAAGCCGATTCGGTGAGCATATTTCTTGTTTCGCGCTCAACCGACGGGGCAATGAGCCTTGTGTAGGCATCGGCGCCCGCCTCGCGAACCGCCTCGGTGCAGGGGGAGCCGTTTGAAGCAAGGGTAACGCTTGTTATAACATTTGAGGCCTTAACCGGGTCGATTGAAACACCGACCTTAAGGAACTTTTCCCTTTCGCCGCGGTCAATGGCAAGCACTCTGTGCCCGGCAATTTTGTTTACGGGCTCGCTGTATTCATAGTAGTTTTTATAAACGCTGTCGGCCTCCGGGTCAACGGCGGTAACGCTCACCGTGCCCACAACCGAAAACAGATTTCTGAGCCTGCGGCGGATATCCGCATTGTCGGAGATGTTTTCGGCAATTATATCCATTGCACCCGCAAGTGCTGCCTCGGGAGTTTCAACGCCCTTTTCGGGGTCAACAAACTGTTCGGCAAGCTCTATGGGGTAGGGCGAATCGGGATTCTGAGCAAAAATCATATCGGCAAGCGGCTCCAGCCCCTTTTCTTTTGCTACCGAAGCCCTTGTTTTGCGCTTCGGGCGGAACGGACGGTAAATATCCT
>JAZUJM010000198.1:0-10446 GCA_045642785.1 Acutalibacteraceae bacterium | reverse complement strand
TTATTGATGCCATTCTCGGCACCGGCTTCGGCGAGCCGGAAACCGAACCCGCCACTTCGCCCGTCACAACCGCGCCGAGCTTTGAAAACGTTCAGAACGGCGCTTATCCCTGCTTTGACGGTATGGCGGTAATCGGCAATTCAAGAATTGAAACATTTCTTCAGCTCGGCATTTGCCCGAATGTTGATATTTATGCCAAGGTCGGCCTTACGGTAAGGAATATGTACACCGAAATGCTTCGCGGCAGCGAAATGTGCGTGTTTGATGAAGCGCTTTCAAAGCCCCATTCAAAGTTCCTTATCGTTCTGGGCGACAACGAGAGCGGCTGGCCGTATCAGAATGTATATATTGACGAGCTTGATGAAGCGGTCAATAAGATTCTTGAGGCCAATCCGGGGGCAAAAATGTACATTCAATCCGTTTTGCCCATCTCCAAAACCGCCGAGGCAGAGCAGGAGAATATTGACTGCGGCTACAACAAGGTGAATATTGATTCGCTCAACGACCTGCTTCGCGAATATTGCCTTGACAACGGCTACACCTATGTTGCCACCCCGCCCGGATTTACCGATGAAGAGGGCTATCTTAAAGAAGATGCCGCCACCGACGGCGTTCATTTCGGCAAGGAATATTGCCTTTCGTGGACCGAATACCTTGCAAAGCTTATGGAGGAAAACTGATATGAAAAAAATAACGGCAATTCTTGCCGCACTTGCGCTTATTCTTTCACTCGCCGCCTGCGGCAAAGAGCCTGAGCCGAGTCAGACCACCGAACCGGCATATACCGTTGATGTTAACGCCCTTGCCGAAAACATCATTTCTTCGGTTGAGTTTTCCGAAAAGCTTGAAAATCTTTCACCCGATTATGCCTACAAGAATTACGGCCTTGAAGATATCAGGCCCGAGATTTCAGCCTGGGGCAGTTCCGGCGCCGTGGTTGACTGCCTTGCGGTATTCAACGCAAAGGATTCAAACGAGGTTGCACTTATTCAGTCGGCGGTTGAATCCACCATTGATTATCTGCGCGACGGCTACACGGATTACGGCCCCGACCAGGTGCCGAAGATTGACAGCGCCGTGGTGCTCACAAACGGCAACTGCGTTGTTTTCTGCATTGCCAAGGATAATAACTCCGCAAAGGATGTTATTGACCACCTCATGAAATCAAACTGAAAAATGCCTTTTAACGCTGCCGAAACAATCAACTTCGGCAGCGTTTTTTTGCGAAATAAGGCTTGCTAATTACGGAAAAATAATATATAATCTGAATGTAAAATGGGATATTTTGAAAATAAAATAATTATGATATTGGAGAGAAAAGGATATGGACTTGTTTTCGGTTCTTAAGCTCTTTCTGGGCTTGGCGTTCTTCCTGTTCGGAATGAATGTTATGTCGGCCAATCTTGAAAAGCTTGCGGGCGGCAAATTGGAATATCTGCTGAAAAAAATGACGGCAAACCCCGTAATCAGCATGCTGCTCGGTGCGGTAATAACCATTGCCATTCAGTCATCCTCGGCAACTACCGTTATGCTTGTGGGTCTTGTCAACTCCGGCATAATGAAATTTTCGCAAACCATTTATATTATATTCGGTGCAAATATCGGCACCACCCTCACGGCGTGGATTCTTTCGCTTTCGGGAATCGAAAGCACCAACATTGCCGTGCAGATGCTCAAACCCGAGAATTTTTCCCCCATAATCGCCATTGTGGGCGTGGCCATGCTGATGTTTGCAAAGCAGGACAAAAAGAAAAGCGTTGGCATCATTTTCGCGGGCTTTGCCGTGCTTATGTACGGCATGGAATTTATGAAGCTTGCGGTTACTCCGCTTTCCGAAACTCCGGAGTTTACAAATCTGCTTGTCAGGTTCAATAACCCCATTTTCGGCTTGCTGATAGGTACCGTTGTTACCGCCGTTATTCAGTCCTCCGCCGCTTCGGTCGGTATTTTGCAGGCACTTTCGCTCACCGGCACAATAACCTGCGGAATGGCTGTTCCCATAGTAATGGGTCAGAATATCGGCACCTGCATGACCTCAATCCTTTCGTGCATAGGCACAACAAGGAATGCAAAAAGGGTGGCGGTGGTTCACCTTTCAATAAAGGTTATCGGCTCGCTTATCACTCTTCCGATTTATCTTCTCATAAACTCCGTTACCGGCAATGTCATTTCATCAATCACCGCAACGCCTGCCGGAATCGCTCTTATCCACACCGTTTTCAACATTGCGATTACCGCCATTCTTATGCCGTTTTCAAAGCTGCTTGTTAAGGCGGTCAATAAGCTTTTGCCGGACAAGGCCGAGCATCAGGAAGAGAAAAATCCGATTTTCCGCCTGGACGAGCTCCTTCTTCGTCAGCCCTCGGTTGCGGTTAACGAGTGCAATGTTTACACCGACATTATGTCCACCTTTGCGCGCGATGCGCTGATAGATTCATTCTCCGTTCTCAACGGCTTTGATGAGCAAATGGCAAATCTTATTCTTGACAAGGAAGACAAGCTTGATTCTCTTGAAGACAGCCTCGGCACCTACCTTGTTAAGCTTTCGGCGCAGAGCCTTTCGGATTCCGACAGCCGCAGAATTTCCAAAATGCTTCACGCAATAGGTGATTTTGAACGCCTCGGCGACCATGCGGTGAACCTGCTCAAGGTTTCAAAAGAGATGCACACCAAAAATATCAAATTCTCCGATGAAGCAAAGGCGGAGCTTAATGTACTTGTTGAAGCGGCAACCGAGATTCTCAACATCACCACCGAGGCCTTTGTTGAAAACAGCATTGAAAAAGCTTCAAGAGTTGAACCGCTGGAGCAGGTTATCGACGGCCTTACAAACACCATCCGTGACCATCATATTTCAAGATTGCAGGCGGGTGACTGCACAATAGAAATGGGCTTTGTGCTCTCCGACACCTTAACCAATTTTGAAAGAATATCCGACCATTGTTCCAACGTTGCGGTTGCGATTATTGAGCTTGTTAAGGGTGATTTTGACACCCACCAGTACCTTAACTCCATAAAATACGGCAACGAGGAATTCGGCGAAATGTTCCGTGAATTCAGCACAAAATACGCCGTTTAAATCAAAAACAATAACCGCCCCGATGAGCAGAAAATCTCATCGGGGCGGCTGCTTTAGGCGCATACCAATAAACCGGCTTGTTGGTATGCGCCTTTTCTGCCGGTTGGTTATCTTCTCTTTTTCTTCTTCTTTGCGTTCTGAGCGGCAAGCTGCTCCTGCTTTTCTTTGATAACCTGCTTTAAATAAATGCTGTTGAAGCGCTGTGCAAGGTCAAAGCTGCCGTCGGAGCGAAGCCTTGTTATTGTAACGCCGAGCGGCCAGTCCCTTTCCTCGGCACCGTTTTTCTCTTCAAGGGTGTAGGTTTCATAGCCGCAGCACTGGTTATAGATAAGGTACACTCCCTGCCACACCGCGCAAAAATCGTTAACATGGTCGTGCCCGCAGAATACCGCGTGGGTGGAGCCGCACTCCAGAATGGTGTCAAACATTCCGCTGTTAAAGGCGGAGCAGCCGACCGATTCATAAGCCTTGCCGTAAAGCACCTTAACGCCCTCGTTAAAAGTCCATTCGCTGCCCTCGCCGCTGATTATGTTGGCATATTCGGGCAGGGGGATGTGCATATACATCATTGATTTAAAGTCGCCGTATCTTTCACGAAGAGCGGCAATTTTGTTTTTATACCACTCAATCTGATTGTTCTTAAGAAAATCGTAGCCGTGCATATCGGCAGGCACACCGTGCTCCTCGCGGTATACATCAAGAATATCTCTGCCGGAGTCAAAGAAAAACAGAGTTTGCTGAATGTGATTTTCGCCGTTGAGGATGTTAACGGCATAGTTGCCGTAGCCGAAAAGCTCCGGCTTGCCGACCCTTGCAAGGCAATGCTTGTAGCTTGAAACGGTTTTGAGCAGAAGATATTTGAAAATGCCCTTTTCTTCCCTTGCCTCGTGATTGCCGAATACTATTGTCCAGTAAACGCCGATTTTCTCCATAAACTTTGCAAACTGAACCGCGTCGGTCTGCTGAAACTTGGAAAGCACCATATCGCCGGTGAAAACCACAAGGTCGGGCTTGGTGTCGCAGATGTGGTTTGCAAGCATCTGCATGGCTTTTTTTCTGAGCTTCGGGTCATCGCCGAGGTGCAGGTCGGTGGTTGAAAGAATCTTGAAATAATCATCCTTCATAACGCCGTGCTCGTTGAATTTTGCTATTGTAACGGAATCTTCATCCTCTTCCACAATCTTAACATCGGTTGAGAGCTTTACCTTATCCGCCCTTGAAAGGAACATTGATTCCGGGAACATACCGAAGGTTATTTTAAAGAAAAAGCTGCCGAGCGCAACCGCGATTTTGTAAAGAATCATGCGAACATTTGCCAGAAACGAAAACATTGTTTTTTCTCCCTTTTTATCAGTTCATTTTTGCAACCTGTTTGTTTGTAACCTTTGCTTCAAGCGCATTCAGCCTTGATTCCTGCTGGCAGCGCACAAGCTCCTCACGCCCGTTATCGCTTCGGGTATAAACGGGGCTCAGCGTTCCGAGCACGGGCTTAAGGCCGCTTAACAGGTAGTTGACATATTCCTTTTTCTTGGCTATCAGCGACGGGCAGGCAAAGCTGCTTGCCCTTTTGCTGAAGGTTAAATTAAACAGCTTCTTTTGACCCACAAGCAGATATCTCGGGTCATCTATTGCCGAAAACAGCTCTGAAACCGCGTTGGCGAAAAGCCGCTTTTCGTGAACGGTTGCACCGCCGAGGGCGGCATTAAGAAATTCTCCGTTTTTAACCGGGGTAATGTCAAGCGAAACATTCTCGCTTGTGATATCGCCGGTTTTTTTAAGGGCATTGAGCACCGCAAGGCAGCATTCGCCGATGTAGCTAACCGGGGTTGAAGCCTTTTTGGCACGCAGCAGGTTTATTACCGCAACCACGGCGCAGACCGCCGCCGCACCGAGGCCCAGAATCAGCGGAACGGGAGTTGCCGCACCGATTACCGCCGCCGCTGCGCCGAGAGCTCCGAAGCCTGCCGCACCGAGCTTTTTGCCCGTGGCTGCCTTCGGGTCAAACACCGTGGCAGGCACCTCGTTAACCTCAAGCACCTCGGGCCGCCTGCAATCGCCCATGGTGTCCTTCCAGCGCTTTGCCATGGCAGTTCTGTCGGCGGCAAGTGCAAGCATATTATCGTTTATCGCATTGAGCGATTTTTCATCATAGGGCGGGGTGAGGATATCTATTCTGTCCATTCCGCTTTCGATTATCTCGCTGTTGTAGGCCGGTGCAATAAAGCCGGAAAAACGGCGCTGAAGAGTTCTGAAATCCTGCCCGGCAAGCGTATTGCCGTCGGAATAAATCTTTTCGCCGTTTTCACCTTCACGCGGCTCGGCGGTAACAAGGTGCCAGATGTTGGAGGCCTTGTTTTTATCCGCCTTGTCGGTTCTTATCGCTCTGCCGCGCATCTGATTGGAGAGCATAAAGCTGCCGACGAAAGAGGCAAGAATAAGTGAATTGATGCAGGGTGCGTCCCATCCCTCGCCAAGCAGGGATTTTGTGCCCACAAGCACATTGATAAGCCCCTTGCCGAAAGCATCGGTGATAACGGCAACCTTGTTTTTGTTTGAGCCGGAAAGTACAAGCTCGCTGTGAGCGGTGTTTTCAATGTGCTTTACAACCGCTTTAACCTCGGATTCCGAGGCGATTTCAAGAATCGGGTCAACGCTGACATCCGGCACAATAACAAGCGTGCCGGAGAGAACGGCAACCTTTAATTTATCGCCTGCCGCCCTGCGAACCGTTTCAAAAACGGGAACGGTGCCGAGCGAGGTGAGCTTTTCATCGGTGCCCACCGCTTTTATCAGGTCTTTTTTGATGAAATCGGTCAGAATCAGCATTCTGAGCTTTTCACCCATATTTTCTGCCTCGGCGGCGGTTATTGCCTCAATGCTCTTAAGCTTGCCTGCCGAGGAAATAAGCATTTTATCTATTTTTTCATTTGATGAAAGGCAGACCGCCCTTTTTTCGATAAGCCCGTTTTCGGCAAGAATACCGCGGAGCTGTTCACTTGCCGCCTCACCGAAAACCGCGGGCGAATCAATAATGAACTGAAACGCCGTCTGTGCCGTTTCGGGTGAATAATCCGGCAGCTTAAAGGTTAAGGAGCCGAGTGCCTTCGGCAATTCCGCCCCCGCCTGCTTCGCACAGGCTTTAAGAGCCTTTATCGGTTCCTTGTTCTGTGAAATAAAGGTGAGCTCCTCTTTTTTATCGGCAAAGCTCACATTCGCAATGCAGGAGGCAAAGACGCCGCTTTTAAGAATATCCTCGGTTACGCGCCCGGCTTTTTCGCGGTAGTCAAGCAGAATCTTTTCTTCCTCTTCGGTGGGGTAGTTGAAATATATGTAATCCTGGTGCGGGCACAGATTATCCTGCGCCACAAGCTGAGGAACGAATATTTCTTCGTCAATTTCACCGCAAACCGCGTTGTAGCTTGCCCACTCGGCGGGCGTGGAATCATAGGGCGGTGTGGCGGTTAAAGCGATAACCTTGATTCCGCTGCCGAGCTTTTCCAAAAAGCCCTCCAGCGCCTTTTGCCATTCGCGGCGCAGGTGGTGAGCCTCATCAAGGCAAACGGTTTTTATGCCCGCCTTTTTTACTGTCGCGAAAAGGTCAAAATCGGAGTAATCGCGGGGTGCCTCAACCTCTTCGCCCTCATCCTCCGGCTCCTCACGGCTCACGGTTTTTGTGAATGCGGCGTGAAGCGCCTGATAGGTTATGGATGTGATAAGTGCGGGCTCGCGGATATCGTAGGAAAGGTAATCATCCGCCTTTTCGGTTTCGGGCAGAAAGCTGTCTTCCCACCTTTCGCCCCATTGCTGGCGAATTGTGACCGAGGGCGAAAGCACAAGGGCGGGGGAGTTCAGCATCCTTATAAGCTCAAGGCCGAGGATGGTTTTTCCGCTGCCGGGAGCGGCTACAATGTGTATTCTGCCGTCGGCAAGGTGCTTTTGCGCGTTGTCAACAACCGATTGCTGATAATCGCGGAAGGTCCATTTGAATTTTGCATTTTTAAAGCTCTTCATTTTATTTCAGCTCCACGGGGAATTTGTTTAATTCGTTGCCCTCAACAAGCACCGAAACAAGTTCATTAACCTGCCTCAGCGCCTTGTTGCCTTTCACGGCCTTTGAGGGGATTGATATGACCGAGGTAACAAGCTTGTAGTAGTTGCTTTCGCGCGGGTGATTGTTGGTGCCCGGCGCAAAAATGTTAAGAAAAACCTCACGCCCGATATCAAGCACCTTTTTGTGCCAGAAGGGCTCGGCGGTTTTGATGTCAATTACTTTGCCGAGGGTGAGGGGGTTAAGAATACGGTAGGCCTTGCCGACTGTCAGATTATCCATCCACTTTGCCGCAGGCTTTAATGCAAAGCGGTATTTAAGCAGCTTTTCGCCGTCAAGATTAAGCGCACTTAAGCGGTCGGAATATTCCTTTTTGTCGCCGTAGGCAACGCCTGCAACCGTTTTGTTAATCAGATAAAGCGTGTGTTCCTTAAGATATTTTTGGGCATCGGGTGCACCTGCAAAGGATTTAAGATATTCCATATCAACCGTTATCGAGTTTTCGTTAACGGTAACCCTTGCCATCGGTGCGGGGTAGCCGCAAAGCGAGCCCACATTAACCTCGCTGAGCCTGCTGCCTTTTTCGCTAACAAAGGTTTTAACATCCGTCATATGCGAATGGCCGACAAAGGAGTAGCGAAGCCCGGCATCCGCAAGGCGTGAGGCAACCTCTTTTTCATTTTTAACGCTCATTCCGCCGCCGGAAATCATCGGGTGAATGTGGTCAAGCAAAAGGTGGTGCTGCATGCTTATAACCTGCATACCCTTTTCCCTTGCATCGGCAAGCCGGGATTCAATCCATTTGAAATGCTCCTCCGAAAATCCCGCACCGCCGCTGCCGCACTGGTCGTCATTAAGGCAGAGGATTCTCACCTTTTCACTTAAATCAACCGAGTAGGAGCTTGTTCCGAGGTGGGTGAAAAATTCACTTTCCGCCTGACGGGGGCCGAAATCACGGTAAAAATCCCTGAGCTCTTCGGGCGGAATTGTTTCAACATCGTGGGTAACTTTATCGCCGCAAAAGCGCCTCGGATTGCCGTCACAGCACCAGTCATGGGTGGCGGTGATAACATAAACGGGCTTTTTCTTCTGCAATTCGTAAAGCTTTTCACGAAATTCTTCGTGGCACACTCTTTCGCCGTTGTCGGAAAGGTCGCCCGCAATCATAACCGCGTCGGTGTCGCTTTCGGCAATCGTCTTAAATGCCGCGTCAACAATCTCGGCGGTTTCGGCAAGGCATTTCTGGTCTGATTCGCTTCTGAGCGTGAAGGCTCTGCCCTCGCTGCCGAGCGTGCGGGAGTAATAGTGCGTGTCGGCAATGACCGTTATTTTAAGCGGCTTATTCATCTTCCTTTTCCTCGCTTTCCTTTGAGCTGAGGGCTCTTCTTTGTGCGATTTCCGCCATCATCCGGTCGTGGTCCCTGCGCGAGATGTTATAGAAGAAAATGGGCAGCAGCATGAGCAGATAACCCGCCATGGGAACAAGCGACTGAAGTGAAAGCAGGGCAAATCTGGCACCCGCGCCCTGGGCTGTGGCAACGGCATCTTCATGGGTTACATAGTTTGCCGCGCCGAGGATGAAAAGCGCTATTGTGGAGGAAACGGAGTTTGTGAGCTTGCCGGTGAAGGACATGAGCGAAAGCATTATTCCCTCGGCTCTTTCGCCGGTTTTCCACTCGATATAATCAACCGTTTCCGCTTCCATTTCTTTGCAGAGAAGATTCTTGAACTCCAGCGGAATGGTTGAGGCGAAAATGAAAATCATACAAAGCACAAGCACGGCGGCGGATGGGGATTCTCCCTGTTTAAGATTCAGCAGCGAGCCGCCGCAAACGAAGAAAATAAGCGCGTGCATTGCCGCGGCAAAAAGGCAGCAGCCGATGAAAAGCTTTTTGAAATCCGCTTTTGAGCCGAGCTTCTGAACCACATAGGGAACGCCAACGCCGGCAATGAACGGGGCGGGTGCGCCGGCAATGCCGAGAATGGCGTAAAACTTTGAGTTGCCCATAAGGTCAATGGCAAAGTACATATTGGAGGCGGTTTTGGCGGTGACAAGCAAAAACGCCATGTTTGACAGGAAGAGCATAAACAGCGGCCTGTTCTGAATAAGCAGGCGGAAGCACTCGGCAACCGAGGGCTCGTTTTCGCTGTGACGGGCTCTTTCGCGGGTGTTGTAATAGGTGGGGCGAGAAAGAAGAATTATGCCGAAAAACGCGATTACAGCCGCCGTTACATAGGCGCCCCTTGTGTGGGTTTTAAAATACGGAATCAGCAGGGCAACCGGAATTATTGCGCCGGGAATCGCACCCGCAACCGCCCTTACAATGGAGCTTATGCCGAAAAGCTTTGTTCTTTCAACTCCGCTCGGCGTGATTGAAAAGGCGAGCGCACCCATCGGGATATCAAACGCAGTGTAGGTCATATCCCAGCCCACAAGGGCAACGATTGCAAAAATCAGCTTTGCCGCGGGCGAAAATGAAGCGGAGTTAAAAAAGGTCAGCGCCGTGAAAATGGCACACAGATACGGGGCATACTTGATATAAGGGCGCATCTTGCCGTCTTTGGTGTGGGTTTTATCCACCATAACGCCCATTATCGGGTCATTAAACGCATCCCAGAGCCCTGCCCACAGCCTTACATTGGCAATGGCCGAGGGGCTTATGCCGAGAAGATTTGTGAGGTAATAGTTTACCGTGCTTGCCGCCATGGTGGAGGTGCTCATGCCCTGAGCGCCGCGGCCGAGCGCGTATGATATGGTTTCGCGCCAAGTCAGCACCGTTTCTTCGCCCACATCATCACGGATTATTTTTGCATCAAGAAAATCTTTGATTTTACCCACGCGGATTTCCCCTTCCCATAAAGCTATTTTTATTTTAATATACGATATTCCCAAAGTCAACAAAACCGCCTTGAAAAAGGCGGTAAAAAATGCTTATTTGTTCTTTTTTACAAAGTTTGCAATGGCTTCAAAGCTTTCGTCGCTTATGTCATGCACGATTTTGCAGGCATCTGCGGCGGCGGTTTGCTCCGAAACGCCGAAGCTGCAAAGGAACTCGGTGATTACACGGTGGCGGCGGTAGATTTTTTCGGCAATATCCCTGCCGCTTTCGGTGAGCACAAGGCAGCCGCCCTCGTCGCTTATCACATATCCGGCGGATTTAAGCAGGCCTATGGCGCGGCTTACACTCGGCTTTGAAAAGCCCATATATTCGCCGACATCAACGGAACGAACCCGGCTGTTGGTGTGGGAAAGAATAAGTATTGTTTCAAGATACATTTCGCCCGATTCCTGCAATCTCACCGTGCTCACTCCTTTACT
>JAZUJM010000197.1:0-8164 GCA_045642785.1 Acutalibacteraceae bacterium | reverse complement strand
CGCCCCGTGCTCGGCGGCAACGCCTCCTCCGAAATCAGAATGTGGGTTTGCGGCGCTCAGGGCAAAAATGTTGCCGAAACGGGAATACTTGAAGAGATTTTTCTTGAAAATCTTCGCGTTAATCCCCACAAGCTTCATCCCGTTTTTGATGCCGTATTGTATAACCTTGTTAAATCGGAGAAAAACATCACCCTTCTGCTCAACTGCACCTGCTTTGATGCCGAAATGAAGGATAAAAGCGTTATTGCCTCAGTTACCGGCTGGCAGATGACCACCCAGCGCTTTTGCAGGGTGAGCGCTCCGCTGTTTGCCGACTGCTCCGGCGATTCGGTCACCGCCCCGCTTACCGGTGCCGATTACCGTGTCGGCAGGGAGGCAGCGGCAGAGTTCGGCGAAAATGTGAGCACCGAAAATGCGGATAAAAAAACCATGGGTAACTCCTGCCTTATTCAGGCTCACAAGGGCACAAAAAAGGTTAAATTCACCGCTCCGCCGTTTGCTTTAAAGCTCGGTGATGAGGATGTTAAATACCGCTGCCCCAACCTTGATTCCTCCTATGAAAATTTCTGGTATCTTGAGCTCGGCGGCGATAATGACACAATAGCCGATGCGGAGGAGATACGCGACAAGCTTGTTGCGCTTGCCTTCGGAATGTGGGATTATATCAAGAACAGCGGCAGATTCAAGGATGCCGATTACTGGCAGCTTGATTTTCTGGGCTTTCTGCCCGGCAAAAGGGAATCCCGCCGGATGCTCGGCAAGGTGCTTTTAACTCAAAACGATATTACCGAAAACAGAGCCTTTGAGGATGAAGCCGCTTTCGGCGGCTGGCCGCTTGACGACCATGACCCCGCAGGATTCTACTATGACGGCCACCCCAACACCTCATACAGCACCCCCGCACCCTACGCCATTCCCTACCGTGCGCTCTACTCCCGCAACATCAACAATCTTTTCTTTGCCGGGCGCAATATCTCCGTTACCCACGCGGCGCTTTCCTCAACAAGGGTAATGGGCACCTGCGCCGTGTGCGGCGAGGCCGTGGGCACAGCCGCGGCAATAGCCGCCCGCCATGCCTGCACCCCGGATGATGTTTACAAACATCACCTTGACGAGCTGCTTGAAAAGCTTTTGTATAACGAATGTCTTTTGCCGCACATAAAAAGAAAGCCCCTGCCTTTAACCGCAAACGCCGTTTTAACCTTAAACGGCAAAGAATGCGAAACTCTTGATGTTTTGCGCGATGGTAATGACCGCCTGAATGTTTTTGAATGTGAAAAGGGCGATGTGATTGAATACTCTTTCCCTGCCCCCGTAAGCATTGAAGAGGTGCGTCTGGTTTTCGATTCCGACCTTGACCGTGAAACGCTCCCCGGCGACAGCTGTGAAAGAAAGCATATGACAAGGTGCAACCTTTTGCCGGATTCACCCGTTATGTGCCCGCCCTCAACCCTCTGCCGCACCTTCACCGTGCAGGTGCTGACCGAAAGCGGTGAAGCTTTAACCGTGACGGATGAACAAAACAATTCAAAAAGGCTTGTTAAAATTCCCTGCGCCGTTAAAAATGCCGTTAAGCTTCGCCTTATAATGAATGAGGCTCACGGCGGCGGTGAAAAAATGCGCGTTTTCTCCTTTGAGGCAAAGTAATATAAAGAAGAGGAAAAATAATGACTGAAATTTCATCCTTTCTGCTTGCAATTTTAACCGCTTTAAGCGTTATTTCCCCTGCAAATCTGATAAGAAAAATCGAGGCGGGCGCCGGGCAGGCGCCGGAACCCGCAGTTTGCCGCAAAGCCGTTTTGCCCGATGACACGGGCGCGGATTTTGTTACCGAACCCGAAACCGAGTTAAACGCCGAAACCTGGGTGGCAAATGAGATAAGCTTCACAAGTGAAAAAACCTATGCCGACCCGTTCGGCGAGGTTGAGCTTGATTTGGTTCTTGCCGGTAACGGCGAAAAATACATAATCCCCTGCTTCTGGAACGGCGGAAACACCTGGGTGTGCCGCTTTGCCTGCCCCTCGGAGGGTGAGTGGCTTTTCAAAACCGTTTGCTCGGATGAAAGCAACACCTCTTTAAACGGCAGAACGGGTAAAGTAAACTGCAAAAAATACTCCGGCCCCCTTGATATTTACACCCACGGCTTTGTTACAACTGCGGCGGGCAAAAAATATCTCACCTATGCCGACGGCACGCCGTTTTTCTACCTTGGCGACACGCATTGGAGCCTTGGCGACGAAACCGCCGAAATGGTAAAAATCATCTGTGCCAAAAGAGCGGAGCAGGGCTTCACCGTTTTTCAGAGTGAGCCGATAGGCGCAGCATTTGATACAGCAAACGGAATAACCGAAACCGACATCCCCGGCTTCAACTCCTATGATGAAAAATTCAAAATAATCGCCGATTCCGGCCTTGTGCACGCAAACGCCGAATTTTTCTTCCCCGCCTATATGAACTCCCTTATCTACAACATGGGCGGCGTAACCGAAAATACTCAATCCGCAAAGCTAAACGGCAAAGAATACACAGCCCCCGAGCTTTCCGCTTCGACAAAGGAATATTTAAGAAAACTGTCGCGCTACTGGGTTGCCCGCTATTCCGCCTACCCTGTTATGTGGACTTTGGGGCAGGAGGTAGATAATGATTTTTACTCCGAAAACGGCGACCACTCGGCGTGGAATATGTTAAACAACCCATATAAGCTTGTGGCTGAATATATTGATGAATACGACCCCTACCGTCATCCGCTTTCCGCACATCAGGAAAATTCAGGTTCAACCTCGGCCTTCGGTTCGGGCAGCGGTTCAAATGAAAAGCTTAAGGTTTACAACAAAAACGCCATGCCCTCCGCCTTTCGTGATGTTGATTCTCATGACTGGTACGCCGTGCAGTGGTCACCCTCATTAACGGGCAAAAGCGGCTGCGAGGTTGAAAAGGATTACTGGTTCAATTCGCAGGGCAAGCCCGCAATCAACTATGAGGGCAGGTACTGCTATCTGTGGACTAAAAACTTCGGCTCCCGCGCTCAGGGCTGGATTTCCTATTTAAGCGGAATGTTCGGTTACGGCTGGGGTGCTCACGACACATGGAGCTACCTTAACATCTATGATGAACAAAACGATTCCTCCGACGGAATAGACACCATCACCTCGGCGGAAAAAATAAACGCCACCTGGCAGGATGCGCTCAATTATCCGAGCTCTTACCAGATGGGCCATATGAAAAAGTTTTTTACCTCTTTTGACTGGCAGAATCTTATTCCCCGGTTTGATAACAGGCTGTATTTTGCCCCCGCTGCCGGAGTATATTCCGCTGCTGCGAGCAATGCGGATAATTCCGAAATGGTGGTTTATTTTTACAGCTTCTCCGACTCATCAATAGGCGAAAAGCCCAATGCCAAAGCGGCAGCGGGAAGCAAAACGGGCAGAATCGGCTGCCTTGAGCCCTGCACCGTTTACCGCTACCGCTGGTTTGACCCGCTCACCGGCGAATTTTCGGAAGAGGGTCAGTTTGTTTCCTCATTCTTCGGCACCCACAAAATCGGCAAAAGGCTTTGGAACGGCGAAGAGGTTTGCCGTGATATGGTCTTTTATATGTACAAATAATTTTTCAGAGGTGCAGCTATGAAAAATCAAAAAGCTCCCGGCGCCATGACTCTGCGTGAAAAGGCAAGCTTCGGTCTGGGCCCTATCGGCAAGAATATGTGTTCAAGCCTTGTTTACGGCTCATTTCTTTCGCTCTATTTTATGCAGACCCTCGGCATAAGTGCGGCATATCTTTCCGCAATGTTTCTGTTGTGCAGAATATGGGACGGCGTTAACGACCTGTTTATGGGCGCGATAATTGATTCCGTTCACTCGCGCTTCGGCAAATTCAGGCCCTGGATATTCTTCGGTGCGCTCACCAACGCCATTTGCACCATTTTGATTTATTGGGACCCGGGCTTCCGCGGCGCGGGAATCTATATCTATGTTACCGTGCTTTATCTGCTGTGTGATTTAACCTTCACCATGATAGATGTTGCCTACTGGGCGCTTATCCCCGCCCTCACCCTTGACCGCAAGGAGAGGGACCAGGTATCGGTTATCCCGAGGCTCACCGGGGCCATAGGCGGCGCGGTGAGTGCGTTCACGCTCAACATTGTTGATGCACTCGGCGGCAAGGGCTCCAACGCGGGCTTCCTCAAATATGCGCTTATCGCCTCTGTTGTTTATATTGCCACCTCCACCCTCTGTGCGGCAAACTCAAAAGAGAGGGTGAAGAACATCAACGCCGCAGAGGGAGAAAAATTCTCGCTTGTAAGGGCGGCAAAAATCCTTTTCGGCAACGACCAGGCACTCACCGTGGTTGTTATTATGCTGCTTTTCAACGCCGCCTCCTGCGTTACGGGCGCGGTGATGATGTATTACTTCATCTATGTTCTGGGCAATGAAGGCTTCTTCGGCACCTTCGGTATTCTCACCGGCGTTATTCAGGGAATCGGCCTTCTCGGCTTCCCCCTGCTTTCAAAAAAGGTTGACCGCAACAAGGTTTATCTTATCGCCTACCTTATGCCGATTCTCGGCTATGCACTTATGGCTCTCACCGGTGAAATGCAGAGCTTCAATATGATTCTTTTCATTGTTGTTTCATCCCTTGTTTATATCGCATACGGTGCCATGGGGGTTATGGAAAATGTTATGCTTGCCGATGCCGTTGACTACGGCGAATGGAAAACCGGGCAAAGAAATGAGGGCATAATCTTTTCAATGCTCACCTTTTTAAGCAAGATTGCAAACGGCATAAGCTCCGGGCTCACCTTTGCGGTTTTCGCCCTTGTCGGCTTTAATGCCGAGGCAGATGCCGCCCCCTCTGCCGGAGCGGTAGCATCCTTTAAGGTTCTGCTTTTCGGTGTGCCGGTGCTCTTCCTTATAGCTGCCGCCGCCGTGCACAAGGCAAAATTCAAATTAAAGCCGGCGCTGGTTTCGGAGATTTCGGCAGAGCTCGCAGCAAGAAGAGGAACAGGAGAAAGCGGCATTGAACTGCCCGAAAGCGCAGAATAACCCCACCGCAAATCATAATTCGTATTAAATCGCCATTTCTTTGGGGACACGGCGTGTCCCATTGCCGAAAAACGGGCATTTGCTCACTTTATGTCCTGTTTTTCCCCGGCAAAATCGGTTATCATCCAATCGAAAGGAGGCCGGAAAATGGACCAGGTCAAAATCGGAAACTTTATCAGAGATTTACGCAAAGAAAAAAATCTGACACAGGAGGAATTGGCCGAGCATTTTAATGTGGCAAGGCGCACGGTATCCAGATGGGAAACCGGGGTCAATATGCCGGACCTCGGCATTCTTGTGGAGATGACCGATTTCTTCGATGTGGATTTAAGAGAACTGTTTGACGGAGAAAGGAAAAGTGAGCAAATGGATAAGGAATTAAAAGAAACCGTAATCAAGACCGCAGAATACAGCAATGCGGAAAAAACAAAGATGGCAAAGGTGACGCTTGTTTACTTTATTGTGGGTATCATAGCCCTTGTTGCCAATCAGGTGCTTCATCTTCTTGACTTACCGGAAACATTCTGGGTGGGCTTCGGTGAGGGAGCATCTGCCGGGCTTGCTCTTTTTGCAATGGTGATGGGTATTCTTTATATGACGGGAAGGCTCAGCAAGATGCAGGAAGCGAAAAAAAGATTGCTCTCCAAGTAAAATATCAAGGTTTGCACAAAAAACAACCCGCCTGAATGGCGGGTTGTTTTTGTCAGAAATGATATTATTTTTTAATTTCGGGATAACAGTGTCCTGCAATCAGGCTGCCGGTTTGAACATCATACACCATGCGTTCAATCAGCTTGCCGCCGTCATATTCCGTTTTTGTGCACACAAGCGAATTTGTGCTTTTTTCAAATTCCGTTTTGTAAACATAACGAACACCGTCAATCACAACCTCGCGGCTGCCTATCTGGTTCGGATATCTGTAATCACCGTAAACTCCCATGTTAAACTCGTTTGAAACCTCAACCGGCATACCGATATCTTCAAACAAAATGTGCTCAACATCGCCGTAATCCCCGACCTTTTCCGTTCTGCCCAGACTTGCAACATAGGCGCTTGCATCGGCATAGATTTTTGCGCTCATAAGTTTGCTGTCGTTTTCGCTTTCGGGGTCGGTGCCCAAAGCCCTTTTAACATATTTCGCCGGGAAATTCTTCTTAATGGATTTTTCAAGCAATCCGCCTTCATCCATATGAATGATTTCGGGTTCGGAGTAAACGCCGCCGGAGCACTTGAATTTTATCACCGCCGGCTCCACGCTGCCCGTTACGCCCATAAAAATTCCGTTGTTGAACTCATAGCCGGAAATGCTTTGCATAAGGTAAACCGTGGCCGCGGTTTTGGCCTTGTTATATTCGGCGGAAAAAATCACATGGCTTTCGGTAAGATATTCGCAGTCGGCATATCTGCCATTTGCCATGTCAAGAATCGCCTGCGAAACCGCGGAATCAAGGTCATAGCGCACCAATGCCGCTTTATCCGTTTTCTCCCACCCGAGCTCAACCTCTTTCGCATTACCGCAAAGCTCATTTCTGATGTTTCGGAACTCGTCGGCGGTTATCTCCCTTGTGTATTTCCCCGGGCGGTGCTCCGTGCAGGTGAATCCTTTTTCCGCAGGTGCAAACGAAAGAGTACAAAGCAGCTTGAATTCGCCGTTTTCCACACCGTAATAATCATAGGAATAAAGATTTTCAACATGCGGTCCGCCGACCCGGATAACGCCGTTATCGAAGACCACGGGCGCAAGCTTTCTTTCCGCCATGTAATCCTCATAACCCTCGCCCGAAAGGCCGTGAATTTTTAAAATGCTCACTCCGCCGTTTTCTGCGGGAACACCCACAATAATCTCCTCTTCGCCGTCGCCGTCAACATCATATTTTGCCAAATAGAATTCATCGGTGAAAGGCTTAAGTGTGCCGGCCCGCTTGTTTATGCTTTCGCGTTCCTCGGCGGCAAGCTTTTCCGCCTCCTCAGCCACTTTGCTTCTGTCGGCAAGCATAAGACTGTTTGACCGCTCGATTATCGGCTTTACAGCCTCCTGCTCTTCAAGTGCGTAGGCATATGTGTTTATATTGCCCTTTGAATCATCAACACTTATATTAATACAGTCTCCGCAAAAATAAAGCACTAAATTATCGGAGTTTTCATAAAAAAGCGTTAATGAGTATTCCGAGCCCTCATCGGTTTGTTCATATGGTTCCTTTGAAATTTTGATTATTTTAAGCTGAGAAATCAGATTTCGGATTTCATCGCCCCCATTTACCGATTCAAAAAGATAACCAATCTTCTGATTCCCAATTTCCGCTCTTTCAACATTCTGCAAAACTTTGCCGTCAAATCCCGGCAGATTTATGCTGTTCAAATCGGAGGAGGATTTATCGGTGAGCAGGCACACCGCGGCAATGCAGGCGGCAATAACAGCCGCAATAATAATCCAGAATGCGGGCTTCTTATAATTCATCACGGTTTTTATCCTTTCTTTTACTCCCGTTTCACCAAAAGCAAGCGGACAGGCGGCAATCGTTTTTCGCTCAGCCGCACAGTCAAGAAGCGCAAGGGAATAAGCTTTTTTATAATCGTCGCCCTTTTGGGCAATCACCTTTTCATCGCAGGCAAATTCAATATCGCGGCACAAAAGGATGTAAGCAAGCCATACCACCGGGTTGAACCAATGAACGGCAAGCACCGCGAAGCCGAGCGGCTTCCATAAATAATCCTTCCTTTTTATGTGCGCGTTTTCGTGGTCAAGCACAAACTCCGCCGATTCAGCCGATAAACCGGAGGGCAGATATATCCTCGGCTTAATTATTCCGAGAATAAACGGTGTGCCTATTTCATCACAAATGCGGATATTTTTTTCCTGTATAAACGACGGAGCAGTAAGCTTTTTAACCCTTAAATAGCTTATTATGCCATAAATAATAATCGCCGCCGCACCGATAAGCCATACAACGGCCGCTGTTTCTCCGGCATTTATCCCCGTCTGCGCAGCTGCCGTTATTCCTTCCGCACTGCCGGAAGCTGTAACTGCGCCTTCCGCAATTCCGCCGTTAATCGCCGTATCCGAAGCGGAGCTTAACACTCCGCTGATAATTCGCTCCTGCATCTTTTCACCCGAGGGAACA
>JAZUJM010000196.1:0-7334 GCA_045642785.1 Acutalibacteraceae bacterium | reverse complement strand
AAGTATACTTTTAGGCACACTTATTAAGCATACTATTTGAGTCTATTATTGTCTTGATATTATAACACAATGGCTAAAGTTGTCAAGTAATTTTTAGCTATTGTGTTATTTTTTAACATTTTTGTAACATTCTGACATAATTATTTTTCAGTTTCAAAAGGTATACATTTTGGGACTTGACCCGAAAATCGGGCAGAAAGGCGATTGATGGATAATTCCGAGTTCAGAGCAATGTTTGAGCGCACCTGCACCAACGCCATGGATAATATGTTTGAAAATGCCGTTGAGTTTAAGGCGGGCGAAAGTACCGCGGTGTGCATTAAATCCTCCGGCGAGCTTGATTTTTTAAAGGCAGGCCCCGTGCGGATTGTGGCTGAGGATTTGCTTGCCGGGTTTACTGCCGCGGCTGTGAGCGAAAATGATGCCGAAACATTGGCTTTCTGCTTTGCGGCGGCAATGCGCGGCGAGCCACAGCGGGATTCGGTTTCATTTACCCTTAAAACCAAAGAGGGTGAAACGCTTTTTTGCGGAATTATTCTGGTGCTCAGCGACAAAGTACGCTTTTATTTCCAAAATGCAGCCCGCCTTAACGAAAGGGTAACGGCGGCAAAGCAGAGCCGCAACTGGCCGCCGAAAAGAGTACGAATACAAACCTTCGGCTATTTTGAGGTTTACATAGATGATGAAATAGTGCTGTTCCAAAGCCCGAAATCAAAAGAGCTGCTTGCCCTGCTTGTTGACCGCCGCGGCGGCTATGTTACAGCAGGCGAGGCAATCAAAGCCCTTTGGGGCGAAGAAAAAAACAACAGCTCACTTGCAAGGCTTCGCAAAACGGCAATGCTGCTGCGCAGCACCCTTAGGGAGCACGGCGCCGAAAACATAATCGAAAGCATCGGCGGAATGAGGCGAATCATTCCCGAAAACATTGATTGCGACCTTATAAAGCATTTTAAGGGCGTGCAGTTTCCCGGTGATTGCCCGGGGGCTTATATGACCGGCTACGCCTGGCGTGAAACAACCCTTTCGCTTCTTTTGCAAAAGGAAGCAATTAAGTAAAACGGATAAAAAATATGGCGGCAATGAAAATTGAGGCCATTTATATAATAAATAATCTACTTTTAAGAAAGTGTGGTAGTGAATATGAGAATTATTAAGAAAGTGATTGCGATGCTTTTAGTGGCAACAATGGTGCTGCCGCTTTCCGTGGCATCCTTAACGGCATTCGCGTGGAAAAAATGTCCCGTGGATGAAATTGACCTTTCGACCGACCTTGTAGGTATGATGAATGTTCAGATTTTCAAGGATCAGCCGTATATCGGAAATGTACATACTGTTGCAAGCGGTCAGCAGCTCAGCGGAATAAATCTTTTTTGCTATAAGTTTGCCAATGATATAGGCAACAACAATGGCAGTAATAAAAATGAAGGTGGTGTGTTCGGCTATACATGGCCGGCTCAGGTTGGCAACGGACCTTATACTCAGGAGCAGATGAATGATTTGTTTGACGCCGACTGTGTTCGGGAATGTATGGAGTTAAACGAAGGAGAAGTTGCGGTTTATATGCTCTTTGACTTCGGCGACCCCGATTCCGACGAAGTTAAAAAGAACATGAAAGAGCTCGGCATTACCGATGTTGATGATTACTATGCCCTTATGGCCGGCAAATCAAAAATTCAGATTGCCGCTTATGCCGGCGGTGATACCGGCCACGAAACCGCCATTACCGCTTATTACAGGTATTCGAAAGACTGGCGTGACTTTGCAACCACTAACAAGGAAGCCAGGGTTTCGAGACAGGATTTAATTGATTTGGGTATCGCAGCCCCCAACGAAAACAGATATTTCTTTGAAACAAGAGAAAGCCAGAAGATGATTGACGGCGGCAACGCCTTCCCCGGCACACTTGACCCCAGTGTTGAACAGTACATTGATACAAAGGAAAGTTATGCTCAGTCGGTTTGGGAGGATGAAAACGAGGATGCTTCCTGGAACATCATCAATCCCGTTCCCACCTGCAACATTTATTCCCGCTGGATGACCGACTTCTCAAACGAAACCCATTATCAGACCTATAAGGATATCAAGGACCAGTCAGTTATCGCAAAATACGGCGAAAATTATACCGACGGCCAGTGGTACGGCGCAACGGGCGACACAACAACCTACGGCGACGGCCTTGACATTGATGATATTGTTGTTCCCAAAAACTGGGAGTGGACATACTTGCCGTATTTCAGCACAAAAACTGTCAGCAACGGTTCTGTATCTTATTCTGAAACAGAAGCATATAAGAGTCACCTCGGCTACGGCGAATACTGCCCCGCTGCTACCCAAACGTATCATATGTTTGATATTCCCTTTAATGAAGCCACCGGTGATATCCCCAGCCGTTTTATGACGGTTATGGTTCGTGAAACGGGCACAATGTGCGGCCTTGACGGCAACGGTCACTGGCATTCGGTTAAGGTTTCCGGCGTTCCCACAACCAACATTCTTAAGTTCTCACCCGAGCTTATGAGCGATGATGTTGTTATTGATTACGGTATGTCGGTTGATTTCGGCGTTGATAACAATGACTATGTGTGGAGCATGGACCCCAGCGACCCCGATTCCCTGCCCGCCATTGACAGGGTTGAGCTTTCCGCCGACGGAAAGAATTTCTCCTCGGGCCCGGTTGAGGGCAAATTCGGTACCCTTGAAATAAGCGACTTTAAGAAAACATGGGAGCCGGATGCGCTGACGGTAAAGTATACCCCCAAGCTGTTTGTTGAAACCCCGGATATTTTCTATTACAAGGTTTATCCCGATGAAGCCATAAACGAAGAGGAATTAAAATATCAGCCCCTTGTGGGTCAGATTTCCGTTGTGCCGGCTTCCGTAATGTATTATGAGGATTCCTTCTCCGCCTCCGATAACGGAGAAACGAATAATTTCGGCAAGTCGATTAACTTTAACGGCAACTGGACTTATGTTGACGATACAGGTGCCGAAATTATCGGCAAGCCGATTGATGCCGAGCAGTCGAATAAGAATATCAATTACGGCTATGACATTTATTATGACAATAATATAGGCTACTCCGACCACTCCGCACACAAGGCGAGCCTTAATGATTCAATGACATTCACCTTTAAAGGTACCGGGTGTGATGTCATTATGCGCACAGACTTAAATGACGGCAGCATAAGGTATTCGGTAACAAAGAATGCAATTAAAAGCGACGGCACCATGGCGGAGGAAAGCGAAACCGTTGTTCCCAGAAAGGTAGTCGGCTGCCGCCACAATAACGACCAGACTCTTTATCAACTCCCTGTTCTTAATCTTCGCTATGACGAATACGCCTATTACACCGTTACGGTTACCGCGGTAACAACCGCAAATGTATACATTGACGGTATCAGAGTTTACAATCCCCTCGGCTTTTACGGTCAGTCCGGCTCCGATAACTCCTCAATGAAGAAGTATTACGCCCCGACTGAAAAGGAAACCACCTTCAAATCGGTTTATGACGGCATTTATGACAAAACCCAAAATGTTGACGGCGCAACAATCAGCTATGCCGGCCTTATTAATAACTGGAACGAGTGGTTCGGCGATTACAAAGACCTTGAGCAGACTGCAATATCCGATTTTGAAACCTACTTAACAATAGGCCCCAACAATGAGGTTTATCTTTCCCCCAACCAGGCATTGGTGTTTACCATTTCCAACGCAAACAAGCTTAACTCCATTTTTGAGATTGAAGCCAAGGCCGTCAATAAGCCCACGGTTATGAATGTTAACCTTGAAAACGGAAGCAGCACCACGGTTTATACTCAGGAGCTTAACACAAACACAGCGATGTACTATCAGTATGAAATTGAAAATGACGGTACATCCACCGCGAAGAATGTTATCATTTCAAACGCAAGCTCCGACAGCGTTCTTTCAATCACCAACTTTAAGTTTACATCCGTTCTCGGCAATTCCGGCGCAGTCAATTACAAATTCTTTGATGAAGATGATAACCCTGTTGCAGGAGTTGCTGTAAGAATTACCGATAAGACAGGAAACACTGTCCTTGAAACTGTTTCAGGTGAAGATGGCACAGTGGTTAAAAATGACCTTATCGACGGAACCTACTATGCGTATTTCACAGTTCCCGAGGGTATGTCAAGAATCCCCACAAGAACCATCACCGTTTCAAAGACCAGTATGGGTGATTCGGAAACTTTCAGAATTTTCCCCAGAGTACTTAATATCGGTTCCCATCCCTCTTATACATTTTCACCCTATGTTACTGCTATTTCAAAGGGTGTTGTGGTTTCAAATTACCGCCCGAAGACATTACCGTCATCTTATCAGATTTCCTATACATTTAACGGCAACACATTTAATGACGGAAAGACATATGCGAACGGAACGGTTACACTTACAGTTCACGAAGACGGTTCTGTTACATATTATATTCCCGAGCTTCATGTTGAAAATACAACAAAAACCGCTCTTTCAGGTGAAGCAAGCGGCATAGTCAGATTTACCGATGGTGATTTGACCGTCAACTATCTTAAGCTTTTCGGTGATGTTGCCTTAGAAAAGGGAGTAATTGACAAAGCAGATAAATATAAGGCAACTGATATGTCCGGCGCATTCCCGAAGGGCACATCATTGGATATCCGTGCTTATGAGCTTGAAAACCTTGAAGGTGAATACGGAGAAAAGGCATCACTTAAATTTGGCGAAGACCCCGTTTATGTTTCAACTGAATACGGTACGGTTACTTATACCTTTAAGAATCTGGACGGGGAGCCGGTACAGGGCGTTGTTGTAAAAATCGGTAACCTTGAATTCGTTTCAGATGAAAACGGTGTGGCAACAACCACAAATGCGTATCTCACCAAAAATACCGCAACATTCACAACCCCCAGGGGATATGGCGCACCCGGCAGCGATACATTTACTCTTTCCGTTGACGAAACAACCTATCAGAAGGAGTTTGTTCTCGATAACCTCGATCTTACAATCGGTGCACATCCGAATGTGTATTACAAGACATCGGTAAGCATGGCAAATAATATTGCAACATTTATTGATTTCCGTACTCCTTCGGATGCCGGTTCCTATAAGATTGAATATCCTGTAAATTACAAATTAGATAATAACAGTTATTTGAACGGCACAATTACTGTTGTTGTTAATTCTGACGGCACTGCCACTTACACCTTCAGCGGTGACGGTAAAAATAATAATAAGACCTTAACCACAAGCGGAACCCTTACGAGCAGCGATGTAACTTATGCTTTAAACACGATTACAGTCAATTACTACAATGTAATTTATGCACTGTGCGGCAAGCCCCAAAATAATAATGAGTTTAAGTTTAAGGATAAGATTGGCAGCATTATCACGAGTAATAGTCCATTCAACATTACAGCCTATGAATTGAGCGGCGCGGCAGGAGCAAACGGAAATACCGAAACTGTTGTTATCGGTGCGGATCAGGAATACAGCCCGTATATTGAAACATCAGTAACCTATACATTCATTGACGGCGAAGGCAATCCCATTGAGGGCGTTGTTGTTACAGTTGACGGTAAGAAATTTACAGCAAATGCAAACGGTATTGTAAGCACCGCTGTTCTTGCTGTCGGCAAATCATACACCGCTTCATTTGATGCCGGAGAAAGATATTTTGAGGTTGATGATGATTCATTCTCATTGAATATAAACAAAACCTCTTACTCAAAAACAATTACCATAATTGAGAATAAGCCCATTCCCGTTAAGTACACATTCATTGATGACAGCGGCAACAAGGTTGACGGTGTTGGTGTTACAATCGGCACATCTACCGTTTCTTCGGATTCAGACGGCATTGCCGAATTTAACGAATTCAGAGTGGGCAGCTATTCTGCAAGCTTCGCCGTGGGTGATAAGTATAAGGCAGTAAGCGCAGATGAATTCTCACTTGAAAAGGGCGACAATTCTTATGAAAAGACAATTACTCTTTATGAGATTAAGCCCATTCCCGTTAAATTCACCCTTAAGGATGATTTGGGTGCCCCCGTTGCGGGTGCGGTTGTTGCAATCAACAACGAAACCGTAACAACCGATTCAAACGGTGTGGCCGAGTTTACCGACCTTATGGAGGGCAGCTACACGGCGGTGTTCGTTGTAAGCGATGATTACAAGGCTGTTGCCGCTGATACCTTTACGCTTGCGCTTGAAAACGGCGCTTATGAAAAGGAAATCACGGTTTACCGCTATGTTGCCGTTCCCGTAACCTATACCTTCAAGGATCAGTCCGGCAACCCGGTTGCGGGCGTTGAGGTTACGATTGACGACAAAACCTTGGTTTCGGATTCAAACGGTGTTGTTGTGTTTGAAGAAATTGAGGTTGGCAGCAAAACCGCTTCTTTCACAGCACCCAATCATTATCAGATGGCGGCAAGCGCAAACATCAATGTTACCGAAAACGGAACAAACAGCTTTACGGCAACTGTAATACAGTTTGATTACACAATCGGTTCATATCCCGGATTAACATATAATCCTTCCGTGACTGCTGCTGTTTCCGAAACCTCCATTGTAGCAACATTTGAGGATTTCAGAACCTTTACCGATGCAGGTTCATATGTAATCACAAAAGAAATAAATGTAGGTAATAATGATAGATACATTAATGGTACATTTACGGTTACGGTAAATGCAAACGGAAATGCTAAATACAGCTTTGACGGTACATACAAAAAGGATAAAAACTCTGATCCTACCGGCTCTGTTTCAAATGTTAATGCAAGCAGCGGTTCTGTGACATTCACGAATAACAATAAGATTGTTATAGACTACGGCGCACTTCTTATGGGCTTTATGAATGCTAATGAAACAAGAAAGCTCAAAGAAATCGGTGCTGCAAATGCGTTTGGAACCGGAGCGGAATTCAATATGACTGCTTATGCGGGGGCAAATGCTTCCGGCGAGCACGGAAACACCCAAAAATTTGTAATCGGCGAGCAGAAAACTGTTAAAGATAATACTGTCGGTTCGGCCACATACACCTTTAAGGATGCCGGTAATAACCCCATAAGCGGTGTGAAGGTTACCGTTAACGGAACAACAAAAACAAGCGGTTCCAACGGCGTTGTAACATTTGCAAATCTTAATGCCGGCAGCTATACCGCAACATTTACAGTTCCGAGTGGTTATGGAAAAGTTAAAAGTGATACATTTGTGATTTCCAAGTCAAATGTTAATCATTCAAAAGATGTGACACTTTATGTCGGTGAAGATGAAGACTATACAATCGGCTCAGCGCCTGAGCTGACTATGACACCGTCACTTACTGTCGGAACATC
>JAZUJM010000195.1:0-5076 GCA_045642785.1 Acutalibacteraceae bacterium | reverse complement strand
GGGGCGCCTGATTAAGGCAAGCAAAAGCGCACCGCGGTTTTAGGCGTATACCAATAAACCGGTTTATTGGTATACGCCTAAAACCGCGGTGCGCTTTTGCTTGCCTTAATCAGGCGCCCCAACGGGGAGCTGTCTGCGCAGCAGACTGAGGGGGTAACATCCGCGAAATACCCCCGTAGATCGGCGGCGATTAATAATCTCCTCTACGAAACCTGCTCTATTCAAACATCAGATTAATGCTGAAAACAACGCACCCACCGTAGGGCAGGGGCTTGCTCCTGCCGGAAAGCCACAAAAAAAGAGCTGCCTAAAACGGCAGCTCCGGAAAGGTTTGCTTATGCGGCCTTGGCTTCCTCTGCGGCAGCCTTTGCAGCCTTAATTTTTTTGTTGGTTTCTCTCTGGTCAACCCAGAAGACTATTTCAAGCTCTGCAAGGGCACCGAGCATATGCCACATTGAGTGACCCTGATAGTTGCCGAGTGCAAAGTTTGCAATCTCGTTATCGCCCCAGATTGAGGTGTCGATAAACGCGACAAGGAAGGTGCCAATGACGAGGAGAAGAAGAGATTTTTCGTTCTTTTCCATCTTTTTGAAGTTTGCTGCGAAAAGATAAATAATAGGAAGAGCGGTGACAAAGCAGCCGAACTCAGCGATTGAAAGGCCGCCGGTTTTGCCGTCCATTGCGGGAGCAACGCCGGTTGTGAAGAACTGCTTGCTGAGATAAAGCGGACGGTCGTGAAGAACGAAAACTTCATAGGTGAGTATTCCGATTACCACAAGCATTATTGCTGTTTCGGTGATAAGGAATCCGTTGCGCTTTTTCTTGTTGTCCTCAAAGAACTCAAAGGCGAAGCAGCAAACGGCGCTCCATGCAACATACTCTGTGAGTGACATATCAACATAGCTCATAAACAGCTTTGTTGTCATCTGGCCCCTCACAAACTCGCCGTAGTCGGCGGTGTGCATACCGACCGAGGTAACCGACATTACCATGTAGATAAAAAGGAATATGTACCAGTACCACTTTTTGTTCTTCTTGAGCAGAAGAATGATGATGCCCATAAGTGCGGCAACGGTGTAGCACCAGTTGGTTTGAACATCCGAATACTGAGCGCAGAATTCGGCAAGTGATACTCCCGAGCCGGGCACAGGGAATATCTCTTTGAATGACAGCCAGTCAATGAAATTGAAATTCAAAATGACGACCCCTTTCATAAATATTAAATGTATTATATCAAACTGCATTGATTTTTCAAGCATAAAAAGGGAAATAAATAAAACTTAAACAATTAGTCGATTTTTCGTATATATAATGCCGGGCTCTTGCGGAGCCCGGCATTAAAACTATTTATTGAATTTTCCGCTTATATCAAAGAATTTCCTTTTGCGCCCGAAGGCGAGCCTCTTTGCCCATTTGGAATCAAAGCCTTTAACGAATTCATTGTCGTATTCTGTAATATCCGTGATTTCAAGGCGGTGTTTCTTAAGTGCCGCCGTGTACTCACCCTTAAGATATTCGCTTGTGAGCTCCGGAAGCCTGCGGCTGCCGATTGTTGCCTCCTCATAAGAATCGCTGTAGGTTGTGATGAATTCAAACTCCGCGCCGGGTTTTGCCGCTGAGTAAAAGGCGGCTAAAAACTCCTCCAGAGGCTTTATTACGCCCTCAAGCAGAGCACCCCAGGGAAACAGCACCGTAACCTTATCGGCTGTCTCGTAAAGCTCCGGGGGCATTTTTTCGGCGGAGGCCACAACAAGCAAAACATTCGGAAGCCCGCCTTTTTCGGGCTTTTTTGTGAGCTTAACGGCAATATCCTCCATGTTTTCCTTAACCGGGTCAAGGCCGATATAAAATGTTTCGGGGTCGCTCAGCGCCTTGCGGTAAACATTTTTGCCGTCGCCCGTGCCGATGTCAAGGCAAACCCTTTTGTAACCGGCGGTTAATGCGATAAGCTCTTCACGGCTTAACGGCGTTTCTTTTTTTCCTTTAAGGGCGGTTATCATCAGGCAGTTTCCTCCGCAGAAGAGGTTTCACCGCCGGGGATAACAACCTTTGCTCTGAATGCTGCCGATTCCTTGGTCACAAGGTTAAGGCGGAAAATGGTGAGGGTTATTTCATCACCCGGTTTAACCGCTTCAAGCGCGTTGTAAGCAGCAAGATAGCTCGGCACTCTTCTGCCGTTAATCTCTCTTATAACATCGCCGCGGCGGATAACGCAGTCCTCATCAAGCATGGGGCTTGTGTCAAGAAAATTTGAAATATATATGCCCTCGCATTGCCCCTCATATTCGGCGTATCCGCGCTGGGCAAGATTCTTCTTGCTGAGTATAAAGGATGTGCTTTTATCAATTCCGAGCATATCGCCCAGACGGCTGTTAATCTGATCGTCGGTTATTGTTGTTCCCTCTGTTTCGGGGGGAGCGGTTGTTGTTTCGTCAATAACATCGGTGCTGCTGCCGCACGCGGCAAGCGAAAGAATTACGCAGGCGCAAAGCAAAACGGCAAATATTTCTTTGATGTTTTTCATAAGCTTACTCTCCGGTTCAGCGCTTTTTTCTGATTATAAGAATGACGATTCCGGCAATAAGCACGGCTGCCGGGATAAGAATTACAAAAACAAAGGTGAGTATTCCGGCTGCTGCGTCGGAGATAAGAAGCGTGTCGGGCAGAAGGCTCTTTGAGGGTATGGAAACGGCGTTTTTACGGTCACAGAGCCAGTTGAAAGCATTGACGAAGAGGCTGGAGTTTGCGCCGTGAACCATTTCGTTTGCCTGACCGTTAATGAAAGAAGAGGTGGAGAAATAAACCATCTTGCCGACGGTATCGTTATCGGTTGCCGTTTCGGTTATTGCTGCGCCGAGTGTGAAGCCGCCGTCAACCTTTATGTCGCCGTTTTCTTTCTGATACTCGGGCACGGTTTTGCCCTCATAATTTACCACGGAAAATGCGCCCTCGGAGGTGTTGAGCAGCGGCTCAACAAGCAGCGACTCTCCGGCGTCCTCCGCAACGGTAAAGCCCTGAGTGCCGGGGAAAAGAACATACATATCATCAAGCCCGTTTGTTACGGCGTGGCTCTGAATGAACGGCAGCACATAGGCGTAGGACTGCGTGCACCTTGTCTGGTCGGCCTCAAAAATAACGCCGTCAACAAGGGTGATTCCGTAACCCTTAAGGAATGCGGAAAGCACGGGGAATTTATCCTCGGTAACAAGGTCGGTGCAAAGAACGATTTTGCCGCCCTTTTTCATATAATCGGTGAGTGCTTTGACATCATCTTTGCTGAAATCCTTTTGGGGTGAGGTGATGGCAACACAGCCGAGGCCGTCGGGAATTTTGCCCTCGGCAATAATGCTGAATTCGCTGAATTCATAGTTTGCCAAGCTGAGAGCCTTTGTGAAATCGGCATCAAGATCATCAAGGCAGATTTCGCTGTGACCGGTAAGGAAGCCAATCTTTGTAACCTCGGCACCGGTAACATAATCAATGGCATTGGTTATGGCATCCTCTGCCGAAAGTCCGGTTGCCTGATACTGATAGGTTGAGTAGTTGATTTGAAGCTCAAAAAGGTCCTCGGAGGTTATAACCCTGTATCTTTTGCCGCTTTCAACAACAACGCTGTTGTCGTCAAGCTCGGCGTCGCCGAATTTGGAGGCGAAGGTTAAATCCTTGCTCTGGTCAACCTTTTTAACGGTAATGTGCTTTGAGGCGGCCTCATAGCTGTTAAGAAGCAGCCCTATGCTCTTTTCTTCATTGCCCTCGGTGCACACGGAGTAGATGGTAACATCATCCTTAAGGGCGGAAACAAGCTTTTTGCTGGTATCCGTTATTTCAAAAAGATTATTTTTTGTTAAATCAAAGGTTGTGAATTTCTCGGGCAGAAGGGTAACGAGCACATTGACCGCGATTACTGCAGCAAGAACTATTGCAATGGCGGCAAGGCTTTTGCTGCCTGCCTTTGAGGCGGTTTTGGAAAAGGTTTCCTTTAAGGTTTCGTTATTCTTTTTGCTCATTATGCCCACCTCCTTCTTTCAAGAACCTGAGCGGTCAGGAAGCAGAAAAGGAATGAAACGCTCAGATACATAACCACAACGGATACTGCTGCCGAACCGTCAACAACATCATAAAACATATCAAAAAGCGTAAGCTTGTTGAGAACCTTCGGCGCTATGCCGGAGATAAGCTCGGATTTGACAAAGTAAATTACCATTATGGCTGCGATAAGAACTATTCCCACAAGCTCGGCAAGCACCTTGTTTTTGGTGACAATGCCGGCAAGAAGTGCGGCGATAAGCGAAACGGCGATAAGTGCGAAAACCGATGCCGCCATTGAGGAGGAGAGTGCGCCGGTGAGGTTGGCAAGAATATAGTTGATAAAAAGAACCACAAAAGATATTACCGCGGCAACAATCTGATTTTCGGTAAGCGCCGAAATGAACATACAAATCGAAATGAAGGCTGCCCCGAGCAGGAAGAAATAAAGCGCAGAGAAAAGTATCGTTTTGGGATTAATCTCGCCGAATAATCCGATTATCGGCGCATATGCAAGGCTTATTATGCAGGGGATTGCAAGAATGCAGAGGGCGGCAAAATATTTGCCCGCCACAATGCCGCTCATTTTAAGCGGCAGGGAGTAAAGCAGCTTGTCGGTTTTCTGCTTCCTTTCCTCTGCAAACAGGCGCATTGTTATGAGGGGGATAATGACAAGGAAAGCGAAAACAGAGCCGCCATAGGCATACTCAAACTGTGCATACTGATAATTGAGGCAGTACATCCAAAGGAAAATACCCAGTATAAGAAGCATTCCCGCCATAAAGATGTAGCCGAGTATTCCGCTGAAATAGCTTTTCAGCTCTTTTTTGAAAACAGCTTTCATTGCTCCTCTGCCTCCTCTCCGTTATCCTGATTATCTTCCGAATCCTCTTCGGTATCTTCGGCCATTTCGGCCTCTTCGACCTCTTCGGCCTCTTCGATTTCTTCAGCCTCTTCGATTTCTTCAGCCTCTTCGTCCTCTTCGACTTCTTCAGCCTCTTCGTCCTCTTCGACTTCTTCAGCCTCTTCGGCTTCTTCGACTTCTTCGAC
>JAZUJM010000194.1:0-3713 GCA_045642785.1 Acutalibacteraceae bacterium | reverse complement strand
GCGCGTTTTGCCGGGATGCAGGGTTACGGTTCCTTTCGGCAGGGGCAACAAAAAGCGCCTCGGCATTGTTATGAGCGTTTTTGAGGGTGAAAACCGGAAAGGGCTCAAGGGTGTTGCCGAAGTGCTTGATGAAGCACCGCTGTTAAATGATGAAATGCTGGAGCTTGCCCGCCGCCTTGCGGAAAGAACATTCTGCACAGTTTTTGAAGCGGCAAAGGCCATGCTCCCGTCGGGAATTAACCACAAAATGGTTGTTTCCTACTGCGTTTCGGATGAAAATAAGCCCGGGGCTGAAAAGCTTTCCGGCCTTAAACGCGAAATTTACGATTACCTTTGTGCAAAGCCCGGTTATGTCAAACGCGAAACACTTTACCGCAATCTCGGTATTCCGTCGGATTCTCCGCTTGCCGACGAGCTTGTGCGCGGCGGATATATAGCCTGCAACACCGACGCCGTTCGCAATGTGGGCGATGCAAGTGTAAGGGTTATAACCCTCAACGATGAAATGCCGGAGGGCCTCAGGCTCACCAAAAAGCAGCAAAGCGTGGCGGAGCTTTTGCGCGAGCTCGGCACGGCAACCGTTAAGGAGCTGTGCTATTTCAGCGGAGTTACCCCGGCAGTACCCGCAGGGCTTGTCAAAAGCGGCGCGGCGAGATATGTTGAATTGGAAGTGCTTCGCACTCCCGGCGGTGCCGAGCCGGAGAAATCGGCGGGCGAAATCAGACTTACCGGCGAGCAGCAGGCGGCTTATGATTCAATAGAAAGGCTTGTTGATTCCGGCAATGCGGCGGTTTCTCTGCTTTACGGTGTTACCGGCAGCGGCAAAACCTCAGTTTACCTTAAGGCTATTGAGCACACTCTTGCACTTGGCAAAACGGTAATTGTAATGGTGCCGGAGATTGCGCTCACTCCGCAAACTCTTTCCCTTTTCCGCAGGCGCTTCGGCAAGGATATTGCCGTATTTCACTCCGCTCTTTCGGCAGGTGAAAGGCTTGATGAATGGAAGCGCGCAAAAAGGGGAGAGGCAAAAATTGTTGTGGGCACAAGAAGTGCCGTATTTGCTCCCCTTGAAAACATAGGCCTCATTATTATTGATGAGGAGCAGGAGCACACCTATAAATCAGAGCAGACCCCCCGCTATAATGCGGTTGATGTGGCGAAATTCCGCGCTTCAAAGCACGCCTGCCTTCTTCTGCTTGCCTCCGCCACCCCGTCGGTGGAAAGCTTCGCAAGCGCAAAAAGCGGCAGGTATTCAATGCAAACCATTAAAAACAGATACGGAAGCGCCGTTTTGCCCGAGGTAATAACAGTTGATATGCTCCGTGAGCCCCCGGCTTCACCGTCCGGCTCGGTGAGCAAAAAGCTTTATGAGGAGCTTAAAAAGAATCTTGAAGACGGAATGCAGTCCATTCTGCTGATTAATCGCAGGGGCTTTAACACCTTTGTTGCCTGCGATTCCTGCGGCCATGTTGTATCGTGCCCGTATTGCAGCATTTCAATGACTTATCACGCAGCTAACGGCAGGCTGATGTGCCACTACTGCGGGCATTCGGTTCAGTTTACCGAGGTTTGCCCCGAGTGCGGCGAAAAAAGTGTTCGCTATTCCGGCTTCGGCACTCAGAAAATCGAGGATGAGCTTCAACAGCTCCTTCCCGGCGCAAGAATACTCAGAATGGATACCGATACCACCACCGGCAAGGATTCGCACGAAAAGCTTCTCGGAAGCTTTGCCGCGGGTGAATACGATATTATGATTGGCACCCAGATGGTTGCAAAGGGGCTTGATTTTGAATCGGTAACGCTTGTGGGCGTTGTTTCGGTTGATCAGCAGCTTTACAACGATGATTTCAGAAGCCTTGAAAAAACCTTTTCCCTGCTCACTCAGGTTGTGGGCCGTTCCGGCAGGGGAGAACATCGCGGCAGGGCGGTTATTCAGACAATGACCCCCGAAAACGATGTAATTCGTCTTGCGGCAAGGCAGGATTATGAGGCGTTTTATGATTCCGAAATAAAAATAAGAAAAGCTCTTGTTTATCCTCCCTTCTGCGATATCTGCGTTGTTGCTTTCAGCGGCGAAAGCGAACTTAAGGTCAAGGCGGCGGCTGCCGCAGCACTTCAGATGATAATAGAAATGACAGCGGATGAGTATAAAAAAGAAAAGATAATTGTTCTCGGCCCCGGCCCGGCAAGGGTGGCGAAGGTAAACAACAAATACCGTCACCGGCTGATTATCAAATGCCGCAATTCCGCTGATTTTCGCAAAATGATTTCGGAAATTCTCATTCGGTTCGGGAATATGAAGGAATATTCTTCCGTTTCTGTGTTTGCAGATATTAACCCCGAATCGGTGATATAATAGAACAGGTGATAAAATGGCATTGAGAAATATTGTTAAATTGGGCGACCCGATATTAAGAAAAACCTCCCGCTCGGTGGAAAAATTTGATGACAGGCTCTTTACTCTGCTCGATGATATGAAGGATACCCTTTACAAAGCGGAGGGTGTGGGGCTTGCCGCCGTTCAGGTGGGTGTGCTCAAAAGAGTGGTTGTTGTTGACTGCGGCGACGGCTATATTGAGCTTATCAACCCCGAGATTACCGAAAGAAGCGGTGTGCAGAACGAAACCGAGGGCTGCCTTTCGCTTCCCGGCGAATCCGGCGTTACCACACGCCCGGCTGTTGTAAAGCTTAAGGCGCAGGACAGAACCGGAAAGTGGCACGTTTACAAGGCGGAGGGGCTTAAGGCAAGGTGCTTCTGCCACGAAACTGACCACCTTGACGGAGTTTTGTTTATTGACCGCCTTGCGCCGGAAGAAATTGCGGCACAGAAGGCAAAGAGGTAATTAAATGAAAATTGTATATATGGGCACACCGGATTTTGCGGTACCCTGCCTTCAAAGGCTGATTTCACTCGGCCACGAGGTTGCGGGAGTATTCTGCCAGCCGGATAAACCCCAGGGGAGAAAGATGATTCTCACCCCGCCTCCCGTAAAAGAAGAAGCGCTTAAGCATTCAGTTCCCGTTTTTCAGCCCAAAACGCTCAGAAACGGCGAGGCACTTGAACTTTTAAAGGAGCTTGCACCGGAGCTGATTGTCGTTGTAGCCTACGGCAAGATTCTTCCGAAAGAAATTCTTGAACTGCCGAAATACGGCTGCATTAACATTCACGCCTCTCTTCTTCCGCGCCTTCGCGGTGCCGCACCCATTCAATGGGCGGTAATTAACGGCGAAAAGGAAACGGGCGTTACCGCAATGCAGATGGATGAAGGGCTTGACACGGGCGATATGCTGTTAACCGAAAAGGTTATTATCGGTGAAAACGAAACTTCCGAAGAGCTTTGGAATCGCCTTGCAGCCCTTGCCCCGGATGTGCTCCAGAAAACACTTGATTTGCTTCAAAACGGTGCACTTTGCCCCGTTAAGCAGGATGATTCCCTTTCCGATTACGCGCCGCTTCTTTCGCGCGATATGAGCGATGTTGACTGGGCGCTCACCTCGGAGCAGGTTCACAATAAAATACGCGGCCTTTATTCGTGGCCGTGTGCCGCAACGGTTATAGGCGGCAAAAAGGTTAAGCTTTTATCCTCACGCCGTGCCGATGATTTCAGCGGTGCACCGGGCGAGGTCGTTTCCGGCTCGGGCAGGCTGATTATAGCCTGTAAAAGCGGAGCGGGCGAAATTCTCAGAAGTCGGATCGTAGCCATGTCGTTCTG
>JAZUJM010000193.1:0-1577 GCA_045642785.1 Acutalibacteraceae bacterium | reverse complement strand
CCGCTGTCGGTCAGAGTTATGTAACCGTTGTCGTCGACAGTGATATATCCGTCTTTTTTCAGTATTGCTATGGCACGGCTGACACTGGGCTTTGAAAAACCCATATAGTCAACAACGTCAATGGAACGCACTTTTTTGTTTTTCTGCGAAAGCACAAGTATGGTTTCAAGATACATTTCGCCCGATTCCTGCAATCTCACCGTGCTCACTCCTTTACTTGTTTTATTTTATAAATTTACCACATCCGCAAATAAAAATCAAGTTTTCTTTATTTTACGGCGCACTTGAATTATCCGCCGAAAAACGGTATAATCAACTTGAATCTTCCCGTAAAGGAGAAAAAACAATGAAGAACAAATTAAAAAAGGCTGCTGTGGCGGGCGCCGCCGCGGCGGGTGCGTTTACTCTTATAGGTGAGGTTGTTTACTCCGCTTTTCTTACAAGAAAGGGCACCGAGCTTGTAAACAAGCTGCTTCCCCCCGTGGATGAGGATTCCGATAAAATTTTCAAATCGCTTGAAAAAAAGCCGGGAATAAACGACTGGTACGAAAAGGCGCAGAAAAAAGAGATTTTCACCGTTACAAGAGAGGGCAGAAAGTGCCGCGCATACTATGTTGAAAATCCCGTTAAATCCCACCGCTATGTTATCTGCTGCCACGGCTACACCTCAAAGCCGGCGGATATGGGCCCCTACGGCGCTCACTTTGCCGAAATGGGCTACAATGTGCTGTTCCCCTCGCTTATAGCTCACGGGGCCGAAACCTCCAAAAACATCACCATGGGCTGGTATGACCGCCTTATAGTGGTTGCCTTTGCGTATTATATTGCGGAAAAAGACCCCGAGGCGCAGATTCTGCTGCACGGTGTTTCAATGGGCGGCGCCACGGTTATGATGGCAACCGGCGAAAGAATGCCCGCCAATGTTAAGTGCTGCGTTGAGGACTGCGGCTACACAAGCGCCTATGATGTTTTTGCCGTGCAGATAAGGAATTACCTCGGTCTTTCCGTCTTCCCGTTCATCCCCGCGGCGGATATGATTTGCCGCTTAAGGGCAAAGTATTCATTCAAACAGTGCTCCGCCCTTGAGCAGGTTAAAAAATCGGTAACGCCCACATTGTTTATCCACGGCGACCGTGACACCTTTGTGCCGTTCTGGATGCTTCAGCCGCTTTATGACAACGCCGCCTGCGAAAAGGAAAAGCTCGTTATCGGCGAAGCGGTTCACGCCGTTTCGGCATTTGTTGACCCCGAAACCTATTGGTCAAGGGTAAAGGAATTCACCGAAAAATACATTAAATAATTCTATAACAGTCACCGTTTGGCCTCCGCTTATTGCGGAGGCTTTTTTATGCCAATCAATGGTTATTCCGCGGCCATAGGGCAGGGGTTTGCTCCTGCCGTGAAATTCCGGTAAAACCAACGGTTACTTTCTTCCTTCCCCCTCGGGGGAAGGTGGCACGGCGTTAGCCGTGACGGATGAGGGGATTCCCGCAAAAAACCGGGTGCGGGATAACAGCCTCCCTTGGGGGGCGAAGCGCCGAAGCGCCGCCGGTGGCGGATGAAGCGAGGCGGTGAGG
>JAZUJM010000192.1:0-3997 GCA_045642785.1 Acutalibacteraceae bacterium | reverse complement strand
ATGTGCCGCCGCCGTGATGGTAGTTTGTGCCTACGCTTTTAACCGGTCTTAACTGCATCTTAATAAGCTTTTCGGCGTGGTCGCCGTCAAACAGCCTTGCCCAGAAGTTGATTTTCCAGCCGAGGCTCCAGCCCGTGCCGTTGTCGCCCCTTTTGGCAAGAGTTTTACGGCAGGCGTCGGCAAGGCCGGGAGTGCCGTCGGCGGTGATAAGTGAAGCCGGGTGCAGGGCATAAAGGTGAGAAACATGGCGGTGGTGCGGGTCTTCATCCTCATAGTCGGCATCCCATTCAAGCAGTCTGCCGTCTTCCGAGGTTTCAAAGGGAAGCATTTTGTCAAGTGCCGCTTTAAGCTTATTACAGAAAGCATCATCCGATTTGAGCACGGCATTTGCTTTTATGCAGGCGGTGAAATTATCCTTGATAATGCTGTTGAGCATTGTTGAGGTTTTGGCGATTGATGCCTCTTTTTTGCCGTAGACAAAGATGTTCTCCGGTGAGGTTCCGGCGGGGTACATAAGGCATCCGCGCTCATTTTCAACAAGCTGTGAAAGATAGAACTCGGCGCACTTTTTCATTACCGGGTAGGCGGTATCGCGCAGATATTTTTCATCAAGGGTGTACTCATAGTGCTCAAAAAGGTGACGGCACAGCCAGCCGGAGGAGCCCGGCCAGAACGACCAGGAGGGGCTGCCGGGAACGGGAGAGGTGAGCCTCCACAAATCAACATTGTGGTGCGAAACAAAGCCGGGTGCGCCGTACATTTCCTTGGCGGTTCTTTCGCCGATAACGGAAAGCTCCTCTGTCATTTTAACAAGGGGCAGGTTGATTTCCGGCATGGAGCACATAAGAACCGGCCAGTAATTCATTTCGGTGTTTATGTTAACCGTGTAGTTTGAGTGCCAGGGCGGGGTTATTTTATCATTCCATATGCCCTGCAGGGTAGAGGGCTGTGAACCGGGGCGTGAGCTTGAAATGGCAAGGTAGCGCCCGTAGTTGTAAACAAGTGTGAGCAGAGCCATGTCGCCGGTGTTTGATTTGTATTTGCGAAGCCTTTCGTTTGTGGGCAGGGAGGAAGCGGAATTTTCGGGCAGCTCCAGAGATACTCTGTCATAGAACCCGGCGTGGTCCTTCTTTTGCGCGGCACGGATTTCGGCGTAGCAGGGGGCATTATTAAGCGTTTCAACGCAGGGGGCGGCATATTCCTTACCCTCAAGGAACGGGTGTTTATCAAAGCCGTTAAAGCTTGTTTCACAGGTGAAAACAAACTCCGCCTCGGAGGCGTTTTTGACCTTGATATAATTGTCGCCGCAGGTTATTTCTCCGTTGCAGGTGAGCCTTAAGCCGCTGTTGAACTGGATTCCGCGGCGTTCTGCCTCGGGAAAATAGGCGTGAGCGTCGGAACGGGCGTTGTTATCGTTGACCTCGGAGGGACATTCGCCGTTTAAAAACAGAATTCCGTCCTCAACATAGGAGCAGGTGCGAAGCTTGCTTTTAAGGCTTAAAGTGAAACAAAGAACCTTTTCGCTTGCGGTGAGTTTACCGGCAATCACCTTGTTCGGCAGGGAGGAGATGTATTCGCGGGTGTAATGAACCTTTCCCGCATCAAATTCAACCGCCGCTGCGGCTGTTTTTAAATCAAGAGTTCTTTTGTAATTCTTAACGGCGCCGGAGATATCGGAATCAATGCAGAGGTCGCCGAGGGGAACATAGCTCTGACTCCATTGGCCGTTGAAATTTTCACGGCAGTAATCCGCAGCCTCTTCAAATTTTCCGCTGAGGGCAAGCTCGCGAATCTTTTTCAATATGGGGGCATAGTCCTTTTCAGGGTAGGTTTTGCGGGGATAACCTGTCCATAATTCATCGTGATTAAGGCTCAAAAGTTCGTTTTTAACACCGCCGAATACCATTGCTCCGAGGGTGCCGTTGCCTATGGGCAAAGCCTGAGTCCACGCCTTTGCGGGCGCTTTATACCAAAGAAGATTTTCAGAAACAGCCATAAAAAAGCTCCTTTTCTTTTTTCTTTCAATTATATCAGAATAAAGGGCTGTTAACAACCGTAAAAAAACAAAAATCCCGCATTTCTCAAAAAATGCGGGATTGGTAATATTATTCGTGCGGGCCGAGCACTATGGCAAGAAATTCAAGATTGTTCTTGCCCACTGCTTTTTCGGCATGGGGAATGCTTGAATCAAAGTAAACGCTGTCGCCCTTGCCGAGTTCATAGCATATTTCGCCCAGATAAAACTTCATCTTGCCGGAGAGCACATAGTCAAACTCCTGGCCGGGATGTTCGTGCATAACGGGGGTTTCGTCATCCGGCTTAACGGTAACATGCAGGGGAGTTGCCACGGCACCGCGGAAGGTGTGGGCAAGGTGCTTGTAATCGTATTTTTCATAACGGTTAACGGATAATCCCTTTCCCTTGCGAACAACCGTGCAGGATGAAAGCTTGGGGCTGACACCGCTGAGAATATCAACAACATCAACATTGAGAATGGCGGCCGCGTTCATAATGAATGAGAACGAGAAATCCGCTTCGCCGTTTTCGTAAGAGAGATATTCCTTAAGCGATATGTCAAGCTTTTCGGCCATTTCTTCGGCGGAGATATCGCAGATATCCCTGAGTGCCGCAAGGCGCTGGCCTATTTCCTTAAGCTGATAAGTCATAGCGAATACTCCTGTTATCAGAAATTGTAGCCCATTTCCACAGCGTCAACATTGACCTGAAGAAGGTCCTGATGCTTTGCGGAAACAACCTTGCCCATTGCCTTATCAATGTTTTCGTGGCAGATGCCGTCGCAGTTTTTGATAACATTGCCCATAATAATCATATTGGCAAGGGTGCGGAAGCCGCCGTCGGAGGCCATCTTGGTTGCCGGAATGTAGAAAACATCAACATCGGTTCTTGTTACCTTGCGCTCGATAAGGGTGGAGTCAACATAAATCTGACCGCCGGGAACAACATCGTTCTCAAACTTGTCAAGTGAAGGCAGATTCATGGCAACAAGCACATCGGGGTTGGCGATGATGGGGGAGCCGATTTTTTTGTCGCTGAGAATAACGGAGCAGTTGCAGGTGCCGCCTCTCATTTCGGGGCCGTAGGAGGGAAGCCAGCTGACTTCCATTCCTTCGATAAGTCCTTTATAAGCAAGGAACTTGCCGGCGAAAAGGATACCCTGGCCGCCGAAGCCTGCAAGAAGAATTGATTTTGTCATATTATTTCTCCTCCCCGCTGTATCTGTCTTTATAAACTCCGAGAGGATAGTAAGGAATCATATTATCCTCAAGCCATTTGAGAGCCTTGTCGGGGGTAAGACCCCAGTTTGTGGGGCAGGTGGAAAGAACCTCAACAAGTGAGAAGCCCTTGCCTTCAATCTGATTCTTGAAAGCGTGCATAATGGCTTTCTTTGCGGCCTTGATGTTCTTAACATTGTTGACCGCTACTCTTTCAAGGTAAGAGGCACCGTCAACATTTGAAAGAAGCTCGCAAACCTTGATGGGGAAGCCGACCTTCTCAACATCTCTGCCGTAGGGGGAAGTCTGGGTAATCTGGCCGGGGAGTGAGGTGGGAGCCATCTGGCCGCCGGTCATACCGTAGATTGCGTTGTTGATGAAAATAATGGTTATATTTTCATTTCTTGCGGCGGCGTGAACTGTTTCCGCCGTGCCGATGGAGGCTAAGTCACCGTCGCCCTGATAGGTGAAAACCACGCTGTCGGGCAGGCTTCTTTTAACGCCTGTGGCAACCGCCGGAGCTCTGCCGTGGGCAGCCTCTATCATATCGCAGTTAAAATAATCATATGCCATAACGGAGCAGCCGACGGGAGCGATACCGATTGTTTTGCCCTCAACGCCGAGCTCGTCAATGCACTCTGCAACAAGGCGGTGAACTATACCGTGGGTGCAGCCGGGGCAATAGTGGAGGGGCGCGTCGGTGAGCATATGGGGCTTTTCAAATACTACTGCCATTATTTGTCACCTCCGATTTTATTTGCTTC
>JAZUJM010000191.1:0-3967 GCA_045642785.1 Acutalibacteraceae bacterium | reverse complement strand
CGACTTAGTACTCCGACGGGCACGATATGATTGTATGCTGCGGCGGCGACGGCACATTAAACGAAACAATCAACGGCGTTATGGGGCTTGACCGCCGTATTCCGATAGGCTACATACCCTCCGGCTCCACCAACGACCTTGCCGCAACAATCGGCATTCCGTCCAATGTTGAAGGTGCCACCGACTTGCTTATTGACGGCCACAAAAACAGCTATGATATAGGCCTTTTCAACAACAAATTTTTCTCCTATGTTGCTTCCTTCGGCCCCGGCACCGCAATCTCTTACGAAACACCTCAGGCGCTCAAAAACGCCCTCGGTCACTCGGCATATATGATTAACGCCTTCGGCCTTCATCTTGTTGATACGCTTAAAAGCGTTAAGCCCATGCACATCCGCTTTGAATATGACGGCGGCGTTATTGATGACACTTTCTTTTTCGGCGCGGTATCAAACTCCACCTCCGTCGGCGGCATTTTCAAGCTTGACAAAAACGACATCAAGCTTGACGACGGACTTTTTGAGGTGCTGCTTGTCAGAAAGCTGCGCAAAACCACCGATGCCTTTAAAATGCTTCATAAAATTCAAAAAATGGATTATGACGGTGACACGCTGATTTACCTTAAAACCTCCTTTGCCAGATTCACCTTTGACGAGCCCGTTAAATGGACCCTTGACGGTGAATACGGCGGCGAGGTGGCCGATGTTCGCATAACCGTTCTTCCCCGTGCGGTTGATATCTTCTCACCCGTTAATCCGATGTTCCAGGGCGATATTGCTCAGCCCACATATGTCAGGGAAGAAATCGTTAAAGAAAAGAAGCACCGTAAAAGGGACGGCGATAACCCGGAATCCGCCGAACCCGTAACCGAAGAAATTGTTCCCGAGGAAGAAGAAACCGAAAACATCACGGAAGGCGCTGAGAAATAAAATGGGAAAAAGCAGAGAGGAGCAGCTTATGTGCAAAGCGCAGAAGCTTGTTGAAAAATCCGAGCACAGATTTTCCTTTGTTGAAAAAGCGAGCGTTTTTGAAAGCGGCGACGGAATGTACACCGTTATCTGGACAACGAACCGTTCCGCCTCCGGCTATATCACCTATACCTATGAGGGCAAAAACTACAAGGTCAGCGACCAGTTTTGCGGCAACATCAGATGTGATGATACCATTCATTCGGTCAGAGTGCCCAAAAAGCACCTTGATTCAAACAGCTACACCTATCACTCACAGCTTGTCGGAATCAAGCTTGATTACTCGGCTGTAAAAGGAAAAACAATTTCCTCCGCTCCGGTTTTCTTTAAAGGCTATGACGGCGGCAGCAGCGTAAATGTGCTTGTTCTCTCCGACATTCACGGCAATCCCGCCCCCGCCGAGAAGGCAGCTTCGCATTTTGAAAGCAAGCCGGATCTGCTTGTTTTAAACGGCGATATTTCCGGCACGATGATTTTCAAAAAGAATTTCACCGAAAGAGTGCTTCGTTATGCGTACCTTTTCTCTCACGGAGAAATTCCCGTTGCTTACACCCGAGGCAATCACGAAACCCGCGGCGCCTTTGCGGACAAGCTTTCGTCCTATTTTAAAACCGATTTCGGCGGGCTCTGCTTTGATTTCGATTACGGTCCGCTTCACTCAACCGTGCTTGACACAGGCGAGGATAAAGAAGACAGCCATGTCGAATACAGCGGCCTTGTTGATTTTAACGCCTATATCGCCTCTGTTACCGAATGGCTTGCCGCCCGCCCCCTTCCCGGCAAAAAAGCCAAATGGAATATCGCCTTTGCCCATATTCCCTATATTGACAAGCGCTACGGCAACAACTGGTGCCCCCTGCTTGAACGCCTGGGCGTTAACGCACTTATCAGCGGCCACACCCACACCTTTGAGCTTGACCCCAAGGGCTGTGAGGGTTTTCCGTTCAGGGTACTGCTTGAGGGCGGCACAACGGATTACAGCAAAGGCTTTGTGGCAACAATGCTGAGCTTTTCAAAGAAAGGTAAAATGGATATAACCGCCTTTAACGCAGCCGGCGATACAATCTGTAAAGAAACAATAGATATATAACAAATTCCGCCGCGGCACTTTCGTAAAAAGTGCCGCGGATTTTTTATTAAAATATCTAATTTTTTCTAAGTCATCTTAATTAAAAATTAAGCATTTCGGCGGAAAGTTATACACTTTTAGAGCTTTTTGTTATAGACAATAAGAACGCATATATTGTATACTTAATTTACTTTTTATGCTACATACAGAATAGGAGGCGATAGACGCTTGCAGCCCGTTTACAATGTTCGCGAATTTTCAACAATTCGTGAAATGCTGGAGCAAAGCGTTGAACTTTACGGCGAACGCCCCGCATTTGAGATTAAGAAAAATAATCAACATTATTATATAAGCTATAACCAATACATCGAAAATATCAATTCACTTTCAACGGCAATTTTAAACCTCGGTTTAAGCGGCGCGCGCCTTGCGGTTTGCGCCGACAACTGCTATGAATATGCCCTCACCTATCTTTCGGTTATCTGCTCCGGCAATGTTATTGTGCCGGTTGATAAAGAGCTTCACCCCTCCGATGTGCGCGGCATTCTGAACGCCGCCGGTGCCGAATACATTTTCTGCGACAAAAAGCACCTTTCAAAGCTCGGCAGCGAAGCTTTTGAGGGAATCACCGTAATCTGCTTCGGGCTTGAACGGGATGAACCCGGCGCCCTTTCCTTTGACGGATTTGTTGACTCCGGCAGGCAGCTTATTTCCTCCGGCAACGCCCTTTACAAGGATGTTAAGCATGACCCGGAGGCACTTTGCACCCTGCTTTTCACATCCGGCACCACGGGCATTTCAAAGGGAGTAATGCTTTGCCAGCGCAATTTTGCATTTGAGATAAAGGCCGCAATGAGCGTTATCAGCATTTCACCCGATGACTGCGCCATTTCCCTTTTGCCGCTTCACCACACCTTTGAAAGCTCGATTATCCTTTTCTTTGCCCCCTACTGCGGCGCCAAAATCACCTTCTGCGAGGGCTTCAAATATGTGCTTCGCAATATGAAGGAGTTTAACCCCACGGTTTTCATTGCCGTGCCGCTTATTCTTGAAACGGTTCACAAAAGAATACTTAAAGAGATTCGCAAAAAGAAGCACGGTGATTTGATTTTCAAATTCGGCAAGGCCGCCTGCAAAGCCGGTTCAAAGCTTCACCTTGATTTAAGAAAAATCATTTTCAAAGAGATTCAGCAAACCTTCGGCGGAAAAATGAGAATGATAATCTGCGGCGGCGCCCCCATTGACCCGAAAATAATCGAGGATTTTGATTCCTTCGGAATACAGGTGGTTTTCGGCTACGGGCTCACCGAGTGCGCTCCGCTTGCGATAATCAACAACGACAAGGTTCGCACCACCGATTCGGTCGGCGTTCCCCTGCCCGGAGTTGAAGCAAAAATCGTTAACCCCGACGAAAACGGAGTGGGCGAGGTTTGCGTTAAGGGCGATATGGTTATGCTCGGCTATTACAACAACAAGGAGGCCACCGACGAGGTAATTGACGCCGACGGCTTTTTCCACACAGGCGACCTCGGCTACACCGACGGCAAGGGTCACTATCATCTCTCCGGCCGCTGCAAAAATGTTATTGTTACCGCAAACGGCAAAAACATCTACCCCGAGGAGCTTGAATATCACCTTGATTCAAACAGCCTTGTTTCTTCAAGCATGGTGGAAGAGATAACGGACAAGCACGGCGATGCAACCGTTCACGCCCAGATTTTCCCCGACATTGAGGCTTTGAGCGAGCTGCTCGGCAAGGCACCCAACGCAGCTGAAATTGAGGAGCACGTCAAAAATGTTGTTGATTCCGTCAACAGCCGCCTGCCCTCATTCAAGCATATAAAGAGCTTCACCGTAAGAGAAAACGATTTTATACGCACTACAGCCCAAAAAATCAAAAGGGAGCAGAACAAAAGCTGAATAAATGCAC
>JAZUJM010000190.1:0-4347 GCA_045642785.1 Acutalibacteraceae bacterium | reverse complement strand
AGCTTCCCGATTTCTTATGCCACATGGGAATAGGATTTGACAATATGTTCAAATGCTTTAATTATATTAATTATCCCCTTGAAAAGCTCCTTGAAGCATTTAATCTTACTCCCAAAACTCTTGAAGATGACGAAAATCACACTATAACGGAGCTTATCCCCTACACGGCAACGCCCTGCTTCTGCCTTCGGAGGATTGACATAAAGGATAATTACAAATACTTTACGGATTCACGCCCGCGTGCCCTTGTTTGCATTGAAGGCAAAGGCAAAGTAGGCGAATCAGATGTTAAAAAGGGTGAATCCTTCTTTGTTCCCGCCGCAAATGAAAGCATTGATTTCAGCGGAAACATAGCTTTGCTTGAATGTCTTCCCCCCTGCTGAAATAATTAATCGGAAGTAGTAAAAATGGTAAAATTAGAAAACAGAAAACAAATAAATATTTTTACGGCGCTTTGCTGTGCGGTTTATTTCACCAGCTATTTAACAAGAAAGAATTATGATGCGGCGCTTGTTGAAATTTACACCTCAATGGCGATTTCAAAATCCCTTGCAAGCCTTGCAAGTACAGGTTCCGTTATCACTTACGGTGCCGGTCAGCTTCTTTCGGGCGTATTGGGTGATAAATTCAAGCCCAAATACATCATCACAGGCGGATTGGCTGTTACTGCTGTTTGCAACCTTTTGCTTCCCCTTTGCACAACAATTTACCCCATGATTGTTGTTTGGTGCATTAACGGCCTTGCTCAGGCAATGATGTGGCCGCCGCTTGTCAGAATAATGAGCGAAATGCTTGATGAAAGCAATTACAAAAAGGGTGTTCTTCGCGTCACAATCGCCAGCGCCTGCTCAACGATTTTAATCTATATCCTCATTCCCGTTTGTATAAAGATTTCAGAATGGCGCACTGCATTTTTCATCAGCAGCGCCTGCGCCGTGATTATCATCTTTATATGGTTCTTCGGGCTTCGCTCTGTTGAAAAAATAACCGGTGTTGTCGGTGCCGGCAAAAAGATGACTGTCAACGGCGGCGAAGTAAAAACTCTTAAAAGCGGTTATGTTTTCGCGGCAGGTCTTATTCCCATTTCACTAAGCATCATTTTGCAGGGCACTCTTCGTGACGGAGTGACAACATGGATGCCCTCAATCGTTTCTGAGGTTTATGATTTGGGAACTTCAATTTCCATTTTCTCAACTGTTGCCCTCCCGATTCTCGGAATAGTGAGTTCCACCGCCGCTTCGGCGCTGCAAAGAAAGCTTAAAAGTGAAATCAAAAGTGCACTTATCCTTTATATAATATCTGCCGTAAGCGCAGTATTACTTTTGATTTTCCACTCTTATTCTTTAATTTCTTCAATTCTCTTTATGGCTATTATTACCGCCTGTATGCACGGCATTAATCTTATGCTTGTTTGCGAGGTTCCCAATTATTTTGCTGCATACGGCAAAGTATCAACAATATCGGGTGTTCTCAATTCATTCACCTATGTCGGCAGCGCACTTTCAATTTACGGTATTGCTGCCATTGCGGAAAAATCCTCCGGTTGGAGCCTTAATTTCGCAATATGGATTGTTATCAGCGTTCTCGGCGGGCTTTGCTGCCTGCTTTCAATGAAAAAATGGCACAGCTTCAAGGCTGAGCAGTAAAGGAGAATTTTAAATGAGCAGATATGAAGAAGCAAAAAAAATCTATGCCTCTTATGGCGTAGATACAGAAAAAGCAATAAACACATTAAAGGATGTTACCGTTTCGGTACATTGCTGGCAGGGCGATGATGTAAACGGCTTTGACAGCGCCGAAGCACTCAGCGGCGGCATTCAGGCAACCGGTAATTACCCCGGAAAAGCAAGCACTCCTGAGGAGCTTATGGCTGACCTTGATAAAGCATTTTCACTTATCCCCGGCAAAAAAAAGCTTAATCTTCACGCAAGCTACGCTGTCTTTGAGGGCGAGAAGGTTGAGCGCGATATGATAAAACCCGAGCATTTTTCCGCATGGGTCAAATATGCCAAAGACAGAGGAATGGGAATCGATTTTAACCCCACTTTCTTTTCACACCCTATGGTAAAGGATAATCTTACCCTTTCTTCACCCGATGAAGAAGTAAGAGCATATTGGGTAAGGCACGGAAAGGCCTGTATTAAAATAGGCGAATATTTTGCCGAGGAAACAGGTGTTCCCTGCGTTATTAACTTCTGGATTCCCGACGGATACAAGGATGTTCCGGCTGACAGAATGGCACCAAGAGCGCGATTCAAAAAATCAATGGATGAGATTCTTTCCGTTGATTATGATAAATCAAAGGTTTATGTTACCCTTGAATCAAAGGTTTTCGGAATCGGTCTTGAAAGCTATACCGTTGGCAGCGCGGAATTCTGCCTTTCATATGCAATTAAAGCAGGTATTACTCCGCTTATGGATAACGGCCATTATCACCCCACCGAGCTTGTTTCGGATAAGATTCCCTCTCTTTTACTCTTTAACGATAAAATAGCCCTTCACATCACCCGCGGTGTCAGATGGGATTCTGACCATGTTATTCTTTTTGATGATGAAACAAAAGAAATTGCAAAAGAAATTGTACGCAACAACGCCCTTGACAAGGTGTTCATTGCAACCGATTATTTCGACGCTTCCATAAACAGAATTTCCGCATGGGTTACCGGAGTTCGCAATGTTCACAAGGCTTTGCTCAACGCTCTGCTTCAGCCGGATGAAAAACTTAAAAAACTTCAGGATTCGTCTTCATTCTCAGAACTTATGGCTCTTCAGGAAGAGCTTAAAACAGCCCCCTTCGGCGATGTATGGAATGAATATCTTTCAAGGTTCGGTTTGAACAATGAATACTATTCCGAGATAGCCGAATATGAAAAGAATGTTCTTCTGAACAGATAAAAATAAGAGTGCTTCGTGTAAAAACGGAGCACTCTTATTCATTTTCGTTATTGCTGAAATCTTCGCCGAGATTAAGCTCAAGGGCAAGGATTCTTGCTTTCATAATAAATTCACTTTTTCTGTCACAGCAGCGGAAAATATTAACAAGACTTATCTCATCATCCGACAGCTCACCGACATCTTCAACCCGGCGCCCGCTTGACAAAATAAGCTTTGAGCCACTTCGTTTAATGCCCGCAAGCTCGTCAAGGCTCATATTGTAAAATAACGCGAGCTTGTTCAATGATTCAATGCTCGGGGAATGATCCTTTTCATATTTGGAATATGTGCTGCGGTCAATTTGCAAAACCGCCGCAATATCCGCCTGAGTCAACCCGTGTGCCTGTCTTAATTCTCTGAGCCTATAGGCAATTGAATTCAATCCCCTCACCCCTTTCATTGATTTATGATATGATTATACTTTAATCATATTCACAAATCAAGGAAAGGTGACGAATTGTCACGCTGCCAATCATATCAGTATGTTTTCCACTTCCTCACGGAGCTGAGATATAATGGCATTATCAGCCTCGGGATTATTGATTATTTCATCCTTCATTTTCTTTACATCATTTAATGTTTTTTCAAGCTTTGCGCTGTAAAGCTGAGGCAGCTTACCGGATTTAACAGCTTTTTCCGCTTTCTCACAAAGAATATTAACGCCCTTAAGGTTTCTCATTTTATTGAACTGAGGATAAATGCCGTTAACATTTTTAACCTTACCGAGTGCAATATCACCCGCAAGCCTGAGCGCGGTGTTATTTGTTCCGAGTTCATGCTCCTGAGCATAAAAATACCAGCAATTATCCGGAAACCACGCAGTTGAAGCATCAATTTCTCCGTCGGGTGAAAGCCTTTCGCCGCTTTCTAATTTATTTGAGCAAACGGCAAAGGATGTTCCGGGAGCTGTTGAAGAAATATGAACAACAGAATCGGAGTTTCCGCATTCCGCAGCCTTGAAATAATTAAGGAAACCGAATTCTCCGCCTACTCCTCCAAAGGGAAGGCCGTAGCCGCAAATAAAGTTAAACGATATTTTATCGGAAAGCGAAAGAAGATTATTTTTTAGGTTTTCCTGTGCATTGTGATACATTAAGCATCTTTCTTTTACACAGGCAAGGTGCGGGAAAGAAGCTATATTATCCGCAGTAAAGTATTTGTCATAAACCTCGTTAAATCTTCTTTGCGGAACAAGAGCCATAAATGAATTTGTTCTGAGCATTACGGAACGAACAAGAGACACAACAACCTGATTTATAATTGAAAGAGTTTTTTCTTTGCCCAGCTTGTTGATAACCGCTTTTGCCGAGGAAGGCAGTATTTTAACAATTTCATCAAGTGCGTTATCTTTGAAATTAACCGTAAGCAAATCCGCAAGGGCGTCGCTTCCGTCCCATGCGCCGACAATGCTCA
>JAZUJM010000189.1:0-3258 GCA_045642785.1 Acutalibacteraceae bacterium | reverse complement strand
TCCGATAATCCGTAGGGGCGAACTGTGTTCGCCCAAAAATGACTTTTTCAAAATATCAATATATTAAACGGGCGAACACAGTTCGCCCCTACGAGTCCATTATTCATTCGTGCCGAGCACGCCAAATCCCGGTTTGTCTGTTAGTTAATTGCCCGCGCACAGCGGTAAAAAATCCGATATAAGCCAATTCGGCTTCAAATCCCGGTTTGTCTGTTAGTTAATTGCGCGCGCACAGCGGTAAAAAATCCGATATCAGTCAATCCGGCTTCAAATCTCTGTTTATCGGGATGAAAGTTAACAGACAAATCAGCCGTTGACTTCATCGGCAGCGAATGAAGCACAGCGGTGACTTCACAAACAAGCAGCCCACGGCTTTGCCGTGGGCTGCTGTAATTAATTCTGTTATGAAAGCCAGCTTTGCGCCTGCTCCTTAAGCCATTGGCAAAATTCCGCCACTCCCTCGCCCGTTTTGGCTGACAGCGGAAAGATTTTTAGCTTCGGGTTGCGCATAAGTGCATATTCCTTAACCTTTTCAAAATCAAAATCAAAAAAATCTGCCACATCGGTTTTATTGATTACAAGTGCGTCGCAAACCGTGAACATAAGCGGGTATTTAAGGGGCTTATCGTGCCCCTCCGGCACGGAAAGAATAACAACATTTTTTACCGCCCCGGTATCAAATTCGGCAGGGCAAACAAGATTCCCGACATTTTCGAGAATTGCAAAATCAACATCATCGGTACCCAGCTCGCTTAATCCCTGCGCGGTCATCGCTTCATCAAGGTGGCACATTCCGCCGGTGTGCAGCTGAATTGATTTTACCCCGTGCGAAGCCATTGTCAGCGCGTCAACATCGCCGTCAATATCCGCCTCCATAACGCCTATTCTGAAATCATTCTTAAGCATATCAACCACTTTGCCGAGGAGCGTGGTTTTCCCCGAACCGGGGGCTGACATAACATTGAGCAAAAAGGTTTTCTCTTCCTTCAGCCTTGCGCGGAGCTCCTCCGCCTTTTTGCGGTTATCGTCAAAAATGCTCTGTTTGACCTCTATGATTTTTATTTTTTCCATACCGATACGCCTCTTTTCAAAATTCCACCGTATTATATCACCGCAATCCGCATTTGTCCACAGCAAAAAAGCCAGCCGCAGGGGAACAATCCTCTGCGGCTGCTGATTATTCGGTAATTTATGCTTCCTGACTGTTTTCGCCGTCTCTTTCCATTTTTTCCATTGCGGCTCTGAGCGCACGGGCGCGTTCAAGGTCGATGTACATTCTTTCGCGGGTGTCCTTATCAATGTTATAGAACACCATCGGGATAAGAGAAATGGCATCAAAGATAAGGTGCGGACCGAAGGCTATAAGGAAAAGCCTCCACTTGGTTTCGGCGGTCTGAACCGTGGTTTCACCAATCTGATAATTTGCCCAGTTCTGAAGCAGGTTTGCATTTACAATATTGAGAATGGCGTCCTTTACCTTATTGAAATAACCGGTTATCAGGCCGATTGTAGCCTCAACGCGGAAGCCGTTCTTCCATTCGCAGTAATCAAGAACCTCATAGTTGATTTCTTTGCCGATAACGCCCTTTGTTGCATAGAAGAGCATTTCAACACAGTTGCCCGCGGCAAAGGCTATTGTCATGGGCACCTTGCGAAGGTAAAGTCCCTTGTTTTTTCCGCCGATAAGGCCGACAACAAAGAACAGAAATTCGCTGAAGAACACCGAGCCTCTTGAAAAATACCACAGCGCCTTGGTGGAAAATCTTTTTCTGAATTTCGGAACCATTGCATAGGATGCGTAGGAGATAGGTGAACCCGGGATTCCCGCGATGGTGGGGAGCAGGTTGAATTTAAGAACATCGTTATAGTAAAGGTCTTCGCCGGAGCCGACATTTATACCGTCAATAAGTCCGCTGAGGGTATAGATAAGAAGCGGGCGGTTTTTGAATACCGACAAAATACCTTTGACGGGATGGGGCGGCTTTTCGGACTGCGGCACTCTTTCGCGGCTGGTGATGTACCACATAATGTTCGGAACGGTCGAAACGACCCAAACTATGGTTTTTGTGATAACAAAAGCTTTGGTAAAGCTTGCGCCGATTATATCGTTGCCTATCATATCATAGATAAGCCCCATAATCTGAGCCGGGAATTTTGAAAGCAGACTGCCCACAAACTCCGAGCTGACTATAAGCGAGGTTCTCTCATTCGGGTTGGGGGTGAATACATTGTCTATGTATCCGCCGCCGCCGAAGAAGCAGCCCACGGTTTCGCTTATCCACTTAACGACCATAAACATTGTAAGCCTCTGGCTGACACCCAGCCCGAAATATGAGGCAACAACGGGAAGCAGACAGGTGAACAGGCCTATGAGAACATTGGGGAAAAGCGCAAGATACTGGAAAGGCTTAAACTTGCCCCAGCGGGTGCGCATATTATCAATAATGGCAGCCGAAATGGGGTCATTGATCATATCCCACGCGGTAAGGGCAACCTTTGCCTTGGCATAAGCAACGGGCTCAATGCCGAAAATCTTATAAAGCCAGATATCGGAATCAACATCGTATTTGCCGAGGCCGAGACCTCCGAAAGCGGTGTGCAGAATAAAGCTTACACGCTCTTTGGTTGAGCAGAAGATTCTGTTCATATAGGCCTGATTCAGGCGCGGCGCACCGGGCTCAAGCACGGTTTCGGTGCTTTCTCTGAGTTTTTCCTCGCTCATTCGCTCTGCGCCTCCTTTTCCGCGGATTGTTCAGCCTCTTTTTCTGCTTTTAGTCTGGCTTCCTTTTCATCATATTCCGCCTGAAGGCGTTTATACTGCTCTGCCCTTATCTCCGCAAGGGGCATACCGCTCTTCTGCATTTCAAAATATTCCTCAATCGGTATACCGCCCACATAGCACTGCTTGTGGTTAATTTCAATGCCCTGCTTGAATACATAGTAATCAACACCGGTGTTAACGAGCTGAAGAGCTATGTAAAGGAATGCGCCGATAAACGGAATGCCCGAAACAGCGGCAGGCTCCGGCATTGCGGCAAAGGCAGCAACAGCACCTATTGAGCTTGCAAGGGTAATGATGTCAAGGGCCATATTTCTTTGTTTGCCCTTCGGCGAGCAGGAAAGAGTTAAAAGAATAAGGTGAAGAACCGTTGCAAGAAGCGACACAACAAGCAGCACTATTGAAGCGGCAAGGAAAAGCGAGCTTTTCTTAAGCGGTTCGGCAAGCAGAGCCGAAAGCGTGTCGCCGTTGAACTGGCC
>JAZUJM010000188.1:0-3131 GCA_045642785.1 Acutalibacteraceae bacterium | reverse complement strand
CTTGCCGTCAAGCAGAAAATCCTTTTCGCCTATTGAAAATGTGCGGTTCATTCAGACCACTCCTTATTTTACTTGTTTTCATTATAAACTATAGTCACACGGTTAGTTAATAAATTCAAGCCGACAGTAAAACTGCCGGCTTGGCAAAGTGTTATTTAAGCTCCCATGCGTTGTGGTCGGTGTGAAGAAGATGGTGGGATTTTTCGGAAAGGGGCTTGATGAAATATTTGTCGTAGGCGGCAAGAACATCGGGATTTTCGTGAGAGAAGCGAAGCGCGGAAGCCTCATCAAGCTCATAAAGCTTTGCACCGCGGATACCCGCAAGCTCAAAGCCGTCGCAAATGGGCTGACCGCCGCCGCCCGCACAGCCGCCGGGGCAGGCCATAACTTCAACAAAGTGGAAGCTCTTTTTGCCTGCGCGGATTTCTTCAATAAGCTTTCTTGTGTTGCCGAGGCCGCTTACAACCGCAACCTTAAGCACGGTGCCGTTAATCTCAAACTCCGCCTCACGGCAGCCCTCGGTGCCGCGAACGGTTTTGAAGGCATCAACGGGGGGATTCTTGCCGGTAACAAGGCAGTAGGCGCTGCGAAGAGCGGCCTCCATAACGCCGCCGGTTGCACCGAAAATAACGCCGGCACCGGTTGCTTCTTTGGTTATCGGGTCAAAATCCTCTTCGGGAAGGGAGGCAACATCAATATGGCAGCTCTTTATGAGCCTTGCAACCTCACGGGTGGTGAGCACGGCATCAACATCGCGGCCGGCACCTGCATCATCCATAACGGGAATGTCGCACTCGTGCTTTTTGGCGGTGCAGGGCATAATCGAAAGCGAGAATATTTTCTCCGCCGAAATACCTGCCTGCTCGGCATAGTAGCTCTTTATAACAGCGCCGAACATCTGCTGGGGTGACTTGGCGGTGGAAAGGTTGGCAACAAGGTCGGGGTACTGTGACTTTATGAATCTTACCCAGCCGGGGCAGCAGGAGGTGAACATCGGCCACTGATAGCTGTCCTGATTTGCAAGCCTTTCAAGCAGCTCGCTGCCCTCTTCCATTATGGTTAAATCAGCGGTGAAATCGGTGTCAAAAACCTTATCAACGCCAACCCTGCGCAGGGCGGCGGCAAGGCGCTTAACGGTGGCTTCGTCCCTTTCAAGGCCGAGGTCTTCACCGAATGCGGCGCGGACTGCGGGGGCAATCTGAGCCACAACCACGGTATCCTTGTCCGCAATAGCGGCGCGAACCTTATCAACATCATCTCTTTCGCGAAGAGCGCCGACCGGGCAATGGGTTATGCACTGGCCGCAAAGTGCGCAGTCAGCCTCGCGGATGTTTTTGCCGCCGGCAACGCCGACTGTGGTTCTGCCGCCGGTGCCGTTGACATCCCAGACACCGAGGGACTGGATTTTATCGCACACATTGACACAGCGCATACATTTTACGCACTTGGATTCATCACGGATGAGCGGGAAAGAGGAATCCCACTTTTTATCGGGAGCGGTAACCTCATAGGGGAGTGAGGTTAAGCCGAACTCCTCGGCAAGCTTCTGAAGGGTGCAGTTGCCGCTGCGAACGCAGGCGGTGCAGTTGGTGTTGTGCTGGGAAAGAATAAGCTCTAAATTTGTTTTTCTTGCCTCGATTACCTTCGGGGAATCGGTGAATATAACCATTCCTTCCTGCGCTTCGGTGTTGCAGGCGGCGAAGAGCTTTTCAAAGCCCTCTATTTCAACAAGGCAGATTCGGCAGGCGCCTATCTCGTTGATATCTTTAAGGTAGCAAAGGGTGGGGATATATATTCCCGCCGAGCGTGCGGCGGAGAGAACGGTTGTGCCCTCTTTTACCGCCAACTCAATGCCGTTAATCTTTATGTTTACCATTTTGAGCACCTTCCTCCTCTGAATATTCCGTAGCCGAACTTGTCACAGCGCAGGCAGCGGGAGCTTTCCTGGCAGGCTTCCTCCGCGCTCATGCAGATTTCCATAAGTGAGAAATCGTGACGGCGCTCGTCGGCGTCGCGTTCCTTCATATCAACTCTGCCGCACAGCGCCTTATCGTCGGGTGCGGGGGCGGGGATATCAACGGGAACGGTTATCTCGTGCTCAAAGCCGAGGTAGCTGTCGATGCTTCTTGCGGCGGTTTTGCCCGCGGCAATGGCAAGAATTACGGTTGCGGGGCCGCTTGCACAGTCACCGCCGGAGAATACGCCGTCAACCTCTTTGAAAGCGCAGTAGTTGTCGGAGGCAAGGCGGTCCCTGTTAACGGGCAGACCGCTTTCGGCAAAGGGAGCGGATTCAATGCTCTGGCCGATTGCAACAATAACTATATCGGCATCAAGCTTAACCTCGGGGGCGTCGGCATCCGAAACGGAGGGTCTGCCGGAGTTGTCAATGGCTCCGGTTAACTGGGGCTTTACAACAACGGCCTTGACATTGCCGTTTTCATCGCCCCCAAGGCGGGCGGGTGCCATCATTGTTACAAGGGTGCAGCCGTCGGCCATGGCGCCCTCAACCTCTTCGGCAAGGGCGGTCATATCCGCCTGCCTGCGGCGGTAAACAATGCTTACCTTTTCGGCACCTAAGCGAATGCTTGAACGGGCGGAATCCATGGCAACGTTGCCGCCGCCGATAACCGCAACCTTTTTGCCCTTAAAGTCGGGGTAATTGCCCTCGCCTATTCCGCGAAGAAGCTTAACCGCCGACATAACTCCGTTCAGCTCTTCGCCGGGGATGCGGAGCTTGCGGTCGGAGTGAGCGCCGATTGAAACAAAAACGGCGTCGCTGCTTTCGCGAAGGGATTCTATGCTTATATCCTTACCCACATCAACGCCGAGGTTGAGCGTGATGTTGCCGGTGGAAAGGATGGTGTCAACTTCTCTTTGAAGAATGTCGCGGGGAAGGCGGTAGCCGGGAATACCGTAGCGAAGCATTCCGCCCGCAACATCTCTTTTTTCATAAACATCAACCTTGTGACCCATAAGGGAAAGGTAGTATGCCGCAGTAAGTCCCGCGGGGCCGGCGCCGATAACGGAAACCTTTTTGCCGGTTGCCTCACAGGGCTTTTCGGCGGGCACATCACCGGCGTTTTCAACGGCGAAGCGCTTGATTCCGCGAATGTTAACGGCATCATCAATCA
>JAZUJM010000187.1:0-4522 GCA_045642785.1 Acutalibacteraceae bacterium | reverse complement strand
CTTGGCCTCCGACTTCCTGCTTTTGCTTTGCAACCACTGTTTTGTTAAAGATAAGTGTCCCGACGGTCAGCGCGGCGGAAATAAGGCACAGCACCTGCTGACCTGCAAGCCCTCCGGCAGTGTTGCCGCTTTGCATACGCGAAAGCACCACGCCGCCGAGGCAGGAGCCGGCAAAGCCGACCACGCCGCGAAGGCTGTTGTTTACCGCCATGGCCGGGAGTATGTATTCGGAGTCAACATAGGAATACATCATATTGAAGGTGTTCTGACCCGTGCCCGCCATGCTCATATTGTGAAGTATTGTAAACAGAATGATAAGCCAGCGGGTTTTGTATTCGGTAAAGGCACCGATGACAAACGCGGCAAGGTTAATTAAACTGCCGAGAAAATACCCCGCGGAGTAGGTGTGACGGTCGGAGTAGCGGCCAAACGGTTTTGAAACCGCAAATCTGCCGAGGTTTGCGGCAACATTCATAAGCTGAATCTGCCCCACCGTATAACCGAGGTCAACCGTTTTGTAGGTTCCCAAAAAGCCGACGGTTATGTATCTTGAAAAATCGGAAACCGCTGTGAGCAGCATTGCGTTGCGGCAGTTTTTGTTGCCGAGGGTTCTTTTGAGAATTTCTTTAGGGTTCTGCTTTGCCGTGCTTTCACTCAGCTCCGCCTCGGAAATAAGCGAAAATGAGCCGAAGTTGAAAACGCAGACAACAATCATTGTTGCGGCAATAAAAACAAATGCGCCGTGAAGATTTCCCGCGGCCTCGAATTTGTCGGTAACAAAGCCCATAAGCAGGGTAAAAATCATACCGCCCATAAGGGAAACCATTTCCTTAACGGCGGAAAATTCTCCGCGCTTTTCGGGCGAAACAAAGGAGTTGCCCCACTTGTAGGCGATTGAGCTGTTGAGATAAAGGGTAAGGTAGGCAAGCAGAATCAGAACCGTTACCGCTGCCGCCTTGCCCTTTGCGGAAACGGAAAAGAACGGCACGGTGAAAAGCGAAGCAAAAAGAAGCTGGCTTGCGGTGTCAAGCGCAATGACAGGCTTCTTTATTCTTTTAAGCTTCCCCGCAAGCGGAATCGAAAGCAGCCCGAACAAAAACGAAAAGGATATAACGGAGGAAAGAAGCCCCGTAAGGGCATCCGAAAGGCCGATATCCTTTAACAGCTTTGCAAGGAAAGCGTCGGTGCACAGCAGAGAGATAAAGTATTCAAAAAGGCATTGAGCCGAGTAAGCCCGCCTTGATTTTTTATAATTTGCCGAATCGAATATTGATTGATTAAGTTCCATATTACGCCGCTTTTCGTTTGAATTTCAGGGAAGAAACCACCGTGCCTATCACCACAAGCACAATGCCCGCAACCGAGGCAAAATTGACATTTTCTTTAAGCACGATTGAGGCAAAGATAATTGTGACAACCGGAATGGAATAAATGTAGATTGAAGAATTGACCGGGCCTATTAATTTGGCGGAATAATTCCAGCTTAAATAGCAGGTGCACGAGGCGATGATGCCCAAAAAGAGCAGGCTCAGCAGAGCGCCGCGCTCGGTAAAGCGCGAAAAATCGGTGTTGAGGCCGAAGAACGGCAGGCTTGCCGCCATAAGCAGCGCACCCCAAAAATAAACATGGCGGGTAATGTAGGTGGTGGGGTAGCCTTTATCGGAGAGCTTTTTGATAATGGGTGTATAAATGCCCCACGCCATGGCACAGCAGAGGGCAAGCAAATCGCCCAGCGGATTTAACCCGAACTCGGAGGCACCGTTAAAGCTTATCAGCGCAACACCCGAAATGGCGATAAGAAAGCCGACAAAAAAATTAAAGCGCGGTTTTTCCGTTTTCAGGAACAGCATGGAAAAAACGGCAATAAAAAACGGATTGGCGGAAACTATGGTGCTTGTGTTGGAGGCATAGGTGTATTTCATCGAGATTATTTCAAGCGTGCCGTAAAGAAAAAGCCCGGTAAAGCCGCAGATGAAAAGCAGCAATTCGTCGCTTTTGCTCTTTTTTACCTCAAATTTTTCTTTGCCCCTTATCAGCCTTATGGCGGTGAGCACCGTAAGGGCTATGAAAAAGCGGGAAAACAGAATTTCTGCGGCGTTGAAATTCGCCATAAGGTTTTTGGTTACTATAAAGGTTGTGCCCCATATAAGGGCGCAGTAAAGTGCGCACAAATTGCCTGTGATAACGGATTTTTTATTCATCGGATTTATACTTCCTGTCAATAACTGATAACATCAATGTGCGGTTCGCCGTGAACCAGGTCAAAGGTGAGGGTGACGGTGAAAATATCGTCATTGACCTCAACGCCGAAGGTGCCGTGCTGCAGCTCGGTAAGGCTTTTGGCTATTGAAAGGCCGAGCCCGCTGCCCTCGGTGTGGCGTGAGCGGTCACCGCGCACCGACCTGCCCACAAGCTCCTCCCCGGTAAGCTCCGGAATATCGCGGCAGGTGTTGCGGAAAATTATTTTAACCTTTCCGTTTTCCTCATTGACGGTTATGAAAACGCGGGTGGAATCAAGGGCGTATTTTTCAATGTTTGTCATAAGGTTGGTTATGGCGCGGCCCAAAAGCTCGCCGTCTGCCATAACGGTGTAGGGGCGCTCCTCCTTTTTGAGCCTTAAATCAAGCCCCTTGCTCTGCAAAGCAAAATAGTGCTCCCCGGTTATCTGCTCCACAAGCACGCCCGCGTCAACATTTTCAAGGTTAACCTTAACATTGCCGGTTGTGAATTTTGCAATATCCATAAGGTCCTTTGAAAGTGAGCTCAGGCGCTCCACCTGGCGGTCAAGCACCTCGGTGTATTCGCGGCGCTGTTCCTCGGTTATATCATCGTTTTCAAGCAGCTCCACATAGCTCTTTATTGAAGTGAGCGGAGTTCTTATGTCGTGTGAAAGGTTGGAGATAAGCTCGTTGCGGAAGCGCTCATCCTTCATTTCCTGCTCGGCGGCGCGGAACATATCGCGCTTTATGTGGTCAAGGTCTTCGCCGTGCTGGCGAACGGCGCGAATGGAAAGCTGAGAGGAAACATCCTCACTTGAAAGCTCGCCCTTGGCAATCTTCCGGCCTGCCTCGCGCACATAGCCGATGTTGCGGATAAACAGAATAAGCAGGGGAATGGCGATAAGGCGGGTGCCTATCCAATAGATTATGTAATATTCAAATTGCAGCGATTCCGGGCCGCCGATATAGTAGCGGTAGGCAAAATATGCCATAACAAGGGCCCCGGCAACGCACACAACCACTATGCCGATAATCAGAATGGCGGTGGTGGAAAGGCGCTTTACGCGCTTTCTCACCTTGCTCGGCGACCTTCTTACAAGCAGAAGGAAAGCTTTGTAAATAAGCGTGTTGCGAAACGGTGCACCCATTTTAATTCTGACCGACAGCGTTTCAAGGTAAAGCATAAACACTACCATCATCAGAATTGACACAACAAGCGAAACCGTGTTTTCGGTAACCATTCCGGAGCCTGCAACGGTGGTTAAGCGGGTGCACATTATTCCCACCGCGCTGAGACCTACTGCAACAACGGTTACAAGGTCAAGCGGCAGCTTGTCAATCAGGCCGGGAACAAGCGTGCCGGATTCATCGGTGTTGCCCGCATTTGCGGTGATTGTTGAAAGAATACCGAAAATTGCAATTATTGCAAGGGCAACAACAAAAAAGGCAACATAGCTGAGCCTGCCTGCAAGGTCAATCCACCATTTGGCGGTGGAATAGCTGTCCCTTGCGGGCCATGAGCCGTCTTCTCTTTGGGCAAAAACGGAGATTTCAAGCGTTGCGTTAACCTCCCTTGCCTCGCTGTTTTTAACCGGTTCGCCGTTGTCATCAACGCGGTAGGGCTCGTTGCTTCTTAAATAATAGGTGCAGCCGTAAACGGGGGCATACTGAAAGCTTACCGTGCCCTTTATTGAGGTGTCGCCGATGCTTGCCGCGGCGTCTGAAACCTCCTGCGGCATATAGTTATACCAAAGAATATTGCCCGCAATATCCTTAAGCTGAAAAACACAGTTGCAGCTTCCCTTCTGGAAGCGTTCAAGCACGCGGCTTGTTACAAGCGCCTTGCCGTTTTCATCGGTTCCGTTACCGATTGGCGGCAGGGGAGTTGAGCCGTCGTAGCCGATGTTCAGCAGGTAATTATAATATGCCTGCTCTATTACATCAGCCGTGTTTTCGGTTATCATTTCACGGCCGACCTCCCACGCAAGGGTACCGTCATCTTTGTAAATATTATACTGAACCATGGCGCTTATTCCGAGGCTGCCGCCCACGGCAACTATCGTCATGCAAATCAGAATGATAACGGCGAACAGCCTGTCGGAGCCGGTCCATTTGCTTTTTTTCAAAATGATTCACCCCGTGAATTGAATTGTTATTCGGGCTAACCGAGTGATGATAATCCGAACCCACCTTGAATCTGGCTATTTTTCCGTCTGACTGCGTCATCGTCATTGCAAGGCGCCAGCCTTGCTGCTTTCTCTTCCTTGTCATACGAAAAAATATCTCAAATTCAAGGCGAGTTT
>JAZUJM010000186.1:0-3462 GCA_045642785.1 Acutalibacteraceae bacterium | reverse complement strand
CTCTTCAACCGTCATTTCAAGAATCTCGCTTATATTCTTGCCCTTGTATTTTACCTCTAAGGTTTCTTTATTATATCTTGCGCCCTTGCACACATCGCACGGCACATAGATATCGGCCAAAAAGTGCATTTCGATTTTCATAAGGCCGTCGCCCTGGCAGGCCTCACACCTGCCGCCCTTGACATTAAAGGAAAAGCGGTTTGCCTTGTATCCGCGCTTCTTGGATTCCGAAAGTGTCGCAAAAAGCTCCCTTATATCGGTAAAAACGCCGGTGTAGGTTGCGGGGTTGGAGCGCGGTGTGCGCCCTATCGGCGACTGGTCAATGCAGATAACCTTATCAAGCTGTTCAACGCCCTCAAAGCCGGAGTTTTTGCCGGGGTAGCACTTTGCGCCGTTGAGCTTTGAGGCAAGCTCCTTGTAAAGAATCTCATTGACAAGTGAGGATTTTCCCGAGCCGGAAACGCCCGTTATGCAGATAAATTCGCCGAGGGGAAGGGTAACATCAATCTTTTTGAGGTTGTTCTCCGCCGCGCCGAAAACCTTAAGAAATTTTCCGTTTCCGCCGCGCCTTACCTCCGGCACCGGAATAAACTTTTTGCCGCTTAAATACTGACCGGTTATGGAAGAATCGCACTTTTTGATTTCATCCACCGTGCCGCTGAAAACCAGCTCTCCGCCGTGGATTCCCGCCCCGGGGCCGATATCCACAATATAATCGGCAGCAAGCATTGTTTCTTCATCGTGCTCAACAACTATGAGAGTGTTGCCCATATCGCGAAGCTCCTTTAAAGTGGAAAGCAGCTTTTCGTTGTCGCGCTGATGAAGGCCGATGCTCGGCTCATCAAGAATATACATAACACCCACAAGGGATGAACCAATCTGAGTTGCAAGCCTTATGCGCTGGCTTTCGCCGCCGGAAAGGGTGCCCGACGAGCGTGAAAGGGTAAGATATTCAAGCCCCACATTGCTTAAGAATGACATACGGCTTTTTATCTCTTTGATAATAAGCGCCGCTATCTTCTGCTCCCTTTCGGTGAGCACAAGCGAATCAATGAATTTAAGGGCTTCTTTAATGGATTTGTCTGTAAATTCTTTAATGTTTATGCCGCCCACGGTTACGGCAAGGAACTCCTTTTTGAGCCTTGCGCCCTTGCAATCAGGGCAAACGGTGGTTGTCATAAGCTGTTCTATTTCATTTTTTATAAGGTCGCTGTTTGTTGTCTGGTAGCGCCTTTCAACATTTGTGATTATGCCCTCAAAATCGGTTAAATAGGTGCCGGAGCCGTATTCGTTTTTGCGCTCAAGCTTGATTTTTTTGCCGCCCGTGCCGTAAAAAATAACATTCTTTGCCTCTTTCGGCAAATCGCAAAACGGAGTATCAAGCGAGAACTTATACGCCTTTGCAAGCCCCTCATAGTACATCTGTGCTATTGTGCCGCCGTCGGAAACCGACCAGCCGGAAACCTTTATGGCCCCCTGCTTTATTGAAAGGCTGTCATCCGGCACAACAAGCTTTTCATCCGGCTTCATAAGCACGCCGAGGCCGGAGCAGGTTTTGCACGCGCCGAAGGGATTGTTGAAAGAGAATGAGCGCGGTTCGGGCTCCTCCATGCTTACCCCGTGCTCCGGGCAGGCATAGTTGAGGGAATAAAGCTGTTCCTCACCGCCTACAACATCCACAAGCAAAGTGCCGTCGGTAAGGTGAACCGCCGTTTCAACCGATTCCGCAAGGCGTGAGCGGATGCCGTCTTTAATAACAAGGCGGTCAACCACCACTTCAATGTTGTGCTTTATGTTTTTATCAAGCGTTATTGTTTCGGAAAGGTCGTAAACGCTGCCGTCAACCCTCACCCTGACAAAACCGCCCTTGCGTATACTTTCAAGCTCTTTTACAAACTCGCCCTTTTTGCCGCGGGCTATCGGTGCCATAATCTGAATTTTTGTGCCCTCCGGCAGCTTTAACACCGAATCGGTAACATCATCAACGGTCTGCCTTGCAATCTCACGCCCGCAAACAGGGCAATGGGGAATACCTATTCTTGCATAAAGCAGCCTTAAATAATCATAAATTTCGGTAACGGTGCCGACGGTTGAGCGCGGATTGCGTGAGGTGGTTTTCTGGTCGATTGATATTGCAGGTGAAAGCCCCTCAATATATTCAACATCCGGCTTTTCCATCTGGCCGAGGAACTGCCTTGCATATGACGAAAGCGATTCAACATATCTTCTCTGACCCTCGGCATAAATCGTGTCAAAAGCCAACGAGGATTTGCCCGAGCCGGAAAGCCCGGTGAAAACGGTTAACGAATCCCTCGGGATTTTAACATCAATGTTTTTGAGGTTATGAACCTTGGCTCCTTTAACATAAACATATTTCTGTGACATAAAAACTACCCTTATTTTATTGATTTTCTGATTTTTTCAATCTTATCGCGCAGGAAAGCGGCGTGCTCAAATTCAAGAATCTTTGCCGCCTGCTTCATCTCGGCGGTAAGGCGGTTTATCATTTCCTCTTTTTCTTTTCTGCTCATCTTTGAAAGCGCCTTTTCCTTATCGTCGGCTTTTGCGCTTATCTCAATAATATCGTGAACATCCTTAACAATGGTCTTCGGCACAATACCGTTTTCCTCATTGTATTTCATCTGCTTGTCACGGCGGCGTGCCGTTTCGGTTATTGCCCGCTCCATTGATGGCGTAACGGAATCGGCATACATTATCACCGTGCCCCCGGCGTTTCGCGCCGCACGCCCGGCGGTCTGAATAAGTGAGGTTTCGGAGCGCAGGAAGCCCTCTTTATCGGCATCGAGAATGGCAACAAGCGAAACCTCGGGAATATCAAGACCCTCGCGCAGAAGGTTTATTCCCACAAGCACATCAAAATCGCCGAGCCTTAAGCCTCTTATTATCTCCATTCGCTCCATGGTATCAACATCGTGGTGCATATAGCGAACCTTGATGCCGGTGTTTTCAAGGTAATCGGTCAAATCCTCCGCCATTTTCTTTGTGAGAGTGGTGACAAGGGTTCTTTCCTTTTTAGCCACTCTTTCATTGATTTCGGAGATAAGGTCGTCTATCTGCCCGTCGGTGGGGCGCACGCTTATCTCCGGGTCAAGCAGGCCGGTGGGCCTTATCACCTGCTCGGCAATCTGAACGCTCAGCTCCTTTTCATAATCGCCCGGTGTTGCGCTTACAAATATTTTCTGCCCCACACGCTCATAAAATTCATCGTAAGTGAGCGGGCGGTTATCATAGGCCGAGGGCAGACGAAAGCCGTAATCCACAAGGCTCTTTTTGCGTGAGCGGTCGCCGCCGAACATTCCCCTGACCTGCGGAAGAGTAACATGGGATTCATCAACAAAAAGAATAAAATCATCGGGAAAATAATTGAGCAGGGTAAACGGAGCCGAGCCGGGAGCCCTGCCCGACATAACACGGGAATAATTCTCTATTCCCTTGCAGAAG
>JAZUJM010000185.1:0-5471 GCA_045642785.1 Acutalibacteraceae bacterium | reverse complement strand
TGCAGGTTTTATTATTGCCATTGTTATTGGTCTTCACAATATTCCTGAGGGTATGTCCGTTTCGGTTCCGCTTATCTCAGGCGGAATGAAAAAGGGTAAAGCTATTGCCATAACCGCACTTTCCGGTGTTCCCACGGTTCTCGGTGCCGTAATCGGTTATTCTCTCGGTATGCTCAGCCCGCTTTGGCTTTGTTTATCTTTAAGCTTTGCGGGCGGTGCAATGCTTTATGTTGTTTTTGGCGAGCTTCTTCCCGAAGCGTTTCTTATGTGGAAATCCAAAACTCCGGGATTTTTAGCTTTGATCGGTACACTTGTGGGTGTTGTTCTGGTTCATGTATGATAATAATAAAGGTGGGTTTATTATGAAGAATCTCGGCTTGTCAACATGCGGAAAATCTTTCGGACCTGAGCTTTTTGAGCAGTACGCAGCCGCCGGAATCGAACATATGGAGATTTCTTGCCGCAGAGAGCTGTGCGATAACTTTGATTTTAAGGCGGCTGAGAAATATTCAAAAGAAACCGGAGTTAATATTTGGTCATTCCATCTTCCTTTTTTACCCTTTGCCTCGATTGAAATATCCGTGCCGGAGCTTTGCGAAAACACGGTTAAATATTTTTCCGAATTTATTAAAAAGGGTGCCGATATCGGAATAACGAAATTTATTGTACACCCGAGCGGTGAAAGAATTGCTGATTGTGACCGTAAAATGAGAATTGAAACGGCTCAGAATAGTCTTTTTAAGCTTTCGGAAATTGCTGATAGTGAGGGTGCAATGATTTGCGTTGAAGATTTGCCGCGCGCCTGCCTGGGCAAAAATTCCGAGGAAATAAAGCAGTTGATTTCTGTTTCTGATAAACTCGGGGTTTGCTTTGATACAAATCATCTTTTAAAAGAAGATAATATTCATTTTATTGAGCAGTTAAGCAGCAGAATAGTAACAACCCATATCTCCGATTATGATTTCGAAGACGAAAAACATTGGCTTCCCGGTGAAGGACTTATCAACTGGCCCGAATTAATGACTGCATTTAAAAAGATTGGCTACAACGGCGTGTTTATGTACGAAGTCGGTTTTACTTCAAAAACATTGGAAAGGCCTCGTGACCTTAATGTCTTTGATTTTGCCGAAAATGCCGCAAACTATCTTTTTAAGGAGTAATTTATGAGGATAAACGGTGCTTTAATTTTAAAGAGCATTCAGGGTGTTAATGATTATTATACTGCCGAAAGCTCATTCAGCCCCTTTTATTCAAACATCGGCTTACAGCTTGACAAAAATAAAGGCATAGCTGCCCTTTATCTTCACTACAACCGTGCTTGCAGGCAGATATTTGATAGCACCATATCTTTTGATATTCCGTTTGATAATGCCGAATCATCGGTAAATAAGCTTGTTTTCAACGGTAATAATTCAAGGGCTTGTTTGGCATTTTATAAAACGGATGCTTTTATTTTTGAAAGTGAAGGAGTAAAAGAAGTTTCCTTATTTGAAAAGGTCAGCGAAAACACAACCGATATTTGGGAAGATTCTGCAAAACTTGCCGATATAGCTTTAAGGGGATATTCAAATAATCCCGATAACAGAGACCCGGACCGAACCGTTCCGTTTTTGCTTGGTGTCAGAATTATTAACGGCAGCAGGGCGGGGGATGAATACAAAATCACCGCCGACGAAAACGGAAAAATCACATTTGCATTTTCATTTATTCATCTTGATTTTTCAAATGATGAACTCTCAGCTGCTCTTTATTCATCACCGTTAAGCGTTGATGAGGCCTGCCGAAAGTCTGAACAAGCGTTTTTAAATTGCGTTAAGGATACCGATGTTGAAGTTAAAACCGATAAGGAGCTTCGTATTTTTTCAAGAGCAGTGCTCGGGTTATATCAGAACCTTTGTGCTCCTGCAGGTAATCTAAGCGGTTATATCTGTCAGTTTCCAAACAGAGGAGCATATCCCACCCTTTTCCTTTGGGATACCTGCTTTCAGAATCTTGCTTTTGATATTCTGAATTCCGCACTTTCAAAGGATTCACTTCTCGGCCTTGCGGCAACACAAAGATGTGACGGTAAGGTCGGTCAGTTTAACTGTTCAACATGGGTTCGCCCGGATTACACTCAACCTGCTTTGCTCGGCTGGGCTTCTCTAAGATTAATTGAGCAAACCGGGGATTTGAATTTTGCCGCCGAAATTCTTCCGGCACTTGTTAAAAATAACCGTTGGTGGTTGAATCACCGCATTACAAAGTGCGGCCTTATCTGCTGCCCTCACGGGCTTGAAACCGGTCAGGATGATTCACCGAGATTTGATAACGGCACAACGATTTCGGTTGATATGAACAGTTATCTGCTTAATCAGATGCGCTGCACATCATTGATTGCCGAAAAAATAAATGACAGCGAGACAGCATTATTCTGGCAAAAAAAGAGCGACGAATTTGCGCGACTTATAGTAAAACATCTGTATGATGAAGAGAATAACATTTTCTTTGATATTGACCCGGTAAGCGAAAAAAGGGTAAAGCTTATCTGCTCCTCCGATATTTTACCGCTTTGGGCAGGCGTTCCGCTTGAAGAGAATAAAATCGACACGATGATTAATGATTATCTTCTTAACCACGACCATCTTTTCGGCAAAATTCCTTTCCCGAGTGTCGGCTATTCGGAAGATGTTTATGAATCCGACCACTGGTGGCGCGGGCCGACCTGGCTGCCGATTGCGTGGCTTATGCTTGAAACGCTTGAAAAGTACGGAAAAGACGATAAGCTGAAAGAAGCCGCCGAGCGGCTTTACAATATGATTGTTAAAGACGGTGAGCTTCACGAACTTTTTGATTCAAAATCAGGCAAGGGTCTCGGCTCGGTTGAGCAGGGCTGGAGCTGTGCAATATTCATAAAACTTTGCACGCATATTAATTCATAAAACAATCCCCGTGAATCATTTTAGGTTTGATTCACGGGGATTAATTTTACTGATAATTATGAGCTTCTTTAAGCATCATGTCCTTAACCTTCATCAGTCTTGTTGTGGTGCTTCTCTCATTTTCATCAAGCTTCATTGTGATGTAGCGAATTGTTTCTTCATATTGCGGAATCATAACGTGCTCAAGGGCGTTAACCCTGCGGCGCGTTTTTTCTATTTCGGAGGCCATAAGCTGGCAGGCCTTTTCAACTTCGGCAAGCCTTAACAATTTCGGAAAAAGGTCTGAGAAAGCCTTTATCGCTTCATCAAGCTCGCCGGGAGTTTCCGCAAAGCCATAGGAATAAATATCGCTTTTATCAGCGGTGCGAAGCTTAACATCAAAAACGGGAATAAGAACACTCATAACATTCTTTTCGCTCACCTCAAGGCTCATTTCCTGAGTGGGGAGCATAAGGGCAACATCAAGGCTTTTGTCGCTCATGGCGCACCTTGCGGCTTCCATAGCAAGATTTGCCCTTTTTATATCATTTTCAACCTCTACACGAAGAGCTTTGTTTTCACGAACCTTATCAAGGAAAAGACGCATAAGCTCGTCTCTTTTATCCTTTAAAAGCTTATGCCCTCTGCGGGCGGTAACAAGCTTCCTTTTAAGGTTGGTAAGCTCCATTCGGGTTGGGTTAACATTGAGAATTGCCATTGTTCACCATCCTGACTCAATTAAGCGTCATAGTATTTATCAAGCAGTTCGTCGCTGATTCGTTTAAGCTCGCTTCTGGGCAGTATTCTCAAAAGCTTCCAGCCGATATCGAGGGTTTCTTCTATTGACCTGTTTGCGTTAAAGCCCTGTGATACATATTCCTTTTCAAACGCATCGGCGAATTTTGCATAGAGCTTATCAATATCGGTTAAGGCCGCTTCACCCAAAATAACCATAAGTTCTTTTGCATCCTTGCCCCTTGCATAGGCTGAGAAAAGCTGGTTCATTGTGTTTGAATGGTCTTTTCTTGTTTTTCCTTCGCCGATTCCTTTATCCTTAAGTCTTGAAAGTGAGGGGAGAACATCAATCGGGGGATTGATTCCTTTTCGTGAAAGCTCACGGCTGAGGATTATCTGACCCTCGGTGATATAGCCGGTAAGGTCGGGAATCGGGTGAGTTTTGTCATCCTCGGGCATTGAAAGAATGGGAATCATTGTGATACTTCCGTCTTTGCCTCTCTGTCTGCCGGCTCTTTCATAAATTGAAGCAAGGTCGGTGTACATATAACCCGGGTATCCGCGTCTGCCGGGAACCTCTTTTCTTGCGGCGGAAACCTCACGCAGGGCATCGGCATAGTTGGTTATATCGGTAAGAATAACAAGCACGTGCATTCCCTTATCAAATGCAAGATACTCGGCGGCTGTGAGTGCCATTTTCGGGGTGGCTATTCTTTCAATGGCAGGGTCGTTTGCAAGGTTTGTAAACATAACTGTTCTGTCAAGAGCGCCGGTTTCACGGAAGCTTTCAACAAAGTAGTTTGCTTCTTCAAATGTAATTCCCATTGCGGCGAATACAACTGCAAACTGCTCGTTATCGCCGAGAACCTTTGCCTGCCTTGCTATCTGAGCGGCAAGCTGAGCGTGGGGAAGACCGGAGGCTGAGAAGATAGGAAGTTTCTGACCTCTGACAAGAGTATTTAGGCCATCAATGGCCGAAACGCCGGTCTGAATAAATTCCTGAGGATAGTTTCTTGCCGCCGGGTTCATCGGAACGCCATTGACATCCGCTCTTTTTTCGGGGATGATTTCCGGGCCGCCGTCGGCAGGGCGGCCGAGGCCGTCAAATACTCTGCCGAGCATATCGGGAGAAAGACCCAGCTCCATCTGCCTGCCGAGAAAACGAACCTTGCTTTCGGCAAGATTTATGCCGGTTGAGTTTTCAAAAAGCTGAACAAGAGCATTGGTGCCGTCAAGTTCAAGCACACGGCAGCGTCTTTTTTCACCGTTGGCAAGCTCTATTTCACCCAGTTCATTAAAGGCAACGCCCTCAACCTCACGCACAAGCATAAGAGGGCCTGAAACCTCCTGAATGGTTCTGTATTCTTTTGGCATCAGAATTCCTCCTTTGCTTCGATAACTTCTTTAATCTGTGCCGCAATCATTGAAGAAACATGGACGTATTCATCGTCAATGTTTTCTTCCTTGATATACTTAAAGCGACCTATTGCCTCACGAGCATCTATGGAAACAAGAAGCTCTATGTCAGCGTTCTCGTCGAGTGCGGCCAATGCTTTGTCATAATACTCGAGAACAAGCTTCATCATCAGGAACTGCTTTCTGAGTGAGGAATAGGTGTCAATTTCGTGGAAAGCAAGCTGATGAAGGAAGTCTTCTCTGATTGAACGGGCAGCTTCCATTTTTAATCTGTCGGGAGCTGAAAGGGCATCCATGCCGACAAGCTTGACTATTTCGTCAAGAGCAGCCTCTTCTGAGAGCAAAGCCATAAGTCTCGTTCTAAGAGTCATCCAAGACATATCAACGTTTTTGTTAAACCAATCTCCGAGGGAATCGGCG
>JAZUJM010000184.1:0-9293 GCA_045642785.1 Acutalibacteraceae bacterium | reverse complement strand
GACTCCCACACCCCCACCGGCGGCGGCCTGGGAATGATAGCCATCGGCGCAGGCGGCCTTGATGTTGCTGTTGCCATGGGGGGCGGCGAATATTTCACCACCATGCCCAAAATGACCCTTGTACGCCTTTCCGGCAAGCTCAGCCCCTGGGTGAGCGCAAAGGATATCATCCTTCGTGTGCTTCAGATAATGAGCGTTAAGGGCGGCGTGGGCAAAATAGTTGAATACGGCGGCGAGGGAGTCAAGACCCTTTCCGTGCCGGAAAGAGCCACCATAACCAATATGGGTGCCGAGCTCGGTGCAACAACCTCAATCTTCCCCTCGGATGAAATCACAAAGGCTTTCCTCAAAGCTCAGGGCAGAGAAAATGACTGGGTTGAGCTTTCCTCCGACCCCGACGCCGAATATGATGAAATAATTGACATTGACCTTAACGCCCTTGTTCCCCTTGCGGCAATGCCCCATATGCCCGACAACGTTAAATCCGTTGAAGAAATCGGCAATATTGAAATCAGCCAGGTTTGCATAGGCTCCTGCACAAACTCCTCACTTTATGATATGCTTAAGGTTGCGGCAATTCTTAAGGGCAAAAAGATTGCCCCGAACGTAAGCCTCACCATAAGCCCCGGCTCAATGCAGGTGCTCAATATGCTTTCGCTTTCCGGCGCTCTTTCCGACATTCTCGGTGCGGGTGCAAGGCTTCTTGAATGTGCCTGCGGCCCCTGCATAGGCATGGGTCAGTCGCCCCAGTCAAAGGGCGTGTCGCTGAGAACCTTCAACCGCAACTTTGAGGGCCGCTCCGGCACGGCAGATGCAGGCATCTACCTTGTTTCGCCCGAAACCGCGGCTGCCTCCGCCCTCACAGGCGTGCTCACCGACCCGCGCACCCTCGGCGAAATGCCCGAAATCAATATGCCCGAGCGCTTTATCATCAATGACAACCTTATCGAAAAGCCCGCCGCAAAGTGCGAGGCGGATTCGGTTGAGATTAAATACGGCCCCAACATAAAGCCCTTCCCCGTAAGCGTTGAGCTGCCGCAGAACATTGAGGCAAAGGCAATTCTCAAAGTCGGTGACAACATCACCACCGACCACATTATGCCCGCCGGTGCCAAGATTCTGCCCTACCGCTCAAACATCCCCTATCTTTCAAACTTCTGCTTCCGCCAGTGCGATGAAAAATTCGCCGAAAACTGCAAGGCAGAGGGCAAGGGCTTCATTATCGGCGGCGCAAACTACGGTCAGGGCTCCTCACGCGAGCACGCCGCCCTTGTTCCCCTTTACCTCGGCATCAAGGCCGTTATCGCCAAATCATTTGCAAGAATCCACTGTGCAAACCTCATTAACGCCGGCATTATGCCCTTCACCTTTGCCGACCCCGCCGATTATGACAAGGTTGAAAAAGGTGATGTGCTTGAGCTGCCCGCAATCCGCGAGGTTATAGCCAACGGCGGCAAGGCAATTCTGCGCAACAAAACAAAGTGCGAAGAATATGCGCTTAACTACGATTACTCCGACAGGCAGAAGGCAATGATTCTTGCCGGCGGCCTTCTCAACTACACAAAGACAAAAGGAGAAAACAAATAATGATGACCAATGAACAAATAAAGGCGGCTGTTGACAAGTTTGAAGCCCTTATCCGCGAGCAGGATGCAAGAAGCGATGCAATTAAGGCGCAGGGCGATTTTGTTGATTATGAGAAGCTTGACAAGCTCACAATCGGCATCTGCGGCGGCGACGGCATAGGCCCCATAATCAGCAAAGAGGCGGCAAGGGTGCTTGCCTTCATCCTTGATGATGAGGTCAAAGCCGGCAAGGTTGAGTTTAAATTCATCGACGGCTTAACCATCGAAAACCGCGTTGCCCACAACAAGGCAATCCCCGACGATGTGCTTGAAGAGCTTAAGAAATGCCCCGTTATCCTCAAGGGCCCCACCACCACACCTCAGGCGGGCGACCCGTGGCCTAACATCGAAAGCGCAAATGTTGCAATGAGAAAGGCGCTTGACCTTTTTGCAAATGTTCGCCCCGTTAAGATTCCCGAGCAGGGCATAGACTGGACCTTCTTCCGCGAGAACACCGAGGGCGCTTACGCCGTGGGCTCCAAGGGCGTTAATGTAACCGACGACCTTGCAATGGATTTTGTTGTTACCACCACCGAGGGCACAAACCGCATTGCCCGCCTTGCCTACGATTATGCAAGGCGCAACGGAAAAGACCGCGTTTCCATTATTCAGAAGGCAAATGTTATCAAGACCACCGACGGCAAATTCCTTAACCTTGCCAAGGAAATCGGCAAAGAATACCCCGAGATAACCACCGACGAATGGTATATTGATATAACCACCGCAAAGCTCATTGATGAAAAGCGCCGCCGCGATTTCAAGGTTTTTGTTCTGCCCAACCTTTACGGCGACATTATCACCGATGAAGCCGCCGAGTTCCAGGGCGGCGTGGGCACCGCCGGCAGCGCAAACATCGGCAAAAAATACGCCATGTTTGAGGCTATCCACGGCTCGGCACCCAGAATGATAAAAGAGGGCCGCGGCGCATATGCCGACCCCTGCTCAATGCTCAGGGCAACGGTTATGCTCCTTTCCCACATCGGCAGGCAGAAAGAGGCCGACAAGCTCGAAAAGGCGCTTGATATCTGCATGATAACCGAAAAGAAGCTTGTTATCACCGGCAGAAGCGACGGCGCCACCTGTGAGGAGTTCGGCAACTATGTAATGGAAACCCTCACTTCTCTCAAATAAACAGCATAAAATTTACGGGCTCCGTCAAAAAAATGACGGAGCCCGTTTTCTTGTTAATGTTAATTCACCTGTTTATGCCTTAATGCTCTCGCGGTCAATTCTGAACGCAACGGAGCGCTTAAGGTATTCAAGATAATCCTCATCGCGGCACATAGCCTTACCCGGGGTGTCTGAAAGCTTTGCAACCGGGCGGCCGTTAACATACTGCAGCTTGATTACTATGTTCAGCGCTTCCTCTTCGGTATCGTTTGAGCAGAAGGTGCCTATGCCGAAGGAGACCTTGGTTCTGTCCTTAAAATACTCATAAAGAGCCTGAGAACGGTCAAAATCAAGGCTGTCGCTGAAAAGCAGAAGCTTTGTTTTCGGGTCTACGCCGTATTTCTTATAGTGGGCAATTATCTTTTCGCCCCACGCATACGGGTCGCCGCTGTCGTGGCGAACGCCGGAGTAGTTATTAACCATGGAGCGGTTGAAATCAAGCAGGAAAAGGTCGGTGGTAACGGTATCAGTGAGCGCGGTGCCGTTGTCGCCGTCATATTCATTATACCAGTCGCGCATGGCGTAGTGATTGGTGTAGGCAAGGGGAATTGAATCAATGCCCTGATACATCTGCACAAATTCGTGGGCGTAGGTTCCTATCGGGGTAAGGTTGTATTTCATTGCAAGGTAAACATTTGATGTGCCCACGCAGTTTTTGGTTTCAAAGGCAAGCCTTTTAACGACCTCATCCTCCCACTCGCGTGAAAGTCTTCTTCTGCACCCGAATTCGGCAAAGCTGAAGGTGTAAACGCCGTTATTGAAATCGGCAATCTTTTTATCAAGCCTTTCCTTTGCGGAGGCAAGCAGCTTGTCATAATCGAAGTTTAAGCGGAAATACACCTCATTGATGATTTCAAGCAGATAAATTTCAAACTGCATGGCGGAAAACAGAGGGCCGCTGACAACAACCGAAAGCTCACCGTCATCGCTCAAAGAGGTTTTGACATACTCCCTGATAGGGTGCCAGAGCCTTAAAAACTCAACATAGTCATTCTTGATAAAGCGGATGGAGCGCAGATAGTCAAGCTCATCCTTGGAGAACCTGAGTGAGCAGAGGTGGTCAATCTGAGCGTTTATTTCCTCAAGCATTTCGGGGGTAAACACAACATCTTTGTTGCGGCATTTAAAATAGTATTCTCCGCAAAGGTCGGTGTGCTTGTGAAAAATGACCTGGTCCATGTTAAACTTATACAGGTCGGTGTCAAGCAAAGAGATTACAACTGGTTCAAGTTTCATTTTATATCATCCTTTCATTTAATTGCTCTTTCAATGCCGGGGTCAAAAGAGGGCATAAGCTCCAGCTTAAACAGATTGTTTATGTGCCTGCGGTCAATGTTGGCCTTCTTTTCCGGGTCATCAATCACGCCCTCGGTAATGTAGCGGTCAAGCTCCGCATAGGTGAAGCCGAGGTTATCCTCATCGGTTTTTCCGCACAGGCCGTCTATCGGAACTTTATCAACAAGGCAGGCGGGCAGGCCGAGGATTCTGCCTATCTGCTTCATTTCATCAACCGTGAGGCGTGAGCAGGGGCTGAAATCGCCCACCGAATCGCCGTAGCGTGTGGAATAGCCCACCCAATCCTCCGAAAGGTTGCAGGTGTTGGCAACCCTGCCGTTGTGGCTTTGTGAAACGGCATAAAGGGTGGCCATTCTGATTCTCGGGGGCAGATTTGTTGTGCTCATTTCGGAAAGCTCAAACGGAATTGATTTCTTAATAGCCTCAATGGTTTCCTTGATATTCACCGTGAAGCTTTTAATTCCGAGATGGCTGACAAGCAGCTGAGCCATATCAATATCCTGCTGTTCTCCGCAGGGCATAAGCACACCTATAACACGGTCTTTGCCGAGTGCCTCAACACACAAAGCGGCAACAATGGAGCTGTCTTTTCCGCCGGAGATACCGACCACGGCATTGCAGCCCTTTCCGTTTTTCTCAAAAAAAGTGCGAATCCATTCAACACATTCGTTTTTAACCTTTTCCGCGTTAAACATTAGCTTTTCCTCCGTTATATTAATTGTGTCATTCTTTATCCGGCCGCTGTTCAGCTTTGCTTTCATTTATCCTTTTCAGCATTTCATCATACTGCTCATACATCTGCTGCACCTTGTTTTCAAGCAGATAATAATGCTTGATGTAGGGAACAAGCAGCACAAGAAGCAAAAAGAAAAGAATAAAAAGCGGAGCGTAAGAGGTGATGATTTCGGCAAGAATCGTGCCGACGGTCAGAAGCGCGAACAGAACGGTGACAATAAGGTGTATCAGCCGCTCGTGCTGAAAAAAGCTTATCTGCACAAGGTGCTCCTCCAAAACCCGCTCCCAGCTTTCAACCTCTGTTTCACCCGAAAGCATTTTTTCAACTCTTGCAATATAGGCAAGTATCCTCTTTTTCACTTTCGGTCTTCCTTTCCGCATTAATTAAAGCACATTGATTTCGCGTATGAGCTTTTCCGCGCTTTCAAGCGACGGCGCAAGTGCCTCCGACTGCGCGCCTTTAAGCTCAAACACGGGTATTTTTTCAAGCGGTGCACAGTATCCTTTCAGCACTCTGCCGCCCGAAAATTCCTCTCCCGTGAAAATATTTCGCCACTCGCCGCGCGGCAGATAAATATCTCTCTTTTTTGCGCGGTTAAGCACCGGGGCAACCAACAGGGCGCACCCGAGCATATATTCATCCTCAACCTTAAGGCATTTTTTATCATCGGGGTCATACAAAAGCAGATGCCTCATAAGCGGAAGCCCCGTTTTGCAGGCGATTTGCGCCTGCTCAATCAGGTAGGGCTTAAGCTTTTCGTGAAGATTTGCGTAACAGCCGTAAATCTTTTTTGTGTGCTCGTCAAAATCATAGGGCCTTTTAACCGTGCCGTGGGTCTGAATATTTGCCGAAAAGCAGGTGAACTCAACCGCACGGGCAAAAACCTTTTCTTCATTCATTTTATCAAAGGGGTTAAACGACGGACGGTAGCCGCCCATATCCCAGCTGACAAACGGAACGCCCGAAAGCCCGAGGGAGAGCGCGGCGCGGACAACTGCCCTTAAGAAGAAATACTCTCTTCTTTGGTCGCCCGCCCACACAAAGGGGCTTCTCTGAATTCCGATTCCGCCCCCGCGGGAAAAATCAAGCCCGCCCTGCTCCCTTGTGCAAAAGCGGCGGTGAGCATATATGTTATACAGCGTGGGGTACCAATGGTGGGCGGCAAAGGGATTTCTGCCGTCGGCAAAGGCGATATCCGCCCTGTCGGGGAACTGCTCGCAAAAATCAATTTTTGCCCCGTCAACTCCGACATCATGTATTATCTCATCCCATATTTCATTCCACTTGTTAACCGACCTTTCACTTGTCAGGTCAACACAGCGCATTTTTTTGTGATGAAAATTATCAAGCAGATTCATCGACCTTGTTTCCTTAAGCCAAACTCCCTCGCCGGAGTTTACGGCAAAGGAATCATCAAGGCCGAAATCTTCCTCCGCATTTTTGGGGAATCTGCCGCATTGATTATAGACCATCATCTTTTTGCCGCTTTTGTGCAGAGCCTCGCTGACCTTTTTCAGCTCGCCCCATCTTTTGCGGTTATAAATCCCCCACCCCTCGGTTATCACGGCATCAAACGGAAAGCCGTTTTTCTCCATTTGCCTTTGCATTTCAAGTATTCCCTCGGGGGTTGAAAACTCCGGGTGATAGCGGCATACAAGCGTGCCGAAGCCCCACTCCGGCGGCATTTCGGCAAAACCGGTAAGGCGGGAATACTCCTGCAATATCGCCCGGGGCGAATCGTTCATAAAAACATACATATCGAGCGGGGCGTTTTTCTGAGTAATCACAGCGGTACCGGGCAGAGTTTTGCAGATATCAAATACCGAATGTTCATAGCGGTTAAAAAACAGCGCGGAGCCGTTTGAGCTTATCACAAACGGAATGGGTATGTAGCTGTTGCCCCTTGTGGCGCACCATCTGTCTATGGCATAAATATGAACCCTTTTTCCCCTGCGCTGAACGGAATCAAATCTTTCGCCCGTGCCGAAGAAATGTTCCCCCGCTTCCGGCTTGAAGGTTATTTTAACATAATTGTTTTTTGCGGTTACGGTTTTGATTTCGCGTTTGAGTTCACCGTGGCTGTTAAAAAAGGCAATCGCCCCGGCACCTGCCTCAACCCGTGAACCGTCACGAGCGGTGATAACAAGCTTTCCGCTTTTGTTTTCACATTCAACGGGAAGAGTTTCCTCTTCAAGCTCTTCACCGAGGTCAGCGGAAAGGGTCTGCGCCGCACCCGAAAAATCAAATTTTCCGTTTTTTTCGCCGACAACGCGCCACACTCCGGCGCGGGTATTCATTATTCTGAGCTTTACCCCGCTGAAAACATAATCGGCATAATTATTCTCTTCGTTAATCACGGTTAAGCATTTCCTCCTTTGCGGCACGCAGTTCAATTAACTCGGCATAAATCTTCTCTCTTCGCTCGCCGGAATAGTTATCAAAAAGGAAGCAGGCGGCGGGCAGAACATTGCCGAGCACACCGCAGACGGTAGCCGCGGTGTAAATTCCGCGCAGGGTTCTGAGGCTCTGAACGGGCTTTTCACCGCTTGTAAGGTCATTGCTTTTGTAGCCGATAAGCCCGAAAATTCCGTTATAGAGATTCGTTTTAAGCAGGGCGTTGACCTTGCCCACAATGTTCTGCGCGGCGCTGAGCATGCCGTCGGAGCGCAGAAGCGAACCGTAATTCTTTTCGGAATACCACTCCATATAATCGGTGGAATCGGCAACGATTATCTTCCTTGCCGCTCCCTGCGCGGCATTGGGTGCGCCCGAAAGGCCTATGCAAAGGCCGATAAGATATCTGATTTTGCGAACACGGTCAAGCTTGAAGTTGATGTTGAACAGCGACATTATCCCGTAGAAAAATGCAGTGTAAAGGTAGCCGCCGCAGAGCATTGCCTTTGCGGAAATCTTTTTGCCCACAAAAGGAACAGCCATAAGCCCGGCATATGAAAGCACGCCGCTTATCGCGTCAATAACGGCTTTCATCTTGTAATCGGCAAAGGTGTCATCATAGATATAGGGAAGCAGACGGTAGGTAATCTGCCTTATTGTTTCAAAAACAGCGGCTGCCTGCATTACAACAAACGGGCGGTTGTGAAGAATGGCAAGCAGGGTGCGTTTATCCCACTTGATTTTTTCCCCGTCCTTTTTCTTTGCCGCTTTGCTCAAAGCCTCCGATTCGCCCGCAAGCGCAGCACGCTCCTGAATTGTCATATACGGGGCATACATTGTCAGTATTCCGATAATACAGAAAACAAGGGCAATAAAGAAATAAATCCACTGCTGTTTTTTTGCGTCATCGGTGAGCCCCACAAAAATGGGAATAACGCCGCCCGGCAGCATTGAGCCGAGAGTTGACGATATTGCCTCAAAAGTAAAAAACTTTTTGCGGTCGGCAGGGTCTGAAACCAGCTTTAAGCCTAGGGCGCTGAGTGCTATATCATAAAAGGAGTCGGCAACCGAAAAAGCCGTGCTGAGGAACAAAGTCCACACAAAGTTAAACATCGCGCTCTTGGTCGGCACAACGAAAAGAAGCATTGATGTTACGGCAAAGGGAATGGGTGCTATGAAAAGGGTGCGCCTTAAGTTGCTGATTTTTCCCGGTCTTGCGGGCATATCACAAAGGGTGCCGGCAATGGGAGGAATAAAAAAGCCGAGAATTGTGGAAATGTTGCCCTTGAGGGTCTGCATCCCGTTTGAAAGGCCCATAAAGTTGCGGTCAAACTTGTCGGCAAAGGTGTCTACGCTGTCCTGCCCCATGGCGTTGCCGAAAATTCCGCCCGCAAAGCCCAGCTGTTCTTTGTTTGAAACGGATTCATTGTCAAGATATGTGCTTTTGAGCGCATAAAGCTTATCTTTCACAGACATCGTTCTCTCTCCCCGGATATATATTTATTTAATAATAACATACAGATTTCCATTTGGCAATAATAAAACAAGGGGTTATTTTATCTGAGTTATTCTTGCGTCGGCACAGCCGACACCGAGCTGAGGCCTGCCGAAAAACGGGAACTCAAACGCTTTGTGAACATGGCCTGCAAGGATGAGCGCTATCCCCTTTTCATCGCGGATATACTCATAAGCCTGCCTTGTTATTTCATCCTCTTTTTGCTGTTCATAACGCTCCTTTGAGTAAGCGGCAAGCTTATCTTCCGGCACAGACATAAGGTAGGCAGGTTCATCGGGGGCTTTGCCGAGCATAAGATAATCGTAAAGCTCCGGCGAATAGAGCGGCGTGTGAACGCAGAGCACCACCGGCAGCCCCTTTTTCACCTCCGCCTTAAGGGAATCAAGCTGATATTTTTCAAAAAGATAGTATGAATTATCCACCGCAACAAAATTAATCCCGTTTATCACCCTTGAAGAAAAACGGATATCATTGCGGAATGCGGCCTGCACCTTTTCAAGGCTTTGATTGCGGTAGGCGGCATCCTCCTTCGCCTCGCCCACATAAAGGCTGAACT
>JAZUJM010000183.1:0-2962 GCA_045642785.1 Acutalibacteraceae bacterium | reverse complement strand
AGCGAAAGACCGAAATCGCCGCCGCAGTTTGAAGAGGTGACGATATTTGTAAGCGGTGAGATTGTTGAAATATTGAATCTTGATGAATTGGGGCAGCCGCACCCCGTAAGAGGGCCTGTTGTAACCACAAGCCAGTTGTCTTCATCAAATGCCTTCATCCCCGGTTTGATGTGGCTGAGCAGAATATCCGCCGCCATAATCTTGCCGCCGAGGGTACGCTTTCTGTCCTCGTCGGTCCAAGGGAAAAGGCTGTGTGTTCTGTTTGAAAGGTCAACAAACAGAACCTTGCCCATATAACCTTTCAGTTCAGACATTTTTATTCACCCCGCAAAAGCCGCAGTCAGCCTGCGCCTTGATTTTTAACTTGCTGATTTCTCCGCAGTCATATATATGCAGTATTCCGGCCGCTTCTTCATCGCCGAGCAGGTATTTGATGCCGGTTTCGGCCTGCAGAGCGCCTATGATTCCCGCCGTGGTGCTCACGGAGAAAATATGACCGCTTTCATTCTGAATTTGCCCCGCACAGTCAAGGCACGGTGTTTTTTGCGGAACATAAAGATAAACCGAGCCGCAAAAACCGTTTATTCCGCCGTTAACAAGGGGCAGACTGTTTTCGGAGCAGAAACGCTGAAGTATTTTTCTTGCGTTATTGTTATCAACGGCAACAAAAACGATATCGCAGTTTATTATTTCGCTCAAATCCGCCGTGCCGCTGATTTTCTTATTTATAAAGATAACATCCGTTTCCGGAGAGTATTTTTTCAGCCTTTCGGCTGCGAGCTTTGCTTTGCTTTTGCCCGCATCCTCAACCGTGTACAAAAACTGCCTATTAAGGTTGCTTTCGCTCACCGTGTCAAAGTCGATAAGCACAAGTTTACCGATTCCCGCACCGGCAAGATGAACGGCGATGTTGCACCCGAGCCCGCCGCAGCCGATAACCGCGGCAGATTTTCCGCTTATGTCAAAGCCCTGAGTTCCGGATTTGTTCATCTGTAATTACCTCCGCAGTTCTGCGTTTGACCCGAAAGGGTTTCAACTGCGTGACCGAGAACGGGAATAACAACCTCAAGCGATTCCCTCACCGCCTTCGGGCTGCCGGGCAGGTTGATAATCAGCGTTTTGCCGCGTATGCCCGCCGCCGCACGCGAAAGCATGGCCTTTGGTGTTATTTCAAGGCTTTTTGCCCTTATTGCCTCGGGTATGCCGGGAACTTCTTTTTCGATTACGGCCTTTGTTGCCTCGGGGGTAACATCCCTCGGCGCAAAGCCCGTGCCGCCGGTGGTAAAAATGATATCCGATTTTACATTATCCGAAAGCCTTATCAGCTCAGAAGAGATAAGTTCTTTTTCATCGGGAACAACAGCGTATTCAGCTGTTTCGGCAATCGGGGAAAGCAGCTCCGAAATCAGCGGGCCGCTTTTATCCTCACACAGCCCTTTGCTGCATCTGTCGCTGATTGTTAAGACGGAAATCAACATTTTTAATAATTCCTCTTGAAAATTCTATAATTGTGATTTATTATAACATATATTCCAAAACAAAACAATAGATATCATAAAATTTAGTAAAATTGCTGTTTAAGAAGTTAGCGGCTCAGCCGCTTTAATTCATTTTTCGATTCCCTTGCCCTAAACAAAAATGCACGGGCACCGGAACGAGCCGAAATTTCACAGCCGTTATATTGGCTCTCGGCTAAGGGTCGGGCGGGAAACCTCCCTTCCTTCCGTGTTTGAAAAGGAGAATGAGTTATGAAAAAACTTCTCGCAATTATGTTGGCAGCACTTGTGGTGCTTTCTTTTGCCGCCTGCGGCAAAAACGAGCCGGCCGCACCCGCTGACAGCACGGCAGCCGAAACGGTAAACGAGGCAAAGAACACCACCATAAGGCTTGCAACCACAACATCCGTAAACGATTCGGGGCTTCTCGGCTATCTTCTGCCCGCATTTGAAAAAGCTACGGGCTATAAGGTAGAGGTTGCTTCGGCAGGTACGGGCATCGCAATCGGCTATGCTCAGTCAGGCGATGCGGATTTGCTTCTTGTTCATTCAAAGAAGCAGGAAGAGCAGTTTATAGCCGACGGCTATGCTTCCACAGAACGCCTTTCGCTTATGTACAACTACTTTGTAATCGTCGGCCCGGCAGATGACCCTGCGGGAATAGCCGATGAGGAAACCGCGGCAGAGGCTTTTGAGGATATCGCAGAGGCCAAGGCTCTTTTCGCTTCACGCGGAGATAACAGCGGTACCCACAACAAGGAAACCGGCATTTGGGAAGCGGCGGAAATTGACCCCTCAAAGGAGAGCTGGTACAATTCACTCGGCTCCGGCATGGGCGATACTCTTACAAAGGCCAACGAGCTTAAGGCTTACGCTCTCACCGACAAGGCAACCTTCCTTTCAATGAAGGATTCTCTTCCCAACCTTGCAATCATCAAGGCAGAAGCAGAGGATATGAAAAACACCTATTCGCTTTTGGGCGTTAACCCCGAAGCAGAGGCTTTTGAGGGCAAGGATGTTAAGCTTAACACAGAGGGTGCCCGGGCACTTATCGACTGGCTATTGGGCGAAGAGGCCTCAAAGCTTATTGAAGAATACGGCAAGGCGGAATACGGCGAGCAGCTTTTCTTCCTTCTCAACAAATAAACGGTTAATCAAGGGCTGCTGCCTTGGCAAAATGGATTCGAACCCAATATGGTGTTCAAATCCCTTTTGCCTTAGTGCTGCAGCCCTGTCGGTGTTGTTATGGAGTATTTTAAACAGGCATTTGACTTGATTCTGCACGACAATTCGGAGCTTCGTCAGATAATTCTGACCACTCTTATTATGTCGTTTTTCAGCACGCTTATTTCCTCTTTTATCGGAATTGTTCTCGGGGTTTTACTCGGAAGAGCAAAATTCAGAGGTAAGGGAATAATCATAAGAATACTCAACACCCTTATGAGCCTGCCGCCTGTGGTTGCAGG
>JAZUJM010000182.1:0-6930 GCA_045642785.1 Acutalibacteraceae bacterium | reverse complement strand
CCTCAATAACCGCCGAAATAAAAAACGGCGGCATAACCTATCTGCGTGTAACCGATAACGGCTGCGGAATCGAAAAGGAAGATATCCGCAACGCCTTTAAAAGTCACGCCACAAGCAAAATCGCAAAAGAAACCGACCTTGATTCGATTATGACCCTCGGCTTTCGCGGTGAAGCACTTGCAAGCGTTGCCGCAGTTGCAAGGGTGGAGCTTTTAACAAGGCCTGCGGGTCAAACCCTCGGCACCCGCTATTGCATAGAGGCGGGGGAGGAAACCGTGTTTGATGATGCGGGCTGCCCGGCGGGGACCACCATAATAGTGCGTGATTTGTTTTTCAGCACCCCGGCAAGGATGAAATTCCTTAAAAAAGATGTTTCCGAATCCAATGCCGTTGCGGGAGTAATGGACCGTCTTGCCCTCTCTCACCCGGAGGTCGCTTTCAGATTTATACGCGACGGCAAACAGACCCTTGTCACCGGCGGCACCGGTGAGCTGCTGACTGCGGCGCGCGAGGTGTTCGGCAAGGAGTTTGCTTCCTCACTCATTCCTGCCTCCGGCGAAACGGAGGGCATAAAGGTGAGCGGTTATATCTCGGTGCCCCATGCGGCAAGGCCGAACCGCAATATGCAGTTCTTCTTTATCAACGGGCGCCTTGTAAAAACCGGCACGGGGAGTGCCGCACTCAGCGAGGCTTACAAAAACTCCGTTATGGTCGGCAAGTTCCCGTCGTGTATTCTTAACCTTGAGCTTTCGCCGCTTGCGGTTGATGTCAATGTTCACCCGGCGAAAACCGAGGTCAGGTTTTCAAATGAAAAATCCGTGTTCAACGCCGTGTATTTTGCCTGCAAGGGTGCGCTTGCAGGGGATGTTTCCCGCGCACAGTACAAGGCAAAAAAGCCCGTTGATTTTTACGCGGCGATTGAAAAGCCGCCCGAGCAGATAAAGCTTTCCGAAAACAAAAACTTCTGGCAGCGCGCCGGAGCGGATGAATTTTCTTCGTCTGCCGCAGCCGAAAAGCCGCTGCCCGCATTTAATGCCGATAATAAAAAAACCGCTTTTGCGCCGACTGTTCCGGCGGCGGAGAAAAAATATGAACCGATAAAAGATAACCCTCCCGCTTTTGCGCTTAAAAAGGAAGCACCCGTTTTTACCCCTGCTTCCGAGGGCAAAAAGGTTGTTTTCAGCTCGCCGCAGAGCGAGGGCTATAACCCCGAAGAGGATAATTCCGATTTCCTTATTCCGGATTTCGGAAGCACAAAACCGAAGCCGGAAATTAAAGAGGAACCCCCGGTGCCCGTTCAGCCGGAGCCGGATAATCCGCCTGCCGCCGAGCCGCAGGCTCAGCCCATAAGCGATTCCGCCGAAAAAGAGCCGGAGGAAGAAATAAAGGTTATCGGCGAGGCGTTCTGCACCTACATAATCGTTGAAAGCGGCGGCAAGCTGCTGATAATCGACAAGCACGCGGCTCATGAGCGCATGATTTATGAGCGCTTAAAAAGCTCCTGCGCCGAAAGAACGGCACAGCTTCTGCTTTGCCCCGTAACAGTCACCCTCACCAAAGAGGAATATTCCGCCGCGCTTTCAAACCTTGAGCTGTTCCGCGAGGGCGGCTTTGAGGTGGAGGATTTCGGCCAGGGTATGGTGATTGTGCGCGAGTGCCCCATGGAGCTTGACCCGGATGAGGTTAATGAAGTGATATGCGAGCTTGCGGGCAAATTTGCCGAAAAAAGGCAGGATACCGATTTCAGAAAGCTTGACCATATCTTCCATTCGGTTGCGTGCCGAAGCGCAATCAAGGCGGGGGATTTTACCTCAAAAAGCGAAATGGAAAAATTCGCGCGGCAGCTTCTTTCAATGCCGCAGATAAGATATTGCCCGCACGGCAGACCCGTGCTTATTGAAATGACTCAAAGAGAATTGGAGAAAAATTTTGGCAGGGTGTAAAACAAAAGTCATTGCCGTTGTAGGGCCCACCGCCTCCGGCAAAACCGCGCTTGCGGTTCAGCTTGCGAAGGAATTCGGCGGCGAGGTAATATCCTGCGACTCAATGCAGATATACAGGGGGATGGAGATTGCCACCGCCGCACCCACGGCGGAGGAAACGCAGGGCATACCCCATCACCTTGTGGGCATTGCCGACCCTTCGCAGGAATTCAGCGTTGCAAGGTTCTGCGCACTTGCGAATGAGAAAATCGCCGAGATAACGGCAAGGGGCAAAATCCCGGTAATAGCGGGCGGAACCGGCCTTTATTTTTCATCGCTTATTGATAACATTGATTTCCCCGAAAGCCCGTCAACCGAAAAATGCCGCCTTGAGCTTAAGGAAAAGGCGCAAAAACTCGGCATTGAGGTGCTTTTCGAGGAGCTTAAAAAGATAGACCCCGAGGCAGCTCAATGGATTCACCCCAACAATGAGGTCAGGGTGATAAGGGCGCTTGAGGTTTATTATACCACCGGGCGCACATTGACCGAAACAAAGGCTCTTTCGCGCCGGAATGAAAGCCCGCTTGCCCCGGTGATAATAGGGCTTGATGCCAAAGACAGAGCTTTTTTATATAACCGCATTGATTTAAGAGTTGATAAAATGGTTCAAAACGGGCTTGTGGAAGAGGCAAGGCGGTTTTACTCTTTGTATGACCCGAAAACCGCCGCTCAGGCACTCGGCTACAAGGAGCTGCTGCCGTTCATAAACGGTGAAGCCGGGCTTGATGACTGCCTGCAAAAGCTGAAATTTGCCACTCACCGCTATGCGAAACGCCAGCTCACATGGTTTCGCAGAGACCCGAGAATACACTTTTTGTTTATTGATGAATATTCCTCTCCTTCTCTGCTTTTTGAAGCTGCAAAGGAGTATGTTAAGGGGGCGTCAGAATGAAAAACGGCAGGCTTATGAGATGGCTGACCGTTACCGCAGCCGTTCTTGTGGCAGCATTTTTCGTTTACAAGGCCGTGAGTGTTGTGGCCGATGAATTTGATACCGTTTCGGCAGAGATGACTACCGTTTACGATTCGGTTGATATTGACGCCTTTGCGGTAAGGGATGAAACTCTGCTTTACTATAACGGGGGCGGAACGGTTGTTTCCACGGCGAAAAATGCCGAAAAGGTTACCGGCACTTCTTCCGTGGCGCTTATTTTCACCACCGAAACCGAGGCGGAAAATTACATTGAGCTTTCATATCTCAACGACCTTCTTGACGGTTACAAAAAAATCGACAGTCAGCTTGTGCTTGCGAATGTTGATACCGATTTGCTCGGCGAGAATATCGAGGATGATTTTGACGCCATTTCCGAGGCTGTTTATTCGGGAAAGTTTAAAGATTTAAGCGATAAAAAGCTTGATTTCCTTGTTGATTTATCCAAAAGGCAGATTTCCTTCGGCAAAGAGATTGACTGTGATGCAATGATAAGCGAGCTTAACGCGAAAATCGCATTAACCGAAAAGTCCGCAACCCCGAAGTCATCGGTCAATGCGGGTAAGTCCGGCTATTATGTCAGCGCCGCCGACGGCTTTGAAAAAACCGTTGCATTTGATTCGCTTGACACCCTCACATCCGGGGCGATAGAAAAAGCCCTTGCCGCAAAGCCGGCCGATGTTGCCGACAACTGCGTGGGCAAGATTGTGGGCGGTTTTAACTGGTATCTTGTTTCATCGGTGGATTCAAAGCTTGCCGCACGCTTGACCGAGGGTTCGGAATACAAGGTGATATTCGGCAACAATTCCTCCGATTATGTGCTTGCAAAGGTTTATCGCCTCAATAAAGAAAAAGACGGCAAAACCGCCGTTGTGCTCAAATGCAACAGCATCAACGCCGAAAGGCTTTCAATGAGAAGAGTAAATGCCAAAATAGTAATTGAGGAATACAGCGGGCTCAGGGTGCCGAAATCGGCAGTCAGAGTAATTGATGATAAAAACTGCGCTTTTGTTCGTGTCGGTAAGGTGACGAAGCAGAGGGAGCTCGATATCGTCTACAACGGTGATGATTTTGTTATTGCCGACCCCGACAGCGAATCAACCGGCAGCGCGGGAATCAAGAATCACGATGCTGTTATTATCAACGGAAAGGGGCTTGGTTAAAACGGAAGATATAAAAGAGCAGCGCTTTCACGATATTGAGGAAAACCTCAAAGAGGTGAGGGAGCGCATTGCCGAGGCCGCGATAAAAAGCGGCAGAAGCGAAAAGGATGTTCAGCTTATGGCCGTTTCTAAAACGGTGGAAAGCGTATATATCAATCACGCCATTTCACTCGGCGTTGACCTTATCGGTGAAAACAAGGTTCAGGAGTTCCTTGCCAAAAAGCCGGAGCTTGAGCTGACTGATTGCAGAGCTCATCTGATAGGTCATCTTCAATCAAACAAGGTTAAAAAAATAGTCGGCGAGGTTCAGGTTATTCAATCGGTAGACAGCGTGGAGCTTGCCCGCGAAATAGGCAAAAGGTCACTTGAAAAGGGCATTGTTTCCGACATTCTGCTTGAGGTCAATGTGGGCAATGAGGAAAGCAAGTTCGGCTTTGAATTTGATTCCGTTTTTGAAAAAGCCTGCGAAATTGCCGAAATCGGCGGCATCAGGATAGAAGGATTGATGTGTGTTGCCCCGATTTTTGACGAAGAAGCAAAATTAAGGTCACTTTTTTCAAATATGTGCAAAACATATCTTGACATCGGCTCTAAAAATATAAATAATATAAATATGCACATTCTTTCAATGGGAATGTCCGGCGACTACCGCGAAGCCATTCTTGAGGGCGCAAATCTTGTAAGAGTAGGCTCGGCAGTTTTCGGCCCCAGAAATTACAGATAATTAATTTTAGGAGGAAAATACAATGGGCGTTATGGACAAAATGAAAACCGGAATCAACAAATTTTTTACGGTAACCGATGACGATTACTATGATTATGAAGAAGAGGAAACCGCGGCAGAGCCCGTTGCTCCCGTGCGTGAAGAGGAGCGCCAGCCCGAGCCCGTTAAGCCCCGCAGAGAAAAGGCAAGAACCAATGTTGTTTCGCTTGAAAGCGGCAGAGGCCCCGCAATAAGGTCGCTCGGTGATTCCCAGGTTGTTGTTAAAAAGGTTACCGGCGTTGCCGAGGTCGGCGCAGTTGCCGATATCCTTAAGCAGAACCGCATAGTTGTTCTTAACCTTGAGGATTGCCCCGCCGACGCGGTGCAGAGGGTTATTGATATTCTCTATGGCGTTTCCTATGCTCTTGACGGAGCATTTAATCCCATTGCCGAAAAGGCCTTTGTAATTACTCCGAGCAATGTTTCGGTTCAGGGTGAGGATTACTCCGAGCTCGGCGACGGTGTTGAAGAATAATCGTTTTTAACCAAGCATATGAAAGAGAGGATATAAAATGCTCAGACCCGAACAGATATCCAATGCTCAGTTTACCCTTGTTGGCAAGGGAGCCTACCGCGCCGAGGAGGTTGACGCTTTTCTTAAAACCGCCGCGGCTTCTTACAGCGAATCAACAAAAACCAACGAGGAACTGATAAGCAAAATCAGTATCCTTGCCGACAGAATAGAGCAGTACAGAGCCGATGAAGATACCATAAAGGCCACTCTTATCTCCGCACAGCGAATGGCTAAAACCGTTCAGAAAGAGGCAGAGGATGAGAGCGCCAAAACCGTTTCAGAGGCTCAGAGGCAGGCTTCTTCCCTTATTGAAGAGGCAAAGCAGAACTCAAAAGACCTCATTTTAAAAACCAAAACCACAATAGAAGCTTACCGCGAAAAGGCAAAGACCGATTCCGAGGCAGTCATAACCAAGGCCAATGCCGAGGCTGAAAGAACCGTTGCCGATGCCATACTTGAAGCGGAAAACACCGTGGCATCCGCCAACGCTGAGGCAGAAAAAACCCTTGCCGATGCCGAAATCAAGGCTGCTCAGATAATCGGTGACAGCGAGCAGAAGGTTAAGGCCTATTCCGCCGAGGCGGCAAAGCTTAAGGAAGAAATAGAAAACTGCAAGGCGGTGCTCAGCGAGCTTTGTGAAAAGCAGCGCCAGATAATCGAAAACATACCCAATTTTGACGGCTCCGCCGAAGAGATTGAGGCATTAAAGAACGATGTGGCATCCATTATTGAATCCGTAACCGAAAAGGAAACGGAAAAAGAGGCTGAGCCTGAGCAGCCGGAGCAGTTTGACGCGGAGCCCGAAGCTCAGAGCGAGGCTGAAGAACCCGAGGTTGAGCCCGTGACGGCAGAGGAACCCGAAGCAGCCGCGGAACCCGAAATAATTGAAGAACCCGAAATAATCGAAGAACCCGAAACGGTTGAGGAACCCGAAGCGGTTGAAGAACCCGAAGCGGTTGAAGAACCCGCAGAGGAGCTGAACCTTTCCGATATTTTTGCCGAGATTGAAACCGCCGCTGAGCCCGAGGCTGAACAGGAGGAAGATTTGTTCAGCAATCTGTTCGGCTCAGACGATTCGGATGACGGTGTTGAAGAGCCCGATTTCTTCAATGACCTTGAGGCTCTCATCTCCGGCGGCGATGATAAATCCGAGGCTGTTGAGGATGAAGACATAGGTTTTCAGATAAACCTTGACGGGCTTGAGGATGATGACGATACCCAAAGCCTTTTCAGCGGACTTTTTGATTAAAACATATGTTTCAGTTAATCAGTATTTTACTCATTGCCGCGCTTGTTGCGGCAGACCGTTTAACAAAGCTTGCAGCGGCGGGCTATGTTGCCGAAAACGGTTCAAAAGAATTTCTTTTCGGCCTGTTTAATTTAACAAGGGTCAATAACACCGGGGCGGCATTCAGCTCCTTTTCGCAAAACACAAAGCTGCTTGCGGCAGTTACGCTTGTTGTTATCGCCGCCTGCGTCGTGTTTTTGCTCTGGCCCAAAAGGAAGAAAAACAGATTTATTGATTTCACCCTGATTCTTATTATCGCGGGCGGAATCGGCAATGAGATAGACCGCTT
>JAZUJM010000181.1:0-4955 GCA_045642785.1 Acutalibacteraceae bacterium | reverse complement strand
AAAATATAAAGCCTTTATTTTTCTTCATCCCTTTGTGACCGAAAGCGCAAAAGGCGCACAGAAATTCGCTAAAGAAAACAATCTTCCTTTCCTTGCGGTTTCGGAAAGCAAACAGAATTTTTCGGTTTCGGAGCTGAAAAGCTTTTTAAAATCAAACGGAGTTCATCTTTATTGCGAAACGGATGATATTTTATATATAAACAATAATTATGCCGCATTATTTGCCGTTACCGAAGGTGAAAAGGTAATAAATCTCGGCAGAAAATGCAGGATAAAAGAACTTTTTTGCAAAGAAAAAGCCGAAGATGTATCAACCGAAATCAGATTTTCAGCTGACAAATTCTGCGCATATCTTTTTAAAACCGAACCGATTCTCTGACCGGAAATCAAAATAATCCGGCCAGAATATTATCCAGTTAGTGGCATTTTACACGACATTTTTCTGCATATAAGATTTATTCTTTTTGAGATAAAAAAGTGATTTTCCAGAACTGATTTAACAAAAAAGCAGTAATAAAAAAGGATTTATGGCAGAAAAAATGTTAAAATTGCCCCGAAAGTATTGACACATTTAATGTTTTGGTATAAATTATTAATAAATAAAAGTATGTTTGGCTATAACTATGTCATTATCAATTCAGTTTAGCACATAAAATTTCGTTGAAAGGAGCTGAAAAAATGAAAGAATCAATTGATTTGATTTGGGATAACGCCGCGTGGTTTTTTTACATTTTCACTTTTCTGTTCGGAATAACAGTCGGCTCCTTTTTGAATGTCTGCATTTTCAGAATTCCCAAAGAGGAATCAATCGTTTCCGTCCCCTCGCACTGTATGACCTGCGGCAAAAAGCTTCATTGGTATGAGCTCATTCCTCTTTTCAGCTGGCTTGCCCTTCGCGGCAAATGTCACGGGTGCAAAACCAAAATCAGCCCACAGTATCCGATAATCGAGGCTGCAAACGGTTTGCTGTGGTGCCTTGTTCTTTTCATAAAAGGCCCCTGCCCCGATTTTCTTCTGATTTCCGCTTTGTTCAGCGCCCTTCTTGTTATGGGTGTTATTGATGCCCGCACAATGGAAATACCCAACGGAATTGTATTGTTCATTCTTGTTCTGGGCATCATTCGTTCGGCTGTAAACATATTTATTTTCAAACAGCCATGGCTTGATATCGTGCTCGGCCCCGTTGTTATGGGCGGCATTTTCCTTGCCATTCTTCTTATCTCCGGCGGGCGTGCCATGGGCGGCGGAGATGTTAAGCTTATGTTTACAATAGGCCTTTTCCTTGGCCTTAAAGCAACCTTTTTCGGCCTTGTTGCCGCGTGCGTTGTGGGTTCGATTATCCACCTGTCATTAATGGCAATCAAAAAGGTCGGCAGGCAGCTTGCCTTCGGCCCGTATCTTGCCATCGGCTTTGCCGTTGCCGCTCTTTGGGGCGAAAAATGCTTAAACTGGTATCTCGGCAAGTTCTTTTGATTTGGTTAATTAACGGGAATTTATTTCCCGGTTAATTATATTTAAAAATTTTTAATTTGTAAAATATTACGCGTAAGGGATGGATTTATATGGCCGTTAAAATGTTGAATGTTGAAGTCGGCAAAAGGCTGACCAAGGTTTGCATAACCGAGAAAAAAGGCAAAACCTATTCAGTCAGCGATTCTTTCGTTTTTGCCACCCCCGAGGGTTCGGTTGTTGACGGGCAGATAGTCAGCGAAATCAACCTCGGCGATAAACTCAATGAGGAGCTTGACGAGCGAGCCATTGCGGCGAAGGATGTTTATTTTTCAGTCGCTTCTTCAAAAATTGCAGTTCGTGAGGTTGTTACCCCGGCAGTTAAAGATGAACAGCTTAAAGGCATAGTTCAGACAAACGCCGCCGATTATTTCCCGGTTGATATTACAAAGTACAAAATCGACTGCGTGCTGCTTGAAAGAGGAGCCGAAGAGTGCAGAGTGCTTGTTGTTGCGGTGCCCACACTCATAGTCGAAAGCTATATGGCCCTTGCGGATTATGCCGGCTTAAGCATTAAGGGAATTGATTACAGCGCAAACTCTCAGTTCCAGGTTCTTAAAACAATTTCCGGCGGCGAAAAGGTTGATATGTTCATCACCATTGACGCCGATTCATCCTCGGTCAATTTCAGCGAAAACGGCAACCTGCTTATGCAGCGCTCACTTTCAATAGGCGGCGATGAAATGATTTGCCGCTACCTCGCCGCTAAAGAAATGGATGATTCCGCCTACATATTCGCACTTAACGAATTGAGCGGCAAGGGTGAGAATCCCGCTGAAGACATCGACCTTTCCGACAGCATTTACCGCCTTACCGGCGGCATTTCAAGAAGCCTTGATTATTTCAACAGCGCCAATCCCGAAAAAGAGATAGGCCGCGTTGTTCTTATGGGCAGCTGTGCTCACTTAAAAGGGCTCAAAGACGCAATCGCCTCCGAGCTCGGGGTTGAAACCCTTTGCCTTGATGAGCTTAGTGACATTCAGGGCCTTGCAAACTCCATAAGCGATATTTCGGTTTATATCGGCTGCCTTGGCACAAGAATGGCTCCCCTTGACCTTCTGCCTGCCGAATATGTCAAGGCTCACGGCGGCGGAAACAAAAAACTGCTTAACGACAAAAATTTCGGCTACATCGGCGGCGGTGCTCTGCTGCTTATCGCCCTGCTGCTCACCGCTTATTCCCTCGGCGGGTATTTCATCAACAAGTCCAAGCTTGAAAAAATCAATGACGAGGTTTCAAAGCTTGAATATGCCGAGCAGGAATTCAAAGCTTATTTAAGCTATTCCTCAGGCGATGCAGACCTTCAGAAGTTTGTTGACGGCTCGGTTGCCAACAATTCAAATCTTCTGAAATTCTTTGAGGAGCTTGAAGCTAAAATGCCCACAAGTGTTTCATTCCTCACCGCAAACTGCACAGAAGAAAATGTTACAATCAGCCTCACCTGCCCCAGCTTTAAAGAGGCTGCCGAGGTTCTTCGTGAGCTTCGCTCCTTCGCCACCATTGATGTTATCACCTGCAGCCCGATAACCGAAACAGCAGATGACGCAGGCAAACAGCTTGCACAGTTCTCAGTTGTTTGCGATTATATTGTTGAAGAAGAAACCACCGTTCCGACCACAGCGGCGGAAACAACCACCGAAGCGGAATAAGGGAGGAGAAATAAATTATGAAGCTTGATCTTATTGACGGCCTTAAATCCGGCAAAAAGCTTTCCGGGCGCGACATTCAGATGGTTTTCATTTTTGTCGGCCTGATTGTTGCCGTTCTTGTTTATCTTCTTGTGTTTAACAATTACACCGAGAAGAACGACAAGCTCAAAAAAGATATTGAAGACCGGAACGCCTACCTGAGCGAACTTAAGGGTTATGAAGCAAATCTGCCTATGTACAAGGCAAGCGTTGAAAAATCAAAGGCTAACATTTCGGCAAATCTTGCCCGCCTGCCAGTCGGCCTTGAAAATGAAGATTTTCTGCTTTGGCTTATCAGAGCGGATGAAAAAATCGGCAGCGATTCAACAAGCGTTTCCTTTGGCGAAATTGATGTTCCGCTTGAGTTCAGCACATACATCGGCGGCAAATACATTCCCGTTAAAGGCTTCCGTGCTCCCATAACCGTTTCCATGATGGTTAACTACAAGCAGTTTAAGGAATATCTCAAATACATCTACGATTCAAAGCAGAATTTCACATTTGTTGATTCCGTTGCCCTCACCTACAACAGCGAAACAGCCGACCTCACCGCAGTTTACGGCCTTTCAAAGTTTTATGTTGAATATGAAAACGGCGTTTACACTCCCGAGCCCAGCTTTGATATTCCGCTCGGCAATCCCGACCCGTTCCACACAAAATAAAATGAAATTCACAAGAACATAAACGGAGGTTTTGATTATGAAAATAAAATTGAATAAAAGGCTCAAAGCCTCCGCTTTGCTTCTTCGCGGAAACGGCGGTTTCTCGCTGCCGGAGCTTGTCATAGCCATTGTTATTCTGGCCATCGCCTCGGGTGCCATTCTGCATTCGTTTTTAACATCGGTAAACCTTACCAAAAAGGCTATTAAGCTTAACGAAGCCTCCGATGCGGCGCAGAATATTCAGGAAACGATTGAAGCTTTCAGCTACAAAAACTTTTTAAGCGGCAATGAAGATATTATAAGATATCTCGGAATAACCGAAGAGGATTTTGAAAACATAGCCGAGGATAAAACAGTTGTTTTAAAGAATCTCACATCCGGCGATTCAACCTTTGACGCAAAGGTAAAAATCTCCTCAGGTTCCGCAAACATTACAAACGGCGTGCTTGATTTATCCTCTGCCGACGGATTCTATCTTATTAACAACAAAGAGATTGCAAGCTATTCGGCACAAAAGGCTACCTTCCAGCAAACCACGCTTTCAAATCCGGATTCCATTGCCGATTCCAATTTTAAGCAATTTGTTCACGATTGCTACTCCGTCACAAGCAAATCAAGAACAATTACAATCAACATTTTGCCCGACAAAACCGATGACGAGGGCAATGTTACCCATTTCAGAGTTGACGCAGAGTTTATTTACACCTTCAAATATATGAAAGATGTAAATAAGAACTCCAACTCCGCCCCCATTATCGTAAGCGCAACGCCCTACACCACAAAGGTTACCGCTCACGCGCAAACAATCACCGGCAGCAACTCCATTCCGTTTTCGGAGGATGAGGATACCACAACCGTTTTCTTCGGTTTCTGGCCCACATATGCCGATAATCTTGTAAGAAAGAGCAATTCATATTCCGAAGAATTCGAAATCAACAATAAAGATGATTTACCTGTAAGACTTATTCTTGTTAAACAAAAGCCGTCGTTCCTTAATGCAGAGGGTAAATATCAGACGATGGATGATACCTTGCTCAACGCTTGTGAAAATAAGTATGAGCTTCACATTAAAGAAAATCATTCTAAAGAATACTTT
>JAZUJM010000180.1:0-5524 GCA_045642785.1 Acutalibacteraceae bacterium | reverse complement strand
TTTATGCACATTTGCGGCGGGTAATTCCGCCGTTTGATAAAAGGAGGAAAAAATCATGAGCAAAACACCTTTTTACATCACAACTGCCATTGCTTACACATCCCGTAAGCCCCATGTAGGGAATTCCTACGAAATCGTTCTTACGGATGCCATCGCCAGGTTCAAGCGAATGCAGGGTTATGATGTTTTCTTCCTTACCGGTACAGATGAGCACGGCCTTAAAATTGAACAGTATGCCAAAGAGGCCGGTATTTCTCCCAAGGAGTATGTTGATAAGGTGGCGGGTGAAATTAGGGGCATTTGTGACCTTTTAAACACCACCTATGATAAATTTATCAGAACCACCGACGATTATCACGAAAAAGCGGTTCAGAAGATATTTAAAAAGCTCTATGACCAGGGCGATATTTACAAGAGCACTTATGAAGGCAACTACTGTGTTCCCTGCGAAAGCTTTTTCACTGATGCCCAGCTTGTTGACGGCAAGTGCCCCGACTGCGGCCGTGAGGTTACAAAAGCAAGCGAGGAGTGCTATTTCCTTAAGCTTTCAAAGTATCAGAAGCAGCTTGAAGAGCATATTGAATCTCACCCGGATTTCATTTATCCCGAAAGCCGCAAAAAAGAGATGCTCAACAATTTTATCAAGCCCGGTCTTCAGGATCTTTGTGTTTCAAGAACCTCATTCAAGTGGGGTATCCCCGTAACCTTTGATGACAAGCATGTTATATATGTCTGGATTGATGCGCTTTCAAACTATATCACTGCTTTGGGATATGACCCCGACGGTTCCGGCGAGCTCTACAAAAAATACTGGCCCGCAAATGTTCACATTATCGGCAAGGATATAATCAGATTCCACACCATTTACTGGCCCATCATGCTTCTTGCGCTCGGTGAGCCCCTGCCTGAAAAGGTTTACGGCCATCCGTGGCTTCTTATCGGTGATGATAAAATGTCCAAATCCAAGGGCAATGTTATTTATGCCGATGATCTTTGCGCAAAATTCGGCGTTGATGCCGTTCGTTACTATCTTCTTTCCGAAATGCCCCATGCAAACGACGGCTCACTTACCTATTCAACAATGATTGAGCGTTATAACTCCGACCTTGCAAACACCTTCGGCAACCTTGTTAACCGCACCGTTGCCATGGTCAATAAATATTTTGACGGCGTTCTTACCTGCAATTCCTGTGCCGGTGAGTTTGATGATGAGCTTAAAGCAGCCGCACTTGAAAGTGTGCCCGCCGCTGCAAAGAGCATGGATGAATTTAAGGTGAGCGATGCCGTAAACACCATCCTTAACTTTGCCAAGCGCTGCAACAAATATATTGATGAAACTGCACCGTGGACCCTTGCAAAGGATGAAGCAAATCGCGACCGTCTTGCAACAGTTCTTTATAACCTTACCGAATCCATAAGATTCCTTGCCGTTCAGCTTTCACCCTATATTCCCGAAACATCGGCAAAGATTCTGGAGCAGATTAACTGCGATATTACTTCATATGATAGCCTTTCATCCTTCGGCGCGATTCCTGTCGGCTCAAAGGTAGGCACGGCATCGCCTTTGTTTGCAAGAATAGATGCCGAAAAAATGCTTGCCGAAATTCAGGCAGAGCTCGACGCAAAGAATGCGGTTAACGAGCAGACCGCCGCTTTAAAGGAAGAGATTCAGGGTGTTGCCAAAATCGGTATTGATGATTTTGCCAAGGTTGATTTAAGAGTAGCCAAGGTAGTTGATTGCGTGCCCGTTAAACGAGCAAAGAAGCTTTTGCAGTTAACTCTTGATGACGGCACCGGCGAACCCAGAACGGTTGCCTCCGGCATTGCAAAATGGTATAAGCCGGAGGACCTTATAGGCCATTCGGTTATCGTTGTATCCAACCTCAAGCCCGCCGTTCTTTGCGGTGTTGAAAGCTGCGGAATGATTCTTGCCGCCGATGCCGGTGAGGATGATGTTAAGGTTATATTTGTTGACGGCATTCCCGCCGGTTCAAAGGTGAGATAATGAGCGGTATTTTTGATTCTCACGCTCATTATGACGATTCTGCGTTTGACGAAGGCAGAGATGAGCTTCTTTCATCTTTGCCTTTAAAGGGCGTTTCTGCGGTAATTAACTGCGCTTCGGATATTACAAGCTGCTCAACCACTCTTGACCTTGCACACCGGTTTCCGTTTATTTATGCCGCGTGCGGTGTACACGGGCTTGAAGCTGCAAAGGCTCAACCGGATTATGCCGACAAGCTTCGGTTATTTTTAAGTGACGAAAAATGCGTTGCAGTCGGTGAAATCGGCCTTGATTATCACTATGAATCCGAAACAAGAGATATTCAGCTTAAGGTTTTTGAGCAGCAGTTAAAGCTTGCCAATGAGTTTTCTTTGCCCGTAATTGTTCACGACCGTGAGGCTCACGCCGACACCTTGGAGCTTTTGCAGACCTACAAGCCGAAAGGCGTTGTTCATTGCTTTTCCGGCTCGGTGGAAATGGCAAAGGAGATTATCAGGCTTGGAATGTATATAGGCCTTGGCGGCGCGGTTACATTTAAAAATGCAAAAAAGCCTTGCGAGGTTGCGGCCTTTGTGCCGGAGGACAGATTGCTTATTGAAACCGATTGCCCCTATATGACTCCCGTTCCCCATCGCGGAGAAAGAAACGATTCTTCTCTTATTCCTTTTACTGCCCGCAAGCTTGCTGAAATAAGGGGAGTATCCGAGGAAAAAATAATAGAGCAAACCTTTAAGAACGCCCAAAGACTATTTAATGTTTAATTGAAAAAAGCCGATAGCTTCAACAAATCTTGAAGCTGTCGGCTTTTTTATGATAAAGATAACCCCAATGCAGAAATCCGACTGCATTGGGGTTTGTTACTGTTTTAGCCCTCTAAGGTTTTATCCTTATTGATTTCGCTGATGTTCATCTGAGCTTCGGCAACAAGGTTAATATCCTCTGCATCGCCGGAAGCAACTGTGCTGGACATCATATGACGGCGTTCGATAAGCTCGGCATACATAACTTCCTTCTTCTTGTTGTTCAGGTCGTAGAACAGCATCGGGATAACACCGAGTGAGCCTGTGAGGGTGGGGATGATTGTGAACATGGCGAAGAGATAGAATTTAACGCTGTCGGGCTGCTCAACGCCGGTTCTGAATGCTGACTGGTCGTATTTGATAAGCTTCTTTAAGTAGGTGGTAACAATACCGCTGCAGGAGGTGGCAACCTTAGCTGCAAGGCCCTTGGCAACAGATGTCATAGCCTCGGTGCGGTAGCCGTTCTTCCATTCGCAGTAGTCCATAGCCTCGTTGTACATCTCGGTGCCGATAACGCTCTTGAGGCCGTAGAACATGGTCCAGATGATTTCCCAGATAGCCATTGCGATGCCCATAGGAACAACCTTCTGATACATACCGCCCTTTTTGGTCTTCCAGTTCATGCCCATACAGCCGAAAAGGAAAACGGGAACATAAAGAATATCTGCTATGTATTTTGCGGAAATGTAAAGGAAGCGGGAGGAGAAATGCCTTCTCATCCAGGGAACCCATGCATAGCTTAAAGGGCTGATAGGTGCCGCGGGAATACCCGCTACAAGAGTCATTGAAGAGAAGTGAAGAACATCGGTGTAATAGTCCTGCTTGCTGCCGCCGATTGAGAAACCGGAGAGGAAGTCTGACAGCGTGATAAGAAGCATGGGCTTGTTGTTGATAATTGACTTGATTGACTGCTTGATGCTCGGGGTCTTTATGGACTGAATTACGCGTTCCTTGCTCTTTGTGAAGAACCAGAAGGATGCGCCGGAGGAAACGAGGGTGGTGAAAATACCGAAACCGATGAACAAACCTGTAAGGGCATTGCTCAGCTCGCTTCCTGCGAATTTTCTTGTGAAAACATCAAGAAGAATGGTGAAAATCTGCTCGGGGAGCTTTTCACCGAAAGTACCCGAAGCAAAGTTTGCAATGGTGATAAGTCGGGTTCTGTCGTTCGGGTGGGGAGTAATGGTACTCATAAGACCCGTTCTTGAAATGCTCTGGAAGGTACCTACACCTTCACGCATAATGGCAAGCAGAACATAGAATACGAACTGAACCATATCCTTGCTGCCTCTGCCGCCGAAAAGGGTGGGCATAAGCCAATAAAGAGAGGTGAGTATAAGGCCGGGGATTGCAAGGAAAAGAAGATAAGGCCTGAACTTGCCCCAACGGGTTCTTGTTTTATCAACTATTGAACCGAAGATGATATCGTTAACGATATCCCAAATACTGTTTATGGTATTGGCGAGGGTCTGATAACCGAGGTCGATACCGACTATGCTTGTGACAAATCGGTTTGAATAGGTGTTGATGTTAAAGCTCTGAGCGGCATCCCACAGAACAAAGCCGACGGTTTCTTTTGTGCCGACATAACGCCTGTCCTGATACTTTTCAACACTTGCCTTGCCCTCTTCCTCTTTTTGGGCGGCAAGCATTTGCTCGTAAGCTTTTTCGGCTTCAACAACATTTGTTTTTTCTGCCATAGCTCACACTCCTGTTTGCATTATAGGGTGTCCGTTTGTTAATAGCTAAAAACGGTTATAAATGATTATATCAGATAAAATCAAATTTTACAATAGTTTTTTCTTTTTATTTTGACATTCGCGGGTTATCAGATTATATGGCCTTTCTTTCTGATAACGCTGACTATTGAATCAACCGCCTTTCGGCAGGATTCTTTATCGGCGGCCTCTGCCATAACGCGGATAAGGGGCTCCGTGCCGGATTCACGAACAAGCACTCTGCCTGAATTGCCGAGCATTCTTTCGGCTTCTTCAACGGCAAGAATAACATCGGGGTCGGAGTTTGCGGCTGCTTTATCCTTGACCTTGATGTTTTCAAGAACCTGGGGATAAATTTCAAGTCCGTCGTAAAGCTTGCTCATGGGCTGCTTTTTTGCCATCATAACTTCCATAAGCTTAAGGCTTGTCAAAATGCCGTCGCCGGTGGAGGCGTACTTTGAAAAGATGATGTGGCCGGATTGCTCGCCGCCGATTCTGTTGTGGTTTTTCATCATATATTCGTAAACATATTTATCGCCCACATCGGTTTTGGCATAGTCGATTCCGACCTTGTCAAAGGCCTTGTAAAGCCCGAAGTTGCTCATAACGGTTGTAACTACGGTGTTGGTTAAAAGCTTTCCGCGGTCTTTCATATACCTGGCATAAATATACAGAATGTGGTCGCCGGTGAGGATGCTGCCGTTTTCATCAACAGCAAGGCAGCGGTCGGCGTCGCCGTCGTAGGCAAAGCCGCAGTCGAGCTTGTTGTCAACAACGAATTTGCTTAACCCCTCAATGTGGGTTGAACCTGCGTTTTCATTAATATTAAAGCCGTTGGGCTCGGCGTTGATAACATAGGTCGTTGCTCCGAGTGCTTCAAAAACGGATTTTGCAACATTCCATGAGCTGCCGTTGGCGCAGTCAAGGGCAACCTTTTTGCCCCTGAATGAATACATGCCGAGTGAGATAAGGTAGCCGATGTATCTGTTTCTGCCGGCAAC
>JAZUJM010000179.1:0-38576 GCA_045642785.1 Acutalibacteraceae bacterium | reverse complement strand
ACCGCCTGAACGGATGCGAAAAAAACGCGGTTGAAAAATCACAACAGAGCAGGCGGGGAAAAAACCCAGCCTGCTCCGAAGCTTGCATTATTTACGAAGACCAAGTCTTGCAACGATTGAACGGTAGCGCTCAATGTCGTTCTTCTTAAGGTACTCAAGAAGGTTGCGTCTGTGACCGACCATCTTGTGAAGGCCGCGGCGGGAGTGGTTATCCTTCTTGTGAATCTTAAGGTGCTCGGTGAGGTCGTTGATTCTCTTGGTGAGAACTGCAATCTGAACCTCGGGTGAACCTGTGTCGCCCTCGTGGATGGCGTATTCAGCCATGATTGCCTGTTTTTCTGCCTGTGTCATAGTGTTTTTCACCTCATTTAATATTTTGGCCTCGCACCCAGTCAGCGGCAGGTGATGACCTCGCAGAGGAGGTTTGCTCCGAAAACCGAGTTGCGGGCACAATGCAAAACGCAGTATATCACATTATTATCGTTTTGTAAAGTGTTTTTTTGCCAAACATGAAACAACATTATATAATGTTTTGTATATATCTTTTACAAAAACAAAGGGTTGATTCATTTGAATGAAATAATCGCATCAAATCGTGTTCCGCCCGGGGGGCGGCGGCATAAGATGATGGTGGGCAGATAAGGCGCGGCTGAAAGCACCGGGTGGCTTTGCCCGTGAACAGCCCGGGGCGGGTACCTGTGCCGTGCCATCACATATATTCATTCATCCCCTGCTCATTTTTTCGCCGAACATCAGCCCCACCTCAAGCATGAAGGCGGAATCATCGCATGAAATATCGGCATAGCCGCTGCAGCGTTCGGCAGCCGTGCGGATGTTTGAAAGGCCGAAGCCGTGATTCTTTTTATCCTGCTTGGTGGTGATAATTCTGCCGCCGCGGATGGGAACACGGCTTTTGACCGGGTTTTTAACGGTCAGAACCATTCCGCTTTCCTTTGCCCGTGAAAAAACGCTCACGGTGCAGGGCGCCGTTCCGATGCACGCCTCCCTTGCATTGTCAAGTGCGTTTGAAAGCACGGCGCACAGGTCACGGTTGGCTATTCCTTCGGCGGGGATGATGCCCTCAAACTCGATGGCTATCCCGTGCTTTTCCGCCTCGGCGGCCTTGTCGCTCAGAATGGCATCGGCAAGGATGTTGCCGGTCTGATATTTTCCTTTTGTTTTATCAAGTGAATCGGTGAGGCTTGCTATGTATTCCTCGGCTTCGCCGGTCCTGCCGGAGGTGATGAGCGTTTTTAACGCATGCAGATCGTTTTTGCAGTCGTGGCGAAAAGCGCTAAGATCGCGGTTGTTTCTGATTATTTCCTCGTAGCGCATAAGTTCAAGGGCACGGATGTGCTCCTCCTCCTTTTGCCTGTGAAGCAAAACGGCATAGCGGTAAACCGTGTAGCCTATGCAGCCCGCCGACAGCACGGCGGAAATGTAGCTGAATGCTGCTGCCGCACCGGAATAGCTTTCGGAGGTGTTGATGACCGTGAGCCCGTAATAAGCCGAGTAATTGACGGCAAATATCACGGCATAGACTGCATACGGTATGCGGTCGGGAAAATCCGGAACATTGCGCTTTTTCAACAGCTTTCCCGCGGCGATGGCGGCGGCACAGGCGGCGGCATAGAGCGCAGTGTAAACGATGAGTGCCTTTTGCCATGAGACCGTGGGAAAAAGCGATACTATCGCATATTCGAGAAAATCAAACAGTGAGCAGACCGTGAGCCCGGCAAAAACAAAGGTCAGCCTTCGCCTGCGAACAAACAGAATATACGGCAGGCCGAGGGCGCAGGCCATCATTACAAGCTCGGTGAGTGTTTCGGAGACCTCGCCGCCGGGAAGCTGAGAAGCCGCACCTGCGGCGCAGGCAGCGGCGGCGGAAACGCCAAAAAGAACACTGCCGGCGCGGCGCTCATATCCGAACACTTTGCCGAACAAAAGAAAAATGAAGCACACCGAAAGCACGGGGAGCAGCCCGCCGGGAACAAAGATCATTTTGCACTCCTCAATTCATTTTTAAATAGGCTTTGCAGAATTCATGCTGTTTTCTTGTGCTCAGCGGTATTTTTTCACCGTTGAGCAATTCTATGCCGGTGTTGTTGAAGGAACGGATATTTTTCATGTTCACGATATAATTGCGGTGCACCCGGAAAAATCCAAGCTCCGAAAGCTCCTCCTCGACCGAGGTGATGGAGCGCCGGCAGAGTATCTGCTCCTTTTCGGTGCAAACATAAAGCTCCTTGTGGGATATTTCCAGATAATAGATATCCTCAAGGCGAACGGCGGTCACCGTGCCGTTATACCGGATTATCATGCTGCCGGATGAGCCGCCGGAATCAAGGAAGGAATCGAGCGCCTCAAACAGCTTTTCCTTTTCAACGGGCTTTTTCAAAAAGCGGTGAGCCTGAACGGCAAAGGTGTCATATACTATTTCACTGAACTGGGTGATGAAGATTATCACCTTTCTGCCGCCGTATTTTTCACGCAGGGAATGGGCAAAGCTGAGGCCGTCGAGCCCCTGCATCATGTAATCAACAAGAAAAATGTCAAACTCATCCTCCCGCCCCTCAAGCTCGGAATAATCGGCAAAGGCCTCGGCTGAAAGTGCGGTATTTTTTGCGGAAACATAGTCCTCAACAAGCGAGAGTATTTCTTCCCTTGCGATGGCCTCATCGTCACAAACGGCTATTTTCATCTGCTTTTCCCCTTGTAAGGTTATTTTTTGAACACACGGATAACGGCGTTGATGATCTTGGTGAGTGCGTGAAAAACCTTCATAAGCCCGTCGCTTATGCGCTGGAGCAGTGAAAGGCTTCCGCCGGAGTCATCATCAAAGGTCAGCACAAGCTCCGAATAGCCGTTTTTCAGCATCTCGGTGAGCTTGTCGAATGTGATGGTCTCGCCGTCTATTTTTATACTTATATAAATATTTTTGAGTGTCAGATTTTCCGCATCCGGGTCAAAGTGCTCGCTGTCAAAGCTGTCGCCTGCGGCATCGGGGGCTATGCCCTCTATCTCAAGCGAATCAAAGCGAAGGTAGACCGCATCGGGGAAAAGCTTTACAAGCTCGGTCCAGTAGTTGTAATCAAGATCGCGCCAAAGCACGGTTTTGCCGCTGAAGGAGATGACCGGGCTCTCTTTTCTCATCACCGGGTATTCATATTCGATGCAGTCGGCTCCGAGATTCTTGAGTGTTTTGGCGGTGGAGCTCCCGGCAGGGGCGGCAAAGGTGAGCCTTTTATCGTTCCCGGTGAAGGCGGCGGGGTCAACGGCGGTGCTTCCGGAGTTGATGCACACTATGGTGAGCATGGAGCAATCCGCAAACGCACCCTTTTCGATGCGTGATATCCCGCTGCCGAAACAGACCTCGGAAAGGATCGCACAGGAGCGGAATGCATTTTCTTCAACATAGGTCACGCTGTCGGGAACATAAACATAAAACAGATTGCCGTTATTTTCAAATGCCGAGGCGGCAACGCCGACCACTTTTGCTCCCTGAAGCTCGGCGGGGATCCTCAGCTCAAACTCATTGCCGGTGTAGCCGGTGATGACCGCCCTGCCGTCGTTTATCGTGTAATCCCAGTACTGAACATGGCCGCAGACCCGGCAGGCTCCGTTAACATATCTGTGGCCGGAGATGCCGCAGTCATCTGCCGCCGCCGCATCGGCTGCCGCCTTTGCGGTGATATCGTTTACCTCGCTTGTTCTGACCGCCTTTTTCACGGCATCAAGTGCGTTTTCGGCGATCTCCTTTGCCTCATCGGAAAGTGAAGTGGAGGCGAGCGCATTGAGCTCAGTGACAGCATTGTCCTTTGCAAGGATGAATTCTTCCTCCGCCTGCCGTGCAAGCGATGCGGCATTTTTCTGCTGCTGTTCGACCTCTTTGGTGCCGGAGGCGGCGTTTATTGCCTCAACGGCAGTGTTTATTATTTCCTTTGCATCCTCCGATGTGAAGGTGCTTTTTTGTTCATTGAGCTCGGATGCTGCGTTCTCTTTGGCATATTCAAGCACTCTTTCGTCGGCGGAGGCATCGGCAAAAGCCTTTGAATTGATCCTTTCCACCTCTTCAAGGCTTGAGGCATCGTTTATTGCGTTGAGCGCTTCGGTGAGTATCGCCCTTGCACTGTCGGAGACGGCACCGCCGAGCAATTCCTCAAGGGCTGCCGTTCTTTTTTCTTTTGCGGAGTCAAGATCGTTGTCTGCTTTGGCGGCATCGGCTGCTGCCCTTACAGCGGCTGCCTGCGCTTCATCTGCGCTTTCAGCTGAGTTCACCGCTTCACGGGCATTGCCGATTATTGCCTTTGCTTCATCGGAGCGGGCGGAGGCACTGAGCTCCTCAAGGGCTTCAAGCGCCGTCTCCTTTGCCTCGCTCAGTATTCTTTCATCGGTTTTTTCATTGCAGCGTTCACAAACTCCGTCAACGAATGAGTGACCGAGCGGTGCGGTCTGAAGGGCGTTGTATGAATCGCCGCAGTCGGAGCAGGTGAAGGAGGTGTATCCGCCCTCACTGCAGGTGGGGTCGACCGTTTCGGATGAATAAAGATGGCTGACCGTGACTTTGACCGATGCATCACGGCATTTTTCTCCGCTTGCGGTGATAACGGCTTCCCCGCAGTGAACGGCGGTCACGGTTCCGTCGGGGCCGATCGAGGCAACATCACCGTTTGAGCTTTTCCATGTGAAATCGGCGGGGTCGGCGGCAATGCCGTCCGCCTTAACGGAGATGACTGCCGAATCCGGCTCGCCTGCACGGAGAACGATATCGGCGCCGTTATTTAATGAAAGGGTAACAAGCGTGAAATCATCGGTGTGATCGCCGCCGGAGCAAAGAACAAAATCGATCCCGGAGGCATCGGCAAAGGCTTTTGCGGCGCAGTTTTCCGAATCGGAGCAGATAAAATCGGGCTCACAGCCCGCAAAGGCGTTTTCAGTGGAATAAGAGGGTATCGAGGTTACGGTTGAGGGAATGTGAACGAATCTGAGCTCTTCACAGCCCGCAAAGGCGTGGATACCGATGGAGGTCACTGTTTCGGGAACAACATAGCCGGGCTCGGTCTTGCCCGCCGGGTAACAGATGAGCGAGGTTTGCCCCTTGTTGAAAAGCACTCCGTTATTATCGGAAAACTTTTCGTTCGCATTGCCGACAGTGATCGTTTCAAGGCTTTTGCAGTTTATGAAAGCTCCGCTGCTTATACTGCTCACTCCCGAAGGGATAGTAACCTTTTTGAGTGAGGTGCAGTTCATCAAAAGGTAATTCGGCACATATGCCGTTTCTGCCGGCACGGCAAACTCAGCCAGTGCGGAGCAGCCGCAGAAGGCGCAGGTGGCAAGCTCGGCGACCGAATCCGGGAGGCTGATGCTTTCAAGCGAGGAGCAGTCCTGAAAGGCGGAAATGCCGATGTTATTAACTCCGTTCGGCACCGTGACGCTTTTTAACCCGGTGCAGGAGTAAAAGGCATAATCCGCTATGGTCCTGACAGTTGACGGAACGGAGTATTCTTTTGTTTCGCTTGCCGCGGGGAAAAGGATCAGCTCTGTTTTATCCTTGTTGAAAAGCACTCCGCTCTCATCGCTCGAATAGGCGGTGTTGGCGGGATCAACGGTTATTTCCTTTAATCCGGTGCAGCCGTCAAATGCCGTTGAATTGATCTCCTCAACTCCGGAGGGGATGAAGACCGAGGTGAGAGCAGTGCAGCTGCGGAATGCATCGTAGCTGACAGAGGTGACGGTATCCGGAATGGAGATGCTTTTAAGATTGATACAATTATAAAAAGCACTGTCGGATATTTCGGTTATTCCCGGCTCGATAACGGCGGAGGTTATATCGCTGAGCCTGCTTTCCCACAAGGGGGAGCACTTGTATTCGTAGCGGGAATCCTTCACACGGTATTCGATGGGGCCCGTGCCGGAAACGGTGAGCTTTCCGTTTTCATCGATGCTCCATGAGGTTTTGCCGGTGAGACCTCTGTAGGGGTCAATATCGTAAGCTGCCGCCTGCGGTACGGCCGAAAGGGCAGAAGGGAAAAGCAGCATGAGGCAAAGAAAAAGTGCAAAGGCCTTGCGGGTAAAGCTTTTCATTTTGATCCTCTCCAATTTGCTTTTTTGTTAATTATACCAAATATTGCCTGAGAGTCAACAAAAAATGATGTTTTCACGCAAGATGTTCTGCTTTTTTCAGAGCCCTTCAGCGCTCGGGCACATAAAGCCCGCGCTCGGGCCGGAGCTATTGAAAACGGCAAAAACATGAAATATAATTTCCACAAAAAAGGAGGAATTATTATGAAAAAAACACTCGCTCTGATCCTTGCGCTGATAATGGCGCTCTCATGCTCGGCAGCAGCTTTTGCTGCGGATGATTTTACAGGAGCCGCCAGGATCAATGTAACCTGTACAGCTCCCAAGTCAAGGGCAAAAGTGCTGTATGATGCAAAAATGGCAAATAATTTTTTCAGATTCGGAACTGAAAACGAGGTCAAAAAATTCGGAGAAGACTATGATGATCTGGATTTCGGAGAATTCGAAGAAAATGTAAATTTTGATTTGAAAACGGCAGTTGCAAATTTTAAAAAATACGGGTATATTTGGGTCGAAGTGAAACCGGACGAAGATACCGTTAATGTACTTTCCGAAGGCGACAGATTCAAAGCCGGTTACAGCTATGTTATGTTTTTTATAATTCTGCCGGAGACATCGAAGGTTGAGTATTATTACAGTTCGCCATATGTATCGGAAAGTGAGATGCTGGAGTATGCGCTCCTTTTGGCGCTGTGGAGGGATGGTTCACTTATTTTTTCCGTTAACAATATGATGGGCGATAATATCAACGCAGTCGGATATGCTTATTCATTTGGCTGCCTTGAGGGCGATTACTGGGATGATAATCCCTATTTCGAAATAAAAGAGCCTTCGGCCGATAAAATAAGATACGGTGACGGAATTGTGCTCCACACGGCTGCGGGTAAGACTCTTCCCGGAAACGCCGAGATAAAATGGAGCCTGAGCTCCGAAGCGTTCGCCGCAGATACTGCACTCACCGGTGAAAAGGTTCAGCTGAGGGCGGCGAACAAAGGCGAAGAGAGTGTTAAAGCAACACTTTATATTGACGGAGTAGAGGTGGCGAGTGATACTGTAAAGCTTACCTCCAAGTCAGGGCTGTTTGACAGAATAGCTGCTTTCTTCAAAATGCTTTTCGGTAAACAATCGACGGTATATGACAATTATTGATTTAAATACACAGTAAAATAAAGGGCAGCCTGTGCAGGTTCTTTCATCCGCACAGGCTGCCCTGAGTTTTGTTCAGTTTTCGGTTTTCTCAGTTTCACCGTCAAGCCCGAGAAACGCAAGGGGGTCGGCGGGCTCGCCGTTAACGATTATTTCAAAGTGAAGGTGGCTGCCGTCGGCACACTCAACGGGAATTTCGCCGAGCACGGCTATCGCGTCACCGGGGGAAACCATATCACCCTTTGCAACAGGAACCCCGGGCTCAACGCCGCAGTAGCGGGCGGTTACGGAATCACTTATTCTGATTTCAATAACCGTGCCCCAGAAATCATCGGTGTAAACATCATCAACCTCGCCGCGGCAGGCGGAAAACACGGTGTCGCCGCTTTCGCCGCCGAAGTCGATTCCGTTGTGGGTGCGCCAATCTTTCATTGTTTCGGAATATACAAGCTCCCCGGCGCTGAAATCCTTTGTTATTTTTGTGCCGAGGGGAAGAACCGTGCCGGAACCGGCGGCGCTTTCGCTCTCCGGCTCAGCGGCGGTTGAGTAAGCTTCGTGAGGCCTTAAATCGGGTACTCCGCTCACCTTGTCATTTGCCGCCACCGCTTCAGACGGTTCGGGCTCGATAAGCGTGAACGCCTCGCCGGCATTCTCCTTTGCCGAAGCGGAAGCGCCCGCCTCGGGAAGCTCACGCAGGGCGGTAAAGGTGCCCACCCCGGCGGCAAGCACGCAGACCGCAACGGCTATGAGCAGATAACGGTTGTTTTTTCTTTTTTTCAAAGCAAAAATCTCCTTTTGAATTATCGGCGGGCCATAAGCTTTACGACCCGCCGATATAATCTTTCGGTTTTATTTTTGCCCTGAGAGTGCCGGATTATTCTTACCAGCCGTATTTATCGCTGCTCCACGGCTTTTCAACAAGCTCCTGCTTTTTGTAGATAACGGTGTTGTCGGGAACATCGCGGTCAAGCAGAACTCCCGCACCGACTATGCTGTAAGCTCCGGTTTTAACACCGGGCATAAGAATTGCGTTAACTCCCGTGCGGCAGTAGTCGCCGAGATATGAGGCATCGGAATAATTTTTCGGAAATTCCTTTCTGCCCCGGCAGCGCTGAACGGTAACACCGCTGTCAAAACGAAGAGTGCCGCAGACGGTTGCCGCGCCGAGGTCGGTGTTTTCGCCGATAACTCCGTAAAGCTCCATATAATGATACAGGAAAACTCTGCGGAAAAGAACTCCCTCAAGCTCGGCGGCGTGGCTCACAATGCAGTCGTCGCCGATTGTTGAGCCCTCCGCTATGAAGCAGGCGTTTCTTACGGCGCTGCGGCTGCCGATAACGGTGTCGCCGCTTATTATGGCGCCGTTATATATTCTTGTGTTATCGCCCACGATTATGTTACCCTCAATTATTACATTGCGGCCGATAAAGCTGTTTTTGCCGAGCTTGACAAAGCCGCTGACCGAGGCGGTGGGGTCAATGCGGGCACCCTCGGCAAGCACATTTTCGGTAAGTGCCGAGCAGAGGCGCTCGTTAATCGCCGCATTGGCCTGCATAATGTGCCAGGGCTTGTCAAGGTCAAAAATCTCTTTCTTCGCTTCAACGGCAAGCACCTTTCCGCCGCGTGCCATAATGTCGGAGAGGGTCATTTCAAGGTAGCCCTCAATGTGGGGCATAATGCCCACATCAACCGAGGTGAAGCGCCCGGAGTTAAAGCGAAGCTCATTGAAAATGTCGGCGGAAAAAGCGAAGCCGCCGAAAAAGTGGGTAACATCGTCGCTGTGGCCGAGTATTTCATCAATCTCATCACCGTCTAAGGTGCAGCCCACATGGTCAATGTTGCGGTCAAAGGTTACTTCATTGACAAGGGCGCAGGGCAGGCGGCTGCCTTCAAAGGCCGAAATAAGTGAACGGTAGTCATCAATATCAATTATTGTGTCGCCGTAAAGGGCAAGAAAATCATCGCCGCCGATTTCATCCTCCGCTTTGAGAAGCGAAAAGGCCGTGCCGCGGGAGGCAGGGTCGGTGACGGTTACAACCTGAGGATAATCCCTGAAATAATTCTTTATTTCATCTTCAAAGCCGGAGCACACAAGCACTATTTTTTCAAATCCGAGCTCAATGAGGGTATCTGCCGCATGGGCGACTATCGGTTTGTTTGAAACGGGAATCATAACCTTGCTGCGAATTTTGGTGTAGGGCCACATTTTTTCGCCCTTGCCTGCGCAGAGTATAACGGCTTTTTTCATTTTATTTTCCGCCTTTCGTATTGTTTATATGTTGGTTTCTATATAAGTTTTTCTTATGTTGGCAAGCTCGGCTTCGCCGGGGTTAAGGCCGGCGGCTCTCATTGCCGCAAGCACCGCACCCGTTTCGGGCGGAAAATCGAGCAGAGCGGCATTGCAGTAACCGTTCTTTGCAAGCTCGGCACAAAACGCCTCGGCAAAAAGGGAAGAATGCTGAAATATTCCGCCCCAGAGGCCGACGGGGGAATCGGGTGAAAGCTTTTTGATTACCGCAAGGGCGGTTCCTGCAAGCTCGGCGGCTGCGTTTAACATTATTCCTTTTGCAATGTTGTCGCCGTCTGCCGCTCTTCTGCGAACCGGCCCGGCAAAGGCTGCCGTGTCTTTTCTTGAAACACCCTTTTCATAAAAGAGGTCAATGAGGGCGTATATATCGGGAATGTTGAAAAATTTAAGGCAGTCATAAAGCAGCGCCGTTTCTTCGCCGTAGCCCTCCGCAGCGGCAATGGCGGCTTTGATTCCGCTTAAGGCAATGGCGTAGCCGCTGCCCTCGTCGCCCAGAATGTGGCCGAAGCCGCCGGCGTGGATTATTTTTTCATCGGCAGTTCTTGCCGCCGCCATGGAACCCGTGCCGCTTATTACAACCGCACATTCGCCCGGGGCGTTGAGCGCTTCAAGGGCTATGTACAAATCGGAATCCATAATAATATTATCGGCATTGATTATTCCGCCGCTGAAGGCTTCAAGCTCCTTTTCGCTTGCCCTGTCGCCGAGGGCGCTCATGCCGATAACCGCACCTTTAAAGGAGCGTGTGCCGCAAATGGGGAAAAGCCCGTCGATTATTCCGAGCATATTTTCCCTTGCTTTCTCCATACCTATTGAATAATAGTTTATGCTTTCACCGACGAATCTGCAAACAAAGCTTCCGCTTTTGTCAAAAACAACTGCGGTTGTTTTGGTTCCGCCGCCGTCGAGCCCCAGAAACAGTTCTTTTGCCATAAAATCACTCCGAATTAAAAATTTAACATTCCGTACATTATTTGTTACATATTTTGCAATAATACCGTGCTATCATTATAATAACCCGAATGGGTATAAAAAACGAAAGGAGGTTAAGAAATGGACAAAACGCCGGGATTGACCGGTTCGGTAATTGTGTGCGTTACCCCACAGCTTTCCTGCTCACGCCTTATCAAGGCAGGCGAACTGATAGCAATGGAGAATAACGCGCCGCTTAAGGTGCTCAGCGTGTTTCCCGAGGGGAGCGGGGCTGACGCCGAAACTGCCGGAATACTTGAAAAGCTGCACGAGGCGGCAAGCCTTGCGGGCGCTGAAATGAGCGTTTATTTTAACGACAGCCCGGATATTCTGACCGCCGTTGTTGCCGCAAAGGAAAACGCCGCGCTGCTTGTTGTCGGCTTCCCCGGAGAAAAAAGCTCGGGATACATCAACAGAGTTCATTCGCTTTTGCCCAAGCTGCCAGTTATTATGGTTGACGGTGAACTGAATGAATACGGTATTCTTCCCGGGGGCGAACATATCACATCGGTTTTTTCAAAGAAACTTAAAGAGCTGATAAAATCAGAAGTGTAATATAATGTAATATTAATAAACGGGGTCATTGCCGCTTTCGGCAATGGCTCCTTTTGATTTGTTAATTCATTGCGTGTGAGAACATTCTGTTAACCTGTTTTTTTAGAAGTGAGTATTCCTCCCCGTCAAGCGAGGGGGATTTTTTGAGCATTTCTTCTGCCGCCGTTCCCGCTTCACGCAGAATTTCCGTGTCGGTCATCATATCGGCGATTTTTAAATCGGGCAGTCCGTGCTGACGGGAGCCGAAAAAGTCACCGGGGCCGCGAAGCTTCAAATCCTCATCGGCTATAACAAAGCCGTTGTTGGTGGAGCACATAATTTTAAGGCGCTTTTTTGTTTCTTCATTCTGAGCGTCGGAAATCAGTATGCAGGTGGATTGAAAGCTTCCGCGCCCGATTCTGCCGCGAAGCTGATGAAGCTGAGAAAGACCGAAGCGCTCGGCGTTTTCAATAACCATAATCACGGCGTTTGGCACATCAATACCGACCTCAATAACCGTTGTGGAAACAAGAAGCTGTGTTTCGCCCGCTGCGAATTTTCTCATAGCCTCCTTTTTTTCATCCGGCTTCATCTTGCCGTGCAGCAAATCCACGGTGAAGCCCCTGAAAAAGCCGTCGGCAAGCTCACGGCGAAGCTTTTCGGCAGACACAAGCTCATTCTCTTCATCCTCTTCAACAAGCGGGCACACAATATAGCCCTGCCGCCCTTCGCAAAGATGCTTTTTGATATAGCCGTATGCGCGCTCCCTCACCGTTGAATCAACGCAGTAGGTGGAGGTTTTCTGCCTGCCCTTCGGCAGCTCATCAAGCACGCTTAAATCAAGGTCGCTGTAAATGATAAGCGCAAGGGTTCGCGGAATGGGCGTAGCGCTCATAACAAGGGTGTGGGGATAATCCCCTTTCATGTTGAGGGCGGTGCGCTGATTAACGCCGAAACGGTGCTGTTCATCCGTAATAACAAGGCCGAGGCGGTAAAATTCAACATCCTTCTGAATCAGCGCGTGGGTGCCGATGATAAGGTCAATATCGCCCGAGGCAAGTCGGGCTTTTATTCTCTTCTTTTCGGCAGCGGGGGTGGAGCCGGTTAAAAGAGCCGGGATAATATCAGTGTTTTCAAAAAATGAAGCAAGGGTAGAAAAATGCTGCTGAGCAAGCACCTCGGTGGGTGCCATAAGGGCGCTCTGGTATCCGTTGACAGCGGCGTTATAGATAAGCGAAGCGGCAACGGCGGTTTTTCCGCTGCCCACATCGCCCTGCAAAAGCCGGTTCATCGGGCGCGGGGATGCCATATCCGCCGCACATTCACTTATTGCCCTTTTCTGTGCGCCGGTGAGCTCAAACGGAAGCATGGAAAAGAATTTTTCCGTTTCGTCTTTTGCCATAACGCAGGCTGTGGTTTTGCTGCTTTTGCTTTTCAGCCTTAAAAGGCCGAGCCTGAGCATAAGCAGTTCTTCAAAAATAAGCCGCCTTTTCGCCTCCGAAAGCATATCTTCATTTTCGGGTGCGTGCATATTGGTGATTGCACGGTCAAGCGGCATAAGGCAGTATTTTTCACGCAAATCAAGCGGCAGGGCATCAACGAGCGTTACGGATTTTAATGCAGTCATAACAAGCTTTTCAATCGCCCTTGAGTTCATGCCCTCTGTCTGGTGATAAACGGGGCGTATTCTTTCGCCCGTTTCGGCTTTTTCAAACACGGGGGAGCTCATTTCCCTTATCCGCTCGGTGCCGGTAACCTTGCCGGTGAAGATGTATTCCTCGCCTGCGGCAAGGCTTTCGGCGGTATATTTACAGTTGAAAAGTGTAATGTTCATAACCGATTCGCCGTCGGTAACTTTGGTTTTGTAAATGGTCATTCCGCGGCGGATTTTATATTCGGCGCAGGGAAAACAGACTGCTGCCTTTACGCTTGCCGTTTCGCCGGGAACGGTTTCGGCAATGGTACAAAGGCGGCTGTGGTCCTCGTACACTCTCGGAAAAAGGTAAAGAAGGTCGCCGACGGTGAAAACGCCGAGCTTTGCAAGAAGCTTCGCCCTTTTTTCACCGACGCCCTTAAGATATTTGATATCCGAGGTGAGTTCAAGTGACATTTACAAAAACCTTTCTTTTGCCTATGACATACTCCAGCCTGCAATGCCGGAGAATAAATCATTTTCGATTATGGTGGAGCTTGTGTAATTCAATGAATTTGGGAAAAACACGGTGCCCGTGCGGTAGCAAAGCGGAATAAACGGAAGCTCCGTGCAGAAGGTGTTAACAAAATCAATAAGCTGGCAGTCGCCGCTTTTTACCTGCTCATAACGGGCAAAGGAAAGCTCCTGACTTTCCTCCGTTACGCCGTAGGCGCAGTCACCGCCGCGGAAAAGCTCCGACAAATCCATATTGTCGGTAAGCTTGATTTCGCCTATATAAAGGTCAAATTCACCCGTGGCAAGAGCAGAGCGCAGATTTTCGGGTGCAACCGGAGTAACGGCGGTGTATATTCCGGCGGCCGTCAGTTGAGCCGCAACCGTGTCGGCAGCGGAAAGGCGAAAGGCGTTGCCGGTGCTCACGACAAGCTTAAGTGCAAGGTTGCCGGAGGCTATGCCGCCCTCGGTCAGAAGCTCCTGCACGGTTTTGTTTTCATTAACAATGTTGCCCTCGCTGCCGGAGAGAATTGCCCACGACGGGTTGAACGGCGAAGAGGCTGCCCTTGCGTGGCCGTGAAAGGCGGAGGAAACAATATCGTCACGGTTCAGCGCAACGTTTATTGCGCGGCGCAAAAGCGGATTTGCAAGCACTTCATTTTTTGCATTTATTCCGAGGTACACAAAGTTGTTAAGCAGAACATCCTCCGACTTTGCGTTGAAGCGGGTGTAGGTGCCGGAGGAAAGGTCGTCATAAAGATAACAGATGTTGCCTATTTCAAGCCCGGAGGTCAGTTCGAGGTTGGTTTTCGGCTCAATAAGTCCTATGCGCGATACCTTGGGCGAAAAATTCTTTTTGTGGGAATTTTCAAGCAGAATGTAATCGCTGCCGTCTTTGCTGATATAGTATCTGCCCGTTCCGAGCGGCATTTCATCCTTGCCGCGCTCCTTGATTACGGGGAAGGTGAGGCAGTTGACCGCAAATGCGTCGGGCTCACTCAGGGTAAAAATCACCGCATTTGCTCCCGAGGGGGCGGCAGATTCAAAATTGCGCAGCCTTTCGGAATAGGCGTCACACTTTTTTGCAAGCTTGAATGAATCAATTATTTCGGCGGCGGTAACAAAGCTTCCGTCGCTGAATTTTGCCGAGGAGGAGATGATAACGCTCACGGCGTTTTCCTCACTTGCTGCGCTGTCGGCAAGCTCAAAAACGGTGTTGTAGCTGCGGTCAAGCGAAACAAGCCCGTCATAGACAAGGGTGAGCATTCTTGAATTGAGAACGGTTTCGGTTTCATAGGGGTTGAAGCCGTCGCTTTCAACAAACGGAACAAAGATACCGGCGTCGCTTTTCTGAGCTTTTTTACCGGTGCCGGCGGGGGAGGCGGGGTCATCCCCTGCCTCTGTTTTGCCGCCGCAGGAGCTGAGCAAAAGGCAGAGGGCGGCAGCAGCTGCCAAAACAGAAAACAGTCTTTTTTTCATTTTGTATCTCCGGATAAATCACAGATTATTTCTTTTGCCATAAGGATTCCCGCCGATGCGGGCACGAATATCATACTTGCGGGCGGGTGACGGTTTTCACTTTCACCGCTCACCGGGATTTTGGGAGAAATCGGGGGCTCCGGTGACCACACGGCCTTTAAATGCTTCACCCCGCGCACCTTAAGCTCGCGGCGCATAACACGGCAAAGGGGGCAGCCCTCGGTTTTGTAAATATCGCTCACACGCAAAAGGGTGGGGTCAAGCTTGTTGCCCGTGCCCATACACGAGATTATCGGAACTTCGGCCTTTTCGGCGCGCACGGCAAGCTCGATTTTTGCACTCACGGTGTCTATCGCATCTGCAATGTAATCATAGTCACTCAAATCAATTTTGTCGGCATTTTCGGGCAGATAAAACTCGTTGAAAACGGTTATTTCACACTCCGGGTTGATGTCGTTAAGGCGGGCCTTCACAATTTCGGTTTTCTGTTTTCCGACGGTTGAATTGAGGGCACAGAGCTGGCGGTTTATGTTGGAGGATGATACCGGGTCGCTGTCAACCACGGTAAGTGAGCCTGCTCCGCTGCGAACAAGGGCTTCGGCGGTAAATGAGCCCACTCCGCCAAGGCCGAAAAGAATTATTCTGCTTTCTTTCAGCTTGCGGAGCGCATCTTCACCAATCAGCGAAACGGTGCGGCTGAACATATCTTCCATAAACACACCTCGGATTATAATAACTCAAACTACATATTACACCATTCGGCGGCATAATGCAAATGAATCTTCATTATAGTATTGTTTTTTTTATCAGGATTGATTATAATGAAAAACAGAGTATTGAACGAAAGGTGTGTTCCTTTAAATGAAATTAGGTATAGTGGGTCTTCCCAATGTGGGCAAAAGCACCCTTTTTAATGCCATAACAAACGCGGGCGCCCAGTCCGCAAACTATCCGTTCTGCACCATAGAGCCGAATGTTGGCGTGGTTGCCGTGCCGGATTCAAGGCTTGACAAGCTTGCCGAAATGTATAATCCCGTTAAATACACCCCGGCGGTAATTGAATTTGTTGATATTGCCGGCCTTGTCAGGGGCGCTTCAAAGGGTGAGGGCCTCGGCAACAAGTTCCTTTCTCACATCCGTGAGGTTGACGCCATTATCCATGTGGTGCGCTGCTTTGAAAACAGCGATATTGTTCATGTTGACGCCACCATTGACCCCGCAAGGGATATTGAAACCATTAATCTGGAGCTCATTTTCTCCGATATCGAAATGGTGGACAGAAGAATTGACCGTGTTTCAAAGGCAATGAAGGGCGACAAAACCCTTGCCGCAGAGCTTGAATTCCTTAAAAGGCTTAAGGATTCGCTTGAAAACAATATTCTTGCAAGAAACATCGAGTGCGATGAAAACGAAAAGGCGTGGCTTGCCGATATCGCACTTCTTACCGCAAAGCCCGTTATCTATGCCTGCAATATGAGCGAGGATGATTTCTCCGGCGGGCTTGATTCAAACGCGCATTACCGCGCCGTTTGCGAAATCGCCGAAAAAGAGAGCTCAGAGGTGCTCCCCATCTGTGCCGAGCTTGAGGCGGAGATTGCCTCCCTTGAGGGCGAGGAAAAGGAAATGTTCCTTGCCGACCTCGGAATAGAAAAGGGCGGCCTTGACCGCCTTGTGCAGAAGAGCTACGCTCTGCTTGGGCTTATCTCCTTCCTCACCGCCGGTCAGCCGGAGGTAAGGGCATGGACCATTAAAAAAGGCACAAAGGCTCCTCAGGCGGCCGGCAAAATACACTCCGACTTTGAGCGCGGCTTCATTCGTGCCGAGGTTATTGCCTATGAAGACCTTGTGGCAATCGGCTCCCTTACCGCCGCAAAGGAAAAGGGAATGGTTCGCAGCGAGGGCAAGGATTATGTTATGCAGGACGGCGATGTGGTTCTTTTCCGCTTCAATGTTTAATCCTTTCATACATTAATATATATGGTATCCGCCCGGAGCAGACGGCATATGCTTCGGGCGGATTATAAAAATATTCTGCCGAAATGAAAAAAAGTCTTGACTGCAGAGGTTAATTGTGGTATTATAGCTCTACCTCTGCGGGAGGGCTTTATTTTTGTGCCCATTTTTTTCAGGGCGCGGGCCATCATCCCGACAGTCACAGAGGGAGGCTAAAAATTCCGAAAAATGGAGGTGCCGCAAATGGCTGCTAACGGTAAAAGAGTAAAGGTTACACTTGCTTGTACCGAATGCAAACAGCGCAACTACAACACAGTCAAAAACAAGCAAAACACACCCGACAGGCTGGAGATGAACAAGTACTGCCGCTTCTGCAGGAAACACACGCTCCACAAAGAATCCAAGTAAACAGGAGGAATGACCGATGGCAAAGAAGGAAATCTCCGAAGCCGAAAAGAAGGTCGCCAATGCTGAAAAAGCAGCAAAGCAGACCGAAAAGAAGGCCAATCCCAACGGCAATTTCTTCCAGCGCGCAAGTAAGGCTGTCAAAAAGTTCTTCAAAGACCTCAAGGGTGAGGTTAAGAAGATCGTTTGGCCCGACAAAACAACAGTTCTCAAATCCACCGGCGTTGTTCTTCTTGTTGTTGCTATCTGCGCAATCGTTATCTTCGGCATTGATGAGCTCCTTTCGCTTCTGTTCAGGCTTCTTAAGAACGCCGTTCAGGGCATGGGCGGTTCAAAAGAGGCAGAAGAGGCGGTTACTGCCGCAATGATGTCTATCGGCAGATTCTTCGCCTTATAAGGGAGGAAGAAAAATGTCTGCTGATGCAAGGTGGTATGTAGTTCATACCTACTCCGGCTATGAGAACAAGGTTGCAACGAACATCGAAAAGGTCGTTGAAAACCGCAAAATGCAGGATCTTATCCTTGAGGTTAAGATTCCCACAGAAATCGTTCACGAGGTTGAAAAGAACAAGGATGTTGAGCGCAAGCTCTTCCCCGGTTATGTTCTTGTTAAGGTGGCGGTTGCCCCCGATAAGGACAACATCCCCGTTATGAGCGATGATGCGTGGGTCGTAATCCGCAACACCAGAGGTGTTACGGGCTTTGTCGGCCCCGAAAGCAAGGCAATGCCCCTTACCGATGAAGAAGTTTACAGACTCGGCGTTGAAAAGAAGAGCATCGAGGTCGCTTACGCTGTGGGCGACACGGTCAATATCATTGACGAGCTGTTTGACGGATTCCAGGGCGTTGTTCAGGAAATTGACGCTGAGAACAATATGGTTCGCGTTACGGTTTCCGCACTTTTCGGCAAAGAAACAACAGTTGAGCTTGAGCTTGACCAGGTTGAGCTTGCCGAGGATTAATCACGGTAATTTGAGGGAATTTTCCCTTTCAAATTAAGCGCTTTTGTGCGCGGCCGCTTTCACGGCGGTTTCGTGGGAGGAGTTAAAAACTCCGCATTTTACCACATTTTATTGGAGGTTAACAATTATGGCACAGAAAGTAGTTGGCTTAATTAAACTTCAGATCCCCGCGGGCAAGGCAACTCCCGCTCCCCCTGTTGGCCCCGCACTCGGCCAGCACGGCGTTAACATTATGGCTTTCACAAAGGAATTCAATGAGCGCACAAAGAACGATATGGGTCTTATCATTCCCGTGGTTATCACGGTTTTTGCTGACCATACATTCTCCTTTATAACCAAGACTCCCCCCGCAGCCGTTCTTATCAAGAAGGCATGCGGAATCGAGAGCGGTTCAGGCGTTCCCAACAAGACCAAGGTTGCAACGATCACCACCGAGCAGGTTCGCAAGATCGCTGAGCAGAAGATGCCCGACCTCAACGCAGCTTCAATCGAAACCGCAATGAGCATGATCGCAGGAACTGCCCGCAGCATGGGCATTGTCGTCGCCGACTAAGGCAAATTTGTGGGAGGAAAAATCCGATTTAACCACATAATTGGGAGGATAAAACTAATATGAAACACGGAAAAAAATATACAGACAGCGCTAAGCTTATCGAAAGAGCAACCCTCTATGATCCTAACGACGCTCTTGATCTTGCAGTCAAGACCGCTACTGCTAAGTTTGACGAAACCGTTGAAGTTCACGTTCGTCTCGGCGTTGACTCCCGTCACGCAGACCAGCAGGTTCGCGGCGCGGTCGTTCTTCCCAACGGAACCGGCAAAACCGTCAGGGTTGCCGTTTTCGCGAAGGGCCCCGATGCTGACGCCGCTGCAGCAGCAGGCGCAGAGATAGTCGGCGCAGAAGACCTCGTTGCCAAGATTCAGGGCGAAGGCTTTATGGATTTTGACGTTGCAATCGCAGCACCCAACATGATGGGTCTTGTTGGCCGTCTCGGTAAGGTTCTCGGCCCCCGCGGACTTATGCCCAGCCCCAAGGCCGGCACAGTTACCCCCGATGTTGCCAAGGCCGTTACCGAAGCTAAGGCCGGTAAGATTGAGTACCGTCTTGACAAAACCAACATCATCCATTGCCCCATAGGCAAGGCCTCCTTCGGCACTGAGAAGCTTGCTGAAAACTTCAACACTCTTCTTGACGCCATAATCAAGGCTAAGCCCGCAGCAAGCAAGGGCCAGTACATTCGCTCCTGCGTTGTTGCCACAACAATGGGCCCCGGCGTTAAGATTAACCCCGTTAAGCTTACCGCTGCCGATGCCGCTCAGGCGTAATTGAAAATTTCTTAATTAATACTTGACACGCTGCAAAAAGTGTGTTAGTATATCAAAGCTGTTCTTTTCAAAGACAGCAGGTGCAATAAATGCATAAGGTTTTTACCGCCTGCCGAGGAAGGAATACACACGATTATATCGTTGTATTATGCCCTTTCCGCGCAGTCGGAAAGGGCTTTTTGATTTATGTATCAGTATTTGTATGGAGGTGAAATCAAATTGCCAAGTGAAAAGGTTTTAGAGCAGAAGAAGCAGGTTGTTGCTGAACTTTCCGATCTTCTCAAGAACTCCGTAGCAGGTGTTGTTGTTGATTACAAGGGAATCACCGTGGCTGATGATACCAAGCTCCGTAAAGAGCTTCGTGAAGCAGGTGTTAAGTACTCTGTTGTTAAGAACACACTCCTCGGTCTTGCTGCCAAGAATGTCGGCCTTGACGATATGACCAACGTTCTCGAAGGCACCACCGCTATCGCTATCAGCGCAGAGGATCACGTTGCTGCTGCAAGAATCCTCAGCAAATACGCTGACGCAAGCAAGGGCAAGTTCACAGTTAAGAGCGGTTACCTTGACGGCAAAGTCATCGGCACCGATATGATCAGCTCACTTGCAAAGCTCCCCTCAAGAGAAATCCTTCTTGCAACCGTCTGCAACGCGTTCAACGCTCCCATCGCAGCATTCGCACGCGCTATTCAGGCTATTGTTGATAAGGACGGCGAAGCAGCTCCCGCAGAGGAAGCAGCTCCCGCAGAAGCACCCGCAGAAGCATAATTAAAAAAACAACTGATTTAGGAGGAAAATAAAATGGCATCAGAGAAAATCGCTGCTATGATCGAAGAAATTAAGGCTCTCACAGTCCTCGAGCTCTCAGAGCTTGTACACGCTGTTGAGGATGAGTTCGGCGTATCCGCCGCTGCCGCTGTTGCAGTTGCCGGCCCCGTTGCCTCAGAAGCTGCTGCTGAAGAAGAGAAGACCGAGTTTGATCTTGTTCTTGCCGATGTCGGCGAACAGAAGATCAAGGTTATCAAGGTTGTTCGTGAGCTCACAGGTCTCGGCCTTGCTGAGGCAAAGGCTGTTGTTGACGGCGCTCCCAAGACCGTTAAGGAAGCTATGTCCAAGGACGACGCTGAAGCTGCAAAGGCAAAGCTTGAAGAAGTCGGCGCAAAGGTTGAACTTAAATAATTTAAGCTTAACAAAATCAAGAGTCCGTTTTTTAGGAAACGGGCTCTTTTTTTGGGCAAAAAACTGCCCTCAGCCAATCGGCTGAGGGCGATTTGTGCTTTATTCAGCTTGTCATTTTTTCCTGCTTGACCTTGTGGTCAATAACATGGCGTGAGGCAAGCTCACGGTGAATATCCACAATGCTTATTCCGGCTTCAACCATAAGCACCATCACATGGTAGGCAAGGTCGGCAATCTCATAAACCGTCTCTTTTTTATCCTCCGCTTTGGCGGCGATGATGACCTCAGTGCTCTCTTCGCCGACTTTCTTAAGAATCTTATCAAGACCCTTTTCAAAAAGATAGGTGGTGTAGGAGCCGTCTTTTTTCTCGGTTTTTCTGCCCTCGATAAGTGTCATAAGCTGATTCAATGAAAATTCGTGCCTGTCTTCGCTTTGATAAACGGGGCTTTCAAAGCAGGAGGTTGTGCCGAGGTGGCAGGCTGGGCCGTCGGGCTCAACAACAATGGTCAGGGCGTCTTTGTCACAATCGGCGGTAATGGAAACTATGTGCTGATAATTGCCGCTTGTTTCGCCCTTTAGCCAAAGCTCGTTCCTTGACCTGCTCCAGAAGCAGGTTAGTCCCTTTTCAATGGAGATTTGCAGGCTCTCTTTGTTCATATAAGCAAGGGTGAGCACTTTTTTGGTTATTGAATCAACAACTATTGCGGGGATAAGCCCTTTTTCGTCAAATTTAAGTTCGTCAATGTTAATCATAATCATTTTCTCCTTAATTCTTTACTCAGAGCCTTGCGGGTATTCCGTTTGCGGCCATCTGAGCCTTTAAATCCGAAATTTTAATTTCTCCGAAGTGGAAAACCGAAGCTGCGAGGCCGGCGTCAACCTTCGGCAGCGTTTTAAACAGGGTTATAAAATCCTCCGGTTTGCCGGCACCGCCGGAAGCAATAACCGGCACGGAAACCGCATTGCACACAGCGTCGAGCATTTCAAGGTCAAAGCCGCCTTTTACCCCGTCGGTATCAATGGAGTTAACTACAATTTCACCTGCACCGTTACCGACACATCTCTTTATCCACTCAATCGCTTCAAGGCCGGTGTTTTCACGCCCGCCCTTTGCAAAGACGCGAAAAACGCCGTCAACTCTTTTAACATCAACCGAAAGCACAACGCACTGGTCGCCGTAAAGCTTGGCTGCCTGCTCAACAATGGAAGGGTCGCGGATTGCGCCGGAGTTAACACTTACCTTGTCGGCACCGCATTTGAGCACACGGTCAAAGTCAGCCACCGAGTTTATTCCGCCGCCTACCGTGAGCGGAATGAACACCTTGCTTGCGGTTTCACACAGAATATCGGTGAACAGCTTTCTGCCGTCGGAGGAGGCTGTGATATCATAAAAAACAAGCTCATCTGCGCCGTTGTCGCTGTAATATTTTGCAAGCGAAACGGGGGATGAAACATCCTGCAGCCCCTCAAAATTAACGCCTTTTACGACCCTGCCGTTTTTAACATCAAGGCAGGGGATAATTCTTTTGGTTATCATTTTGCCACCTCAACCGCCTCTTTAAGGTTAATTGCGCCGATATAATATGCCTTGCCGATTATTGCGCCGTGAATCTTTTTTGCGGCAAGTGCCTTTATATCCTCAATATCGGAAACGCCGCCCGAGGCGATAATGTTCATATCGGTTTTTTCGCTGAGCAGGGAATACAGCTCACGGTTTGTGCCCTGCATTGCGCCGTCTTTTGAAATATCGGTGCAGATAACGGTTTTAACGCCGATATCCTGCATCTTCAGGCAGAAATCCATTGCCTCAAACGCGGATTTTTCGGTCCAGCCCTTTATGGCAACAAACCCGTCTTTAACATCAATTCCCACCGCGATTTTATCGCCGAAGCGGTCAACCGCCTCTTTTACAAAGCCCGGCTGAGTAACGGCGGCGGTGCCGAGGATAACCCGGTCAAGCCCGGCGGAAATATATTTTTCTATTGTTTCAAGGCTTCTTATTCCTCCGCCTATTTCGCAAAAAAGGCCGGAGGTGTTTTTGATTTTAAGCACCGTGTCAAAATTCGGCGTGGAGCCGCTTTTGGCGCCCTCCAAATCAACTATGTGAATACATTGAGCCCCGCATTTTTTGAACTCTTCGGCTATCTGAGGGGGATTTTCGCTGTAAACAGTCATCTGCGCGTAATCGCCCTTGAAAAGGCGCACGGCCTTGCCCTCAAAGAGGTCTATTGCCGGATAAATCAGCATTTTGCTTCCTCCCTTTTCATCAGCTTTTGCAGATTTCAACGAATGCTTTAAGAATATTCAGACCCGTGTTGCCGCTTTTTTCGGGGTGGAACTGGCAGCCGTAAACATTGCCGCAGGCAACGGCGGCTGTGAGCTCGGCACCGTATTCCGAGGCGGCGATAACGGAATCGTCACAGTCGGCGGCATAAAATGAGTGAACAAAATACACGTGCTCGCCGTTTTTGATATATTTAAAAAGCTCGCTTTCTTTTTTGAAAATCAGCGCATTCCAGCCGATGTGGGGGATTTTAAGGCCGCCGGGGATAACATCCGCTATCGGGCGCACATTGCCCTTAAGAAGTCCCAGCCCGTTATGCTCGCCGTATTCAAAGCTTTTTTCAAAAAGAAGCTGCATACCAAGGCAGATACCCATGAGGGGTTTGCCTGCCGCCGCCTGCTCCTTTATAACATCAACAAGCCCGGAATCACGCAGCTTTTTTGCCGCGTCTTCAAACGCGCCGACACCCGGCAGAATGATTCCGTCGGCTTTTCTTATTTCATTTTCATCATCGGTAACCTTAACCTCTGCGCCGATTGCCGCAAAGGAGCTTTTAAGCGAAAAAAGGTTGCCTACGCCGTAGTCGATAATCGCAATCATTACAGAACTCCCTTTGTTGACGGAATTTCATCGGCAAAATCCGGGTCGATTTTAACCGCTGCTTTAAAGCTTCTTGCGGCGGATTTGAATGCACCCTCAATTATGTGGTGGGTGTTGGAGCCGGCAAGAAGGCGGATGTGAAGGGTTACGCCCGCGTTGCGAACAAAGCCGAGCCAGAATTCCTCAACAAGCTCGGTGTCAAAATCGCCGACCTTTTCGGTGGGCATTGGCAGGTCAAAGCCAAGGTATGAACGCCCGGAGATATCAACGGCGGAGAGGATGAGCGATTCATCCATAGGCAGGGTGAAACTGCCGTAGCGGCAAATGCCTTTTTTGTCGCCTATTGCCTCGGCAAAGGCACAGCCCAGGGCAATGCCGATATCCTCAACCGTGTGGTGATAATCAACCTCGGTGTCGCCGCGGCAGATGACTTTTAAATCAAATCTGCCGTGCTTGGCAAAAAGGGTGAGCATATGGTCAAGAAAGCCGCAGCCCGTGCTGATTTCGGAGCTTCCCTTACCATCAAGCTCAAGGCTGAGCTTTATATCCGTTTCGGCGGTTTTTCTTTCAATGGCTGCGTTTCTCATCTGTTACCCTCCGTAATCTTTTCAAGTGCGGAAACGAGAGCTTCCATTTGCTCCGTGCTTCCTATGGAGATTCTGTTATATTCCGTTAAACCCTCTTTGTTGAAATGGCGAACAAGGATTCCGTTTTCTCTGAGTGCGGAATAGATATAATCGCCGCTTAAAGTGCGGTGCTTTGCAAAAATGAAATTGGTTGAGGATGGGAGAATTTCAAAGCCGAGGGCGGTGAGCTTTTCAACGGTTTGCTCGCGGTTTGCGATAACGGCTTTGCAGTTATTCTCAAAGTATTCCGAATCCTCAAGTGCGCCGACACCCATTGCCATGGTTACGCTGTTGATATTGTAGGGGTTGGTGGAAAAACGAATGGTGTTAAGGTCGGCAATCAGCTCGCGGCAGGCAACGCCGAAGCCGAGGCGTGCCCCCGCCATTGAGCGGGATTTTGAAAAGGTCTGTGTTACAAGCAGATTATTATATTTGTTAATCAGCTTTATTGCACTTTCGCCGCCGAAATCAACATAGGCCTCATCAACAACAACTATGTTGCCGGGGTTGGAGGCGACTATCCTTTCAATATCGGCAAGGGGAAGAGCGATTCCCGTGGGCGCATTGGGGTTTGCGATAAAGATTGTTTTGTTTATGCCGATATAATCCTCAACATTAACGGTGAAATCGGCATTGAGCGGAATTTCGGTAAACGGTATTGAATTGAGGGCGGCAAAAACGGGATAAAAGCCGTAGGTGTAATTCGGGAATGCCGCCGGAGTGTTTTCATCACAAAATGCCATAAACGCGAAATTCAGAATTTCGTCGGAGCCGTTGGTGAAGATTATTTCATCTTCCTTAACGCCGAGCGCCTTGACCGCCGCATCAATGAGCGCCCTGCAGTCGGGGTCGGAGTAAAGCTGAACATTCTTTGCCGCTTCATTTGCGTATTTTACCGCAAGCGGTGAGGGCGGGAAAGGGGATTCATTTGTGTTGAGCTTATTGAATTTTCTGGTTTTGGGCTGTTCACCCGGCACATAGGGAACGAGCGAGGAAAACTTTCGACTCATAAAGCTGCTCATTTTTTATCCCCCTCGGTGCGAACAACTGCGCTTTTTGCGTGGGCGGTAAGTCCCTCTGCATTTGCAAAATAGGCAACATCCTCTGCCACCTTTTCAAGCGCGGCTCTTGTGTAATAGGTGTATTGGGTCTTTTTGACAAAATCATCCACCGAAAGCGGGCTGGAAAATTTGGCTGTGCCGCTTGTGGGCAGGGTGTGATTGGGGCCGGCGAAATAATCACCGAGTGCTTCGGGGCAGTTGCGGCCCATAAAAACGGAACCCGCGTGGCGGATTTTATCGAGATAATCAAAGGGATTATCAACGCAGAGCTCAAGGTGCTCCGGTGCAATCTCGTTTGCAATTTCAATAACGGTTTCAAGGTTATCGGCAACTATTATTTTGCCGTTGTCATCAATGGAGGCACGGGCGATTTCGGCGCGAAGAAGCAGAGGAATCTGTTTTTCAATCTCTTCGCTCACCTTTTCGGCAAGCTCGGCGGAATCGGTAACAAGCACGGCGCTTGCCATTTTATCGTGCTCTGCCTGAGAAAGAAGGTCGGCGGCGGCGTATTCGGGGTTGGTTTTGCCGTCGGCAACAATAAGAATTTCACTCGGGCCCGCTATCATATCAATGGAAACCTTGCCGAAAACCTGCTTTTTTGCCTCGGCAACAAAGGCATTGCCCGGGCCGACTATTTTATCCACCTTGGGTATGCTTTCGGTGCCGTAGGCAAGCGCGGCAATGGCCTGTGCGCCGCCCACCTTGAAGATTTTATCCACCCCGGCAACCTTTGCCGCGGCAAGAATAACGGGGTTAACCTTGCCTTCGGCGTTGGGAGGGGTAACAATAACAACCTCTTTAACACCGGCGATTTTGGCGGGGATTGAATCCATAAGCACGGTGGAGGGGTAGGCCGCCGTGCCGCCGGGAACATAAAGCCCCGCGCGGTCAACGGGAATCACCTTCTGACCGATTACTATTCCGTCTTCATCATTGATGATAAATGAGTTGCGAACCTGCTTTGAGTGGAATTTGCGTATGTTTGCGGCGGCACGCTCTAAAATATCAATGAATTTCGGCTCAACCTCGGCAAAGGCCTCTTCAATTTCTTCTTCGCTGACAAGAAGGGATGAAAGCTTTGCCTTGTCAAATTTTTCACAGTATTCAAAAAGCGCCTTGTCGCCGTTTGCCTTAACATTTTCGATTATTTCGGAAACGGTTGCCTCAACATTTATTTTGGGAGCGGAAACGGAAAAAATATCCTCTCTGCTGACCTTGCCGTATTGTAAAATCTTAATCACAGCTTATTCCTCCGTTTGATTTGCGAGCTCTTTTGCAAGGCGGTCTATGGCGTCGCCCTTGAATTTGTAGCTTGCCTTATTTGATATGAGCCTTGCGCTTATGGGCACTATAGTGTCAAAAACCACAAGGTCGTTTTCTTTGAGTGTGGAGCCGGTTTCGACTATATCCACAATAACATCCGAAAGCCCGAGAATGGGGGCAATCTCTATGGAACCGTTTAAGTGGATTATATCAATATCGCGCCCCTTGGAGCGGTAATACTGACCCGCGATTTCGGAAAATTTTGTGGCAACGCGCAGGGTTTTGCTTGTGTCGTCACGGAAATCCTTTTTTGCGGCAACGGCCATACGGCATTTGCCGATGTTCAAATCAAGCAGTTCGTAAACATCCGGCTTGTATTCAAGCAGAATATCCTTGCCCGCAACGCCGATATCAGCGGCGCCTCTTTCAACATAAATTGCAACATCCGAGGGCTTGACCCAGAAATAGCGCACTCCGCACTCTTCATTTTCAAAAATGAGCTTGCGGTTGGTCTCTTTGATTGAGGGGCAGGGGAAGCCTGCCTTTTCAAACATAGCGTAAACCTTTTCGCCGAGCCTGCCCTTGGGCAGGGCAACATTGAGCATTTTATTCATTTCCATTTTCACCTCGCGCTTTCCGCTTTGATAAGCGCTCTGTATCTTATTGAATCGGGAACCTCTTTTGCCGTGAGCACGCCCGCACCGCTGCTGCGAAGCGCGTTTGCAAGCTTTTCCACCTCTTCAAAGGCGGAATTATCGTCATAAAGCAGAACGGTATCAACATCAAATTCTTTGCCGGAGTTATCAAGATATTCAAGCAAATCAAGATAAACCGCAAAGCCGATGGCTCCGTTTTTGCGCTTCATCCGCTTCATAAGCGAATCGTACTGGCCGCCGGAGAGCACGCTGCTCGGCACGCCCTCAACAAAGCCCTTGAAAACAATGCCGTTATAATAATTAATGTCGTCAACGACTGAAAAGTCAATGTTTATGTTGTCACATTGGGCGCTGAGAGCCGAAACAATGCGTTTAAAGGAGCAAAGAGTCTGCTCGCTCACCATACCGACAACGCAGCTTTCAAGTCGGGGCAAAGCGGAGGCGGGTGCACCGCGCAGGGCAACAAGCTGCTTGATTGCTTCAATAGCCTTTTCATCAACACCGAGGCCGAGGCATTTTGCGGTGAGTTCATGAAGATTCTTTTCGCCTATAAGGCGGAAGCAGTCGGATTTTTCGCTCTCCGGTATGCCGGCGCTTTCAATAAGCTCGGAGAGAATGCCGAGGTTGGAAATATCAAGCAGACTGCTTTCCGAAATGGTCTGAAGGCTTTTTGCCGCAAGGGTCAGAACCTCAAAAATGCAGTAGTCATCAATTTTGCCTATACATTCAAGCCCGGCCTGCATAAGCTCCCTGAAAGAACGGGTGCCCTTGGAAACACGGTAAACGTTTTCATCATAGCAAAGCTTGTAAACGCCTGTTTCCGTGTCGTTTGTGTTTTTGACTATTGAAAGGGTAACATCCGGCTTTAAGGCCATAAGCTTACCGTTGGTGTCGGTGAAGGTGATTACTCCGTCGGAAACAAGGAAATCCTTGTTTTTTGAGTAAAGGTCGTATTCCTCAAACTTGCTCATTTTATAATGGGCATAGCCGTAGGAATCAAAAAGAGAACGAAGAGCAAAAATAATGCTTTCGGTTGAATCGGGTGTTATCTGCCTGTTCATCTGCGCGGCTCCTTATCTGAAAAAGAATATGGTAATACCTGATAATGTTTAACGCTTTAGCATAGTAACACATTATCATAGCAAAGTCAAGCTCTTTTTCTTATTTTGTTAATAAATCAAAGAAAACAGCCGTGTCGTGCGCAGATTCTTGCTCTGCCAGCATAACACGGCTGAAACTATTTTCGGAAATCAGTTGTTATCTTCGTCTGCTTTGCCGGTAACGGTTTTTATGCTGCCGCGCGCACTGCGAATGGCGTTGAGGCTGTCGGTAATTGCATTATCGGCAGTTCTCATAATCTCTTCAATAAAATCGCCTGCGGCAACGCGGATTTCCGCCGACCACTTGTTTGCGTTGTCAATGCTTTCGTCGGAGCGGGCTCTTGCTTCCTCAATGGTTCTGCTTGCCTGCTGCTCTGCCGCCGAAATCATGGAATCCGCCTGAGCCCTTGCCTTGGCAATAAGGGCGTCGGCATTTGCTCTTGCCTCGGCCATAATTTCCTCGGCGGAGGCACGGGAGGCGCGAACAACCTCGCTGTTTTCGATAAGTGCCGCCGCTTCAAGCTGAGCGTTGGCGCGGATTATTCTGGCATCCTCGGTGGCGGTGTCAATAAGAGCCTTGGACTGGGTCTGGGCGTCGGTTACGCGTTTGTTTGCAAACTCCTCGGTTTTGGCAACCATTTCTTTAACCTTCATCTCGGCGCCGGCTATCATTGTGCGTGCCTTTTCCTGAGCGGAGGTGGTGGCGTTGACTGCCTCATCCCTTGCCTTAACAAGAATACTGTTGCGGTCGGCAACCACGGCCCTTGCCTGAGCAATCTCGGCAGGGAGATTGAGGCGGATATCCTCAATGGCGGTTTTTATGGGAGCGGCGTCGATGACTGTTTTGTTTGTAAGGGCAAATCGGCTGCCGGTTTCAAGCACGTCTTCTATCTGGTCGAGGCATTTTTCTATGGTCTGTACACTATCCATGGCTCTTTTCCTTTCTGTTAAAAAAGTTCAAATTTCTTTTCTGTAAACCGTAAGGGCTATTTTGCCGTATTTATAATCTCTGTGCTTTGTGAGGCCGGAGGGGGATTCCGGCATTTCTTCGCCAAACGGGGATTCGCAAATCACGGTGCCGCCCTCGGCAACAACATCGCCGACAAGGTCAAGCGCTTTTTGCAAAAGCCCGGTTGAATACGGCGGGTCAAGAAAAACAAGGTCAAATTTTTTGCCGGTCATTCGTAAAAACGAAAGGGAATCGGAACGAACAACCTCCGCCTTTGAAAGAAAACCCGTTTTTTGAAGGTTTTCTTTAACAACGGCTATCGGCTCCTTGGCAACATCAACAAAGGTCGCGCTTTCCGCGCCCCTGCTGAGTGCCTCAATCCCGAGCTGGCCGGAGCCGGCAAAAAGGTCAAGCACTTTGCGGCCCTCAACCTCAAACTGAATGATGTTGAACATTGATTCCTTTACCTTATCGGTGGTGGGGCGAACCTCGTCACCCTCAAGAGTGCGAAGTGCGCGGCCCCTTGCCGTGCCGGTTATGACGCGCATTTTGTGCCCCCCTTTGAATCAACATAAATAATCATCTTATTATGCCATTTTTATACATTAATTGTCAAGCCCGCGAAAAGAAAAAACAGACCTGCTGTCAAATATTATCACCGCAAAACGCCTTTTTAACAGCTTCGGCGGCTTTTTTATTCATTCCGGGCACCGCGGCAAGCTCATCAATGTCTGCCTCCGATATTGCTTTGAGCGTTTTGAAGCGGCGCAGAAGGGCGGCGGCCCTTGTTTTGCCGACCCCTTCAATATCGGTAAGTGAGGATGAGAGCGAGGCGGAGCGGTGCTTTTCACGGTGATATTTTACCGAAAATCGGTGAACCTCCTCCTGAATGGAGGAAACAAGCGTGAATGCCGCGCGCTTTGAGGTGAGAGCAATTTCGCCGCCGTCGCCCGTTATGGCGCGGGTTCGGTGGTGATTATCCTTTACCATACCGAAAAGCGGCACGGTGATATTGCGGCGCTCAAGCACGGCTTTGACTGCGTTTACCTGCCCCACGCCGCCGTCAAGCAGAATAAGGTCGGGCAGCCTGCCGAAGCCCTCGCCCGTTTCCTTTTCCTCCTCATACCTTGCCATTCTGCGGTCAAGCACCTCTGCCATGGAGGCATAATCATCCTGGCCGGAAAAGGATTTGATTGAAAAACGCTTGTAGGCTTTTTTGTAGGGTACGCCGGAGCGGAAAACCACCATACCGGCAACATTGTCGCTGCCCGCGGTGTGAGAAATATCATATGCCTCAATGTAATCGGGCGGAATCTTCATACCGAGCAGGGCGGCAAGCTCATCAAGCGCGGCTGTTGTGTGACCGTTGCGCCCGAGGCTGAGTGCAAGCTTCTGCGCGGCATTGCTGCGGCACATTTCAAGCAGCTTTTTCTGTTCACCGCGCTGGGGGGTGAAAACGGAAACCTTTCTTTGTGCCAATGAGGAAAGCCAGCTTTCTATAAGCTCACAGTCAGCAACCTCGCCGTCAACGGTAACGCGCGGCGGAATGTTGCGGCGCATTGAGTAATAGTTGCGGATAAGCTCGTGGCGGGCGGAGGGCATATCATCGGGATAATCAATAAGAAAATACTCGCTGTCATAAAGTCTTCCGCCGGAAAAGCGAAGAACCGAAAGGCAGGCTTTGGCGTTTTCATCGCCCTCACCCGCGCCCACAACGGCAAAAACATCCTGCTCCTTAACCCCGGCGCTGACAACCTTTTGCTTTTCGCCCGTTTTCTTTATGGCGCTGATTCTGTCACGGAGCTTTGCGGCCTTTTCAAATTCAAGATTTTCGGCGGCGGCGGTCATTTTTTCGGTGAGGGATTTAATAATGCCGTCGCTTCCGTTAACAATAAAGGAGATTGCCTGCTCCACAGCCTCATTGTGAGCCGACTCGGTGGTTTTTCCGGCGCAGGGGGCGGCACATTGGGAGATAAAATAATTGAGGCAGGGGCGGCTTTTGCCGAAATCACGCGGAAACTGCTTTGAACAGGCGGGCAGAAGAAAAAGCTTCTTTGCTTCATCCACCGTTTCGGAAACCGCGTGTGACCCGGTGTAGGGGCCTATATATTCCGCGCCGTCATTTAATTTTTGCTTGACTGCAAAAATGTTTTTCCACGGCGCGGGGGTGATTTTGATATAGTAGTAGCCCTTGTCATCCTTTAAAAGAATGTTGTATTTCGGTGAGTGCTGCTTGATAAGGCTGCACTCAAGCACAAGGGCCTCAAATTCGCTGTCGGTGAGAATATAATCAAAATCATCAACATTCTCCACCATTCGGCGAACCTTGATTCCGTGGTTGTTCTGTGAGCCGAAATACTGGCTCACACGGTTTTTGAGCGCCTTCGCCTTGCCGATATAGATAATTTCACCCTTTTTGTTTTTCATAATGTAAACGCCGGGGGTCAGCGGCAGAGCCATTGCCTTTTTGCGCAGCTCCTTCATCTTTTCGTTCAAAGCGCTCTCACCTCACTTGATAAAAAAATAAAAAGGCAGGTGGCTAAAAGCGTCACCTGCCGTTGCGGGACTGTTAATCAGCAAATCCCGAGTCAACAAGCTTAACAAGCTCATTGACCGCTTCCTCTTCATCGGGGCCGTTAGCGGCAATGCGGATGCTTGTGCCGCCGATGATGCCGAGTGAGAGAACGCCCAAAAGGCTTTTGGCGTTTACTTTGCGCTCGTCCTTATCAATCCATATGGAAGATTTGAATTCGTTAGCCTTCTGAATGAAAAAGGTTGCGGGGCGGGCGTGAAGACCCACCTGATTCTGAACAACAACATCTTTAACAAACATCTTTATCTGCGCTCCTGAGATTAATTTTTTTCGAGAACAATAATCATTTTTCCAAACATGGATATTATATCACAAATACGAAAATCGTCAACGATAAAGATGCCGCTTTTAAAAATTCGGCTTGTATTCCAAAACCATTGGAAACCGAATCATTAAACTTTGTTTATTTTGCCCATAATCGGCTGATTTATTCGCTTATTAAACGGCTTCAACGGGTAAAAAAACCTAAAACCTTTGACAAAATCGGATAAATGACATAAAATATTATAATAAAAGGGGGCGGTTATCGTGGCTCATAAAAAATATAAATCTCAGCTCGGCTTTTCCCGCACCGAAAGGGAAACGGGTGCCGCGGGCAGTAAGCTGCTCGGAGTGCTGCTTCTGATAATGGGCGTTTTCGGCGTGCTGGTTATTGTTCACCGGCTTTCATACTATGTTTTTGAATATGACCCCGAGTTCAGCCCGATTGACTATGGCAAATATAACATTCTTTCCTATTTCACCGTGCAGTCAAACATATTTGTGTGCTTTTATCTTCTCACCTGCGCCTTTGCTATTTTCGGCAGCGCGCGGGCAAAAAAGATTGCCTTTAACCCCACGGTGGGTGCGCTTGTTACCACCTATATCATAGTTACCGGCGCGGTTTACTGCTGCGGAATACCGCTTGGTTTTACTCCGCCCTTCAAGTGGGATACCGCCGCTCACAGTATGGCATCGTTTATTCAGGTGTTTCACCATATGATAGTGCCGCCGTTTATGGTAATACTTTGGTTTTTTCCGTTCACGAACAGAAAAATCAATCACCGCGTACTGCCGCTGTTCGGTATTTACCCGCTTGTTTATTCGCTGTTTTCCATTGTGCGCGGCGCTGTTTCCGACCCGGCGTTTTTCGCCTATCCGTTCTATAACCCCGAATTTGTTTTTGAACTGTTTATGGGTGAAAGGGAATATAACGCCGCTCTGGGTTATGTGCTTATGCTGCCCCTGCTTATTGCGGGCATAGGGCTTTTCCTGATAGTTGCGCGAATTGTGATTTTTATTAACGACAAACGAACCGATTAAAGGTGATTTTATGAAGAAGGTCAACGATTATTTAAATTCCGCCTTCGCAGGCCTGCCCGACACCGCCCTTGCACGCAAATTCAAAACGGGGCTGGTTGAGCAGACCGCTGCCCGTGCCGATGAGCTTACGGCGCGCGGGCTCAGGGATGACAATGTGCTTTGCGACCTTATCATAGGCGAGCACCCGGATATTCCCGGCGAATTTCAAAAGCTTGTTGAAAGCGAAAGGAAGAAAAAAAGAGCGGCGAATTTTGTTAAATTCAACCTGCTCGGCACCGTTCTTTATTCACTTGTTGTCGTCTGCGCTTTTCTTGCGGTGCTTTTCTGCACCGATATAAAACACAGCTGGCTTATATTGGAGGGCGGGTTCAGCCTGCTTGCAATTTATTATTCCGCCATTGCGATTAACCGTCTTTCAAAAAGAAAGAGCATTTTTCACCCGGTTTCAAGATTCTTGCTGGCGGTATGCGTTATGCTTGCGGCAACCTTTGTTTTCCTTGTGCTGCTGCTTGTGTTCGGGGTTAAATACAGTTTTCTTGCTTTCATTATCGGCGCTGTTCTTATGCTTGCCGCCGATGAGCTTTATGCGTATTTTTCCGGGCAAAGGTTCCTGCTGACCTTTGTGCTGCTGTATCTGCCGATTCAGACCGCGCTGGTTTATGTGGCGCTTTGTATTCCCGGCATTTTGCCGTGGCACCCGGGTTGGCTGATTATACTGCTTTCGGTTATTGCGGATGTCGCGATTGTGCTTGCAAAGCTTATTATCAACAGCAGAGATGAAGCGGAAACGGAGGCGGAAGAATGAGCGAATTAAAGCTTAAGGCCGAATTGTGGGATAAAATGCACTACCTTTTCCGCGATTATAACGACCGTATGGTTCACGCCGAGCTTCACTATGATTATGAAATAGATGTTGAAGCTCTTAAAACCGTTTTCATCTGCTTTTTTGAAAAATCCCCGGTTTTTCATTCAAGCTTTACCGACAATCATATCCGCCCCTACTGGAGCGTTAAGGATTATGATATCAACGAGGTTGTTACCGTTAAATCCGTTGAGGAAAGTGAGCTTGCGCAGGAAATTGACCGCTTTTTGGCCCAATATCTGCCGCCGGAGGGCTCACTTCAGATGAAGGTGTGCGTTTTTAAGCACTCCGGCAAAAGCACGCTTTGCATTGTTGAAAACCATATGTGTATGGACGGCGGTGATTTTAAATATTTCTTAAAAGCGCTGTGTGAAAACTACAATGCCTACATCGAAAAGGGCGTAAGCCCGCTTGATTTCAGGTGCGGCACAAGAAGCTATGAATCGGTGTATAACGATTTTTCACCTGCCGACCAGAAGGCGGCAAAGAATCTTTATAAAAACATCAATTCAAAGGATGACCACCGTTTCCCGTTTGCGCCCGAAAATGAAAACGATTCTTCATTTATTGCCCGCCGCAGGATAAGTGCTCAGAAATTTCCGCTTATCAAGGCCGCCGGCAAAAAATACGGCGCGACCATTAACGATGTGCTCACCGCCGCTTACTTTTACAGCATTTATGAGCTTGCGGGCTTTGATAAATCCGAAAGCGTCACAATATCCTGTGCCATTGATTTAAGGCGGCATATGAAATCGGCGGCCTCCACGGGCGTTACAAATCAGACCGCGTGGATGCAATGCCGCGTGCCGGAGCGCGGGCGCGACATTTTTGAAACCCTTCGCTACACCGCAAGAAGCTCAAATAAATTCAAGCAGGATAAATTTATGGGGCTTTACGGCCTGCCCCTGCTTTCGCTCGGCTATAAGATTATGCCCCACGCCGCTTCGGAGGAGATAATAAAAATAGGCTACTCCAACCCCATGCTTGCCATGAGCAACATCGGCGTGCTGGAGGCGGATAAGCTTGCCCTTTGCGGCCATGAGCCGACTGACGGGTTTATGAGCGGTGCGGTTAAATACAAGCCGTATATGCTCCTTTCGGTAACCTCAATGCGAAACGAAATGACCCTTTCAATGTGCGTGCGCGGCGGAGAGGAAGACAAAAAAATCGTTTCCCGCTTTTTTGACCTTATCGAAAAAAATATTGATGTAATAATTGAGGGAGAAAAATAATACTGTGGTCGGACTCGGAACAATAATCAATGTTGCCGGAATAATCGGCGGCGGAATAATCGGCCTGCTTTTCGGAAAGCTGATGAATCAAAGGCTTCAGGAAACACTTATTAAGGCCGTCGGCCTTTGCGTTATGTTTATAGGTGCCTCCGGCGCTTTGCAGGAGATTTTTATTATCGAAAACGGCAAGCTGCAGACTCAGGGCACAATGATGATGATAGTCTGCTTTGCCCTCGGCTCGCTGTTGGGTGAGATTCTTAATATTGATGCCTTTTTTGAAAAGCTCGGCGAATGGCTTAAAAGAAAAACGGGCAGCACGGGGGAGAAAAACCGCGCATTTGTTGAAGGCTTTGTTTCGGCCTCGGTTACCGTTTGCGTGGGTGCCATGGCGATTGTCGGCTCAATCAAAGACGGAATCTACGGCGATTATTCGATTCTTGCTGTCAAAACCCTGCTGGATGTTATTATTGTGACGGTTATGACTGCCTCAATGGGCAAGGGGTGCATTTTTTCCGCCATTCCCGTGGCGGTGGTGCAGGGCACCTTTACCGCCCTTGCAAAAGCAATAGAGCCGGTCCTTACGGACGCGGCTCTGTCGAATCTTTCATTGACCGGCTCAATGCTGATTGCCTGCATAGGAATCAATCAGGTTTTCGGCAACAGATTAAAGGTTGCCAATATGCTGCCCACAATATTTTTTGCCGTAATCTGGGCATTTATTCCGTTCCTGAATTAACTTGCAATCTCAGGCATAATACACCGCCTGAGCGTTCCGGAGCTCACAGTATTTGCCGTTTTCATTCAAGTCAATGTGTTCACTCAGCCCTGCGGTTTCAATGCACCGCAGGGCTTTTCATTTTAATTAAAAGCTCCCGGCGTGAATTATTTCACGCCGGGAGCTGAAAGCTTTAATGGCTTTTTATTTTGATACTCTGTTGAAAACGGAAATAACGCTGTTGAAAGCCGAAACGATGATATTCCAGAAAGCGGGGATTATTTTTGAAAGTGAGGGGATAATCCTCTTTGCAAATGAGAATGTGCGGGTGAAGCTGTAGGTGGTGTGGCTCATATAGAAGCCGTTTGTTTTGGCATATTCGGTAAGGCTTTCTCCGTCGGTTACTATTGTGTAATCCTTGATGGCTTTTCCGTCGGTGCCGAAGCCGAAGGCCGAGCCGATGGGATTGAGCCTGATGTCAACGCCCTTTTCAAAAACAAGGGTGGTGGGCATGGCTGTGCAGCCGTAAAAAGCCTCGTCGCCGATTTCTTCTATTCCGTCAAAGGAGAAATCCTTAAGTGCGGTGCAGCCTTTGAAGCACTTTTCGGGAATAACCTTTGCACCGGCGGGGAGCACTATGCTTTCAAGTGCGGTGCAGCCCTCAAAAGCCCCGGAGGCTGCGGCTATATCCGCAACGGCGGAAAGATTGATTGTTTTAAGAGCGGTGAGCCCGGCAAAGGCCTTTTCGCCGATTCCGTCAAAGGTGCAGCCCTCTGCAAATGCAACCGAGGCTATGGAGGCGGCGTTCTTTGCCCAATCCTCGCTTCCGGTTATAACGCCCGAGCCGCTGATGGTGAGAAGTCCGTTTGCAACGGTGTAGGTTGCGTTTTCGCCGCAGGCTGCATCTGCCCAAACGGCGTAAACGGTCATGCTTTCGCTGCCCATGGTGCCGATGATGTCGGTGGCTTCAACAGCGCCGGTTTCGGCGGCTTTGTCAAGTGCCCAGCCGGCAAATTCCTTAAAGGTGCAGGTGGGGGTTGAAATGCCTTCTGCCGTAATATCGCTGCCTTCGTTAACAGCCTTAAGGGTAACTGCATTTGCGGCAAAGGTGCCGCCGTTTGCGTCAAATGTAACGGTGAAAACGCCCTCGGCATTAACAAGGATTGCGCCGGAGGCGGCAATCATAAGAACGGAAAGGATAACGGCAAGTGATTTTTTGATGGTTGTCATAATTTCTTCCTTCCTTTTTTATTGTGGTTTAAAATATCTCTTTGGAATCGTTGATTGCCTTTGCCTTTGCAACAAATTCATCAAATGCTATTGAACCGAGGTCACCCTCGCCCCTCTTGCGAACGGAAACGGTGCCGTCTTCAATCTCTTTGTCGCCGATAAGAAGCATATAGGGAATCTTTTTAAGCTGAGCTTCACGAATCTTGTAGCCGGTTTTTTCGCTTCTTTCATCAACCGTTGCGCGGAAGCCGGCAGCTTCAAGCTTGGAGCGCAGCTCTCTTGCCTTTTCATGGTGACGGTCGGCAATGGGGAGAAGTCTTATCTGCTCGGGTGCAAGCCAGAGCGGGAAGGCGCCTGCATATTTTTCGATAAGCAGGGCAAGCGTTCTTTCGTAGCAGCCGATTGAGGTTCTGTGAATGATGTAGGGGTTCTTCTTTGTGCCGTCTGCCGCAACATATTCCATGCCGAATTTCTCAGCAAGCATCTGGTCAATCTGAATGGTGATAAGGGTGTCTTCCTTGCCGAAAACGTTCTTAATCTGAATGTCAAGCTTCGGGCCGTAGAATGCGGCTTCGCCGACGCCGATTTTGTAGGGGATTTCAAGGTGGTCAAGGATTTTCTTCATTATTCCCTGAGCCTCGTCCCACTGCTCCTCGGTGCCGATGTACTTTGCTCTGTCATCGGGATCCCACTGAGAGAAGCGGTAGCTGACATCCTCATAAAGGCCGAGGGTCTTGAGCATGTAAATCGCAAGCTCAAGGCAGTTCTTAAACTCGTCCTCAAGCTGCTCGGGGGTGCACATAAGGTGACCTTCGGAAATTGTGAACTGGCGAACACGGATAAGGCCGTGCATTTCGCCGGAGGCCTCGTTCCTGAAAAGGGTGGAGGTTTCGTTGTAACGAAGGGGCAGGTCGCGGTAGCTTCTTGCCTTGTTGAGATATGCCTGATACTGGAACGGGCAGGTCATGGGGCGAAGGGCGAAAACTTCGTCATCCTTTTCTTCATCGCCGAGCACAAACATACCGTCCTTGTAATGATCCCAGTGGCCGGAGAGCTTGTAAAGGTCGCTCTTTGCCATAAACGGGGTTTTTGTGAGCTGCCAGCCCCTTGCCTGCTCGGTATCCTCAACAAAGCGCTGAAGAAGCTGGATTATTCTTGCACCGTTGGGGAGCATAATGGGCAGGCCCTGGCCGATAAGGTCGCTTGTGGTGAACAGCTCAAGCTCACGGCCGAGCTTATTGTGGTCGCGCTTCTTTGCCTCTTCAACGGATTCAAGATAGGCGTCAAGGTCATCCTTCTTTGAAAAAGCGGTGGCGTAGATTCGCTGAAGCATCTTGTTTTTCTCATTGCCTCTCCAGTAAGCACCGGTGCAGGAGGTGAGCTTGAAAGCCTTGATTCTGCCGGTGGAGGGGATGTGCGGGCCGGCGCAAAGCTCGGTGAACTCGCCCTGCTTGTAGAAGCTGATTTTTTCACCGTTGTCGGCGTGCTCCTTAACAAGCTCCACTTTGTAGATTTCGCCGAGGTTTTCATAGTATGCTATGGCCTCGTCGGGGGTCATTTCAAAGCGTTCAAGGGCAAGATCTTCCTTGATTATCTTCTTCATTTCCTCCT